>NZ_JBICXW010000001.1:175339-367624 GCF_043200475.1 Kitasatospora sp. NPDC048407 | reverse complement strand
GCAGGCCCCGCCGGCAGGCGGCTGCCTCGTGGCCGGGACCGGCGGCCGTCGATGCCCTGCGGCCAGCGGTGATCGCTACGCCCGGTCGGACGACGCCGCTTGCCGAGGGGATCCGAAGTGTAGGAAGATCTTTATGTCCTGTTGCCATTTTTCGACCGATTGCCCGCCGGAAGGGGTGCCGTCATGGCGCGTCCGAACTGGGTGCCTGCGGGGACCGACCTCGACAAGCCCAATGCCGCCCGGGTCTACGACTACTACCTCGGCGGTTCGCACAACTTCGAGGTCGACCGGCGGATGGCGCGCAAGGCCATGGAACTCTGGCCGGACCTGCCCAAGATCATGCGGGCCAACCGCGCCTTCCTGCACCGCGCCACCCAGTACGTCGCAGCCGAAGGCATCAGCCGCTTCCTCGACATCGGCTCCGGCATCCCCACCTTCGGCGCCGTCCACGAAGTGGCCCGCGAGTACCAGCCCGACGCCCGCGTCGTCTACATCGACATGGACCCGGTCGCCGTCGCCCACAGCCGCTTGATCCTCGCCGACGACCCCCTGTGCCAGGTCGTCGACGCCGACCTGCGCAACACCGAGGACCTGCTCTCCCGCCCCGAGGTCGAAGAGCTGCTCGCCCCCGGCGAACCCGTCGCCGTCATCCTCAACGCCGTGATGCACTTCGTCACCGACGACGACGAGCCCGAGAAGATCCTCGCCAAACTCCGCGAAGCCCTCCCCAGCGGCAGCGCGCTGATCCTCTCGCACGCCTCCCTCGACGGCCGCCCCGACAAGGCCGAATCCCACCAGGACCTGTACCGCGCCACCCCCACCCCGCTCACCATGCGCAGCCGCGAACGGATCACCTCCTTCTTCGACGGCTTCGACCTGGTCGAACCAGGGGTGGTCTACCTGTCCCAGTGGCGCCCCGACGACGCCGACGCCGTCGACCCGCACCCCGAGCGGATCACCGGGATGGCCGGCGTCGGACGCCTGTCATGAACGAGGCGGCCGCTCCCGACCACGGGTTCCGCACCGCCTGGGCCGCCATGCTGCGCACCGGACACGGCGCGGCGGTGCGCCCCGGCGTCCTCAACCCGCTGATCGCGCGGACCGCCGACCTGCTGCGCCGCGCCGCCCTGGAACGCCCGTTCCGCCCGGAGCTTGCCGGGCAGGTCGGCGCCCTGCTGATCGACAACCACTTCACCGATCCCCAACTGCTGTCCGACGCCGTTCAGTTGATCCAGACCCAGCCCGTCCCCGACGGCCGCGGCCCCGCCCTGTCGGGCGCTTTCGCGGCCGGCTGGGCGGCCGCTCTGCGCGAACGCACCCTGAACGAGCAGGAGGCGATCCGGCTGGCCGCCGACACCGCCCGGCAGGAGGTGGAGAAGGCGCTGCGGGTTTCCGAGGCACGCTTCCGCGCTCTGTTCGAATCCGCGGCGATCGGCATCGGCCTCGGCGACACCGATGGCAACATCCTCGCCGTCAACCGGGCCCTCGGCGAGATCTTCGGCGGCGGCCCCGAGGACATGCAGGGCGTCCGCGTCAACGACCTGATGCACCCCGAGGACACCCCCGGCGTGTGGGAGGCCTACGAGGAACTGATCAGCGGCAAGCGCGAGTACTTCCAGTTCGACAAGCCGTACTACCGGCGCGACGGCGAAGTGGTCTGGACGCACCTCACGGTCTCGCTGATCCGCGACGACGACGGCTCGCCGCTGTACCAGGTCGCGATGCTGGAGGACGTCACCGACCGCTACCGGCTCCAGGAACGCCTGCGCCACCAGGCCACCCACGACCCGCTGACCGGCCTGCCCAACCGCGCGGCGTTCTTCGAACGGCTGGAGCGGCTCTTCGAATCGCCCGAGCCGGACGAACGTTTCGGCCTGTGCTACGTCGACCTGGACGGTTTCAAGGTCGTCAACGACAGCCTCGGCCACGACATGGGCGACCAGCTGCTCACCGTGGTCGCCGGCCGCCTGGAGTCCGCGCTCAGCCCGCTCGGACACATGGTGGCCCGGCTCGGCGGCGACGAGTTCGTCGTCCTGCTGGAGAACTGCCGCGGCGAACAGGAAGCCGTCGCCGCCGCCAAGACCGTCCTCGCCGCGCTCACCAAGCCCGTGGTGATCGGCGACCACCGGCTTGCCGTCGGCGCCAGCGTCGGCGTCCTCGAACGCCGGATCTCCAGCACCACCCCCGGCGCCGCCGTCCGCGCCGCCGACCTGACGCTGTACCGCGCCAAGGAAGCCGGACGCGGCCGCTGGACGCTGTTCGACCCGAAGGAGAACGCGCGCGCCGTCAGCCGATACGCCGTATCGGTGCGCATGCCCGCCGCGCTCGACCGCGGCGAGTTCTTCATCGACTACCAGCCGATGATCGACCTCTCCACCGGCGCGATGACCGGCGTCGAGGCACTGGTGCGCTGGCGCGACCCGGAACACGGCGTGATCGGCCCCGAGAAGTTCGTCGGCGTCGCCGAGGAGACCGGGCTGATCATGCCGCTCGGCCGCTGGGTGCTGGAACAGGCCTGCGAACAGGCCGCCGACTGGGTCGCCAGATTCGGCGACCGGGCACCCAAGCTGAGCGTCAACCTGGCCGTCCGGCAGGCCCGCAACGCCGGCCTCGTCGCCGACATCGACCGGATCCTGCGCAACACCGGGCTCGACCCGTCCATGCTGCAACTCGAGATCACCGAATCCACCGTGGTCGGCCCCGAGGACGAAGCCCTCAAGGCCCTGCACGCCCTCGTCGACATGGGCGTCTCGCTGGCCGTCGACGACTTCGGCACCGGCTGGTCCAACCTCGCCTACCTGCGCGACCTGCCGGTGTCCAACCTGAAGATCGCCGGGTCGTTCGTCGGCGACCTGCACGACCCCGCCAAGGACACCCATCTCGGCTGGCGCATCGTCAGCGGCCTGGTCTCGCTCGCCCACACCCTCGGCCTGTCCGTCACCGCCGAAGGCGTGGAGAGCCGCGCCGACGCCGAACGGCTGCGGCTGATGGGCTGCGACCTCGCCCAGGGCTGGCACTTCGGCCGCCCCGTACGGCCCGCCGAGATCGCCCGCCGGATCGCCGAGGGCGACCCGGAACGCGCGGCCGAGATCGCCCTCGAGGCCGGGACCGGCCCGGACGGCGTCGACCGCAGGCACGCACCCGACGGCGTGCCCCGGCCTTTCGTCCTCGGGCGGGAGTACGCCGCCGGGACCGAACCCGCACCCGGCTCCGACAGCGACACCTGAGTTCCCGCCGGGGGTTCCGCGCTCCCGTTCGGCCCACCCGCCCCTTGCTACCGGCCGGTACCCCGGCAAGCTGAGGGGCGTCGGGGCGGAACCGGAGAGCAGGAAGAGGCGGGACGAGATGGTGAAGGCATTCGGGTTCGTCGCGTACGGCGGGCCGGAGCAGCAGACGTTCCTGGACCGGCCGCTGCCCGAACCCGGCCCCGGCGGGGTGCGGATCGAGGTCAGAGCGGCCGGCGTCAACCCGGCCGACTGGAAGAAACGCGAAGGCTGGTTCGGGACGGCCGCCGAACCGCCGCTGGTGATGGGCAGCGAAGCCGCGGGCGTGGTCACCGCCGTGGGGGAGGAGGTCAACGGGTTCGCCGTCGGCGACGAGGTCTTCGGCATCGCGCCCGCCGGGGCGTTCGCCGAACAGGTGCTGCTGTCCGCCCGCGCCACCGCCCGCAAACCCGCCGCCGTCGGCTTCGACCAGGCCGCCGCACTGCCCGTCGCCGCCGCCACCGCGTACGACGCGCTCCAGCAACTCGACCTGGTGCCCGGCGAGACCCTGCTCATCGTCGGCATCTCCGGCGGCGTCGGCAGCGCCGCCACCCAGATCGCCCGCGCCCGCGGCATCACCGTCCTCGGCACCGCCGGCGCCGCCAGCGCCGACCACGTCCGCACCCTCGGCGGAACACCCGTCCGCTACGGCGACGGCGTCGCCGAACGGCTCCGCGAAGCCGCCCCCCACGGTGTGGACGCGATCCTCGACCTGGTCGGCGGAGCCGCCGTCCGCGACGTCGCCGGGGCACTGCGCCGGCCCGGACGGCTGGTGTCCACCGCCGACCGCGCCACCGCCGAAGAGCTCGGCGGCGCGTACGTACGACGCGACGGCACCGCGACCGTGCTCACCGTCCTCGCCGAAATGGTCGCCGACGGGGCACTCGACGCGCAGATCAGCGCCAGGTACCCGCTGGAGCGCGCCGCCGAAGCCATCGCAGAGGTCGAGTCCGGGCACGCCCGCGGCAAGCTGATCCTGGAGATGAACCGCCCGTGAAAATCACCGAGTTGACACCCGGAGCGCCCTGCTGGGTCGAACTGTCCACCAAGGACCCCATCGCGGCCCGGACCTTCTACCACGAACTGTTCGGCTGGCGCACCGAACCCATCCCCGTCGAGAAGGCGATGGGCTACACCCGGCTCTACGCCGGCGACCAACTCGTCGCCGGACTGGTCGGGTTGGCGAAGCCCGAACAGCCCACCGCGTGGAACATCAGCTTCTACAGCCCCGACGTCGACGCCACCGCCGAGAAGATCACCGCCGGCGGCGGCAGCCTGATCGTCCCGCCGAGGGACGCCTTCGACTGGGGCCGGTTCATCGTCGCCCGCGACCCCGGCGGCGCGGTCTTCTGCGGCTGGCAGCCCCTGACCCTGCGCGGCTGCGACGTGATGAACGAACCTGGCGCGCTCGGCTGGGTGGAACTCGCCACCCGCGACCCGAAAGGCGCCACCGAGTTCTACCCCCTGGTGTTCGGCTGGAGCGTCACCATCGGCGAGATGTACGCCCAATTCGGCCTGGGCGGACGGGACTTCGGCGGAATGATGGACATGGCCGACCAGTTCCCGGCCGAAGTCCCGCCCTACTGGATGCCGTACTTCGCGGTCGCCGACGTCGACCTCAGCGCGGAACGCGCCGCGCTGCTCGGCGCCACCGTCACGCTGCCACCCACCGACGTCCCCGACGGCCCGCGCCTCGCCGTGCTGCGCGACCCGCAGGGCGCGGTGTTCGGCATCCACGTGGCCTACCCGGAGAGTTGAGGTCGGGGCGGGTCGACCTGCCTGCGGGGCGCGGGAGTTGTGGCCGGTTCGCCGGTTCGCCGGTGAGGGACGGGAGTTGTGGCCGGTTCGCCGGTGAGGGGCGGGAGTTGTGGCCGATTCGCCGGTGAGGGAGGGGAGTTCGCGCAGCGGTCCCGACTGTGTTGCGCGGCAAGGGAGTTCAGACCCTGGCCGACGGCAGGTCCGGCGAGGGCGCGGTCGGCTCGCCCCGGCGACGGCGCTCGCGCAGCCGGGGCAGCGCGCCCGCCGCCCCGGCCGCCGCCGTCACCACCAGCGCCGACAGCGGCACCCAGTCGCCGAGGCGGACGTACCACGTCCGGGCCGTCGGATCGGCCGGCGACACCCGCACCGTCACCACCCCCGACTCGGCCGTGGTCAGGAGCGCCAGCCGTCGGCCCTGCGCGTCGTACGCCACCGACTCGCCCGTCAACGCCGCCTGCACCACCGGCCGGCCGGTCTCGGCCGCCCGGATCGCGCCCAGTGAGGCGTGCTGCGCCGGGGCCCAGGTGGACTGGAAGGTCGAGGTCGCCGACTGGTAGACGATCAGCTCGGCGCCCTCCCGGGACACGCTGCGCGACATGTCCGGGAACGCCGACTCGAAGCAGATCAGCGCGCCGACCGGCAGCGGACGGCCGTCCCGGCCCACCACCGGCAGGAGGTGCAGCGAGTGGCCCGGCGCCCGGTTCTCGCCCGCCGCCGAGCTCACCCCCGCGATCCAACCCAGCAGCGGGCGCAGCGGAATGTACTCGCCGAACGGCACCAGCCGGATCTTCCGGTAGCGGGCCACGATGCCCGAAGGGTCGATCAGTACCGCGTCCTTGGAGATCCGGCCGTCCGCCTTCCGGGCGTCCTCGCCGACCATCAGCTGCGCGCCCGTCGAGGCGGACAGCGCCGTCAGCCGGTTCAGCGTCGCGCTGCCCCGGTCCAGGTCGGCGGTGGTCGAACTCTCGCCCCACACCACCAGGTCCACGGGCCGGCCCGCCAGCGACCGGGTGATCCGGATGTTCGCCTCCAACCGGGCCTGCTCGTCCGGCGTCTGGCCCGCCTGCACCAGCGCCACCGACGCCGAACCGCGCGAGGCCGGCGCGGCCTGCGCGGCGAACGCCAACGGACCCGCCAGCACCGACACCAGCGCCGTCGCGCCCGCCAGCAGCCGTGGCCACACGCTGCGGGCCAGCACCACAATCGTCAATGCGGTGTTGACGGTGACCAGCGCCCAGCTCACCAGCCACACCCCGCCGATCGAGGCCAGGCCGAGCACCGCCGGATGCTCCCACTGCGACGCGCCCAGCAACGCCCACGGCCCGCCCAGCGCATGCCAGGACCGGGCGAACTCGGCACTCACCCAGACCGCGGGCACCACCACCAGCGCCGCCGCCGACCGGCCCGGCGTCAACTCGCCGTGCAGCAACCACCACACGGCCAGACCCACCGGCGCCTGCAACACCCCGAACACCACCGCCAGCAGCGGCAGCGCCGGGCCGATCGACGGGATCAGCCAGTACATCGCCGTCAGGATGAACCCCGCGCCGAACCACCAGCCGCGCACCGCCGCCTCGCGCGCCCCGCCCGCCGCCCGCATCAGCAACAGCCCCGGCACCAGCGCCACCCAGGCCAGCACGGCCAGGCCGGCGCCCGGGAACGTCAGGACGGGCAGCGCGCCCGCGGCCAGCGCGCCGTAGCGCGCCGGGCGGGTGAGGGCGATTCGCAGGCTCATGTGGAAATTGTCCGCCCGGGCGGGGTGGAAGGCACCCCTATTCGATCACCGACATGTCAGTGTCGTCCGAGGTGCCGTCCGGCGTTCACCACGCGGGCCCGGTGTTCACTGCCCCGGCCCGGGTCATTCGCCTTCCAGGTCGCCCTCGGTCTCCAGGAAGACCTGCCGCAGCTCCGCCAGCAGCGCCGGGTCCGGCTCCGCCCACAGGCCGCGCTCGGCGGCCTCCAGCAGACGCTCCGAAATGCCGTGCAGGGCCCACGGGTTGGCCTCGGCGAAGAACTCGCGGTTGACCGGGTCGAGGACGTACTCCTCGGTGAGCTTCTCGTACATCCAGTCAGCGACCACGCCGGTGGTGGCGTCGTAGCCGAACAGGTAGTCCACCGTCGCGGCCATCTCGAACGCGCCCTTGTAGCCGTGCCGGCGCATCGCCTCCAGCCAGCGCGGGTTCACCACCCGCGCCCGGAACACCCGGGCCGCCTCCTCGGTGAGGGTGCGGGTGCGCACCGTCTCCGGGCGGGTCGAGTCGCCGATGTACGCCGCCGGGCTGCTGCCCGTCAGCGCGCGCACGGTGGCCACCATGCCGCCGTGGTACTGGAAGTAGTCGTCGGAGTCGGCGATGTCGTGCTCGCGGGTGTCGGTGTTCTTCGCCGCCACCGTGATCCGGCGGTAAGCGCTTTCCATCTCCTCCCGGGCCGGGCGCCCGTCCAGCCCCCGCCCGTACGCGTAACCGCCCCACACCGTGTACACCTCGGCCAGGTCAGCGTCCGTGCGCCAGTCCCGGCTGTCGATCAGCTGCAGCAGACCCGCGCCGTAGGTGCCCGGACGCGAGCCGAACACCCGGACGGTGGCCCGGCGTTCGTCACCGTGCTCGGCCAGGTCCGCCTGCACGTGCGCCCGGACGAAGTTCTGCTCGGCGGGCTCCTCCTGGCCGGCCGCCAGCCGCACCGCGTCGTCCAACAGCGCCACCACGTGCGGGAACGCGTCGCGGAAGAACCCCGAAATACGCAGCGTCACATCGATCCGGGGACGGCCCAACTCGGCGAGCGGAATCGCCTCCAGACCCGTCACCCGGCGCGAGGCGTCGTCCCACACCGGGCGGACGCCGAGCAGCGCCAGCGCCTCGGCGATGTCGTCACCGGCCGTGCGCATCGCCGAGGTGCCCCACAGCGAAAGGCCCACCGACGGCGGGAACTGCCCGTCGTTGTCGGCCCGGTAGCGTTCGATCAGGGAGGCGGAAAGCGCTTGCCCGGTCTCCCAGGCGAGCCGGCTCGGCACCGCCTTCGGGTCCACCGAGTAGAAGTTCCGCCCCGTCGGCAGCACATTGACCAGCCCGCGCAACGGCGACCCCGACGGCCCCGCCGGAACGAACCCGCCCTGCAGCGCGTGCAGCACCGCGTCCAACTCGTCCGTGGTCGCGGCGAGTCGGGGCACCAGCTGCGCCGCCGCGAACGCCAGCACCTCGGAGACCGCCGGCGGCAGGCCTGCCGCGACCTTCGCGACGGCCGCCGGGTTCCAGTCCTCCGCCTCCATCGCCTCCACCAGCGCCCGCGCCTGCGCCTCGGCCGCGTCCGTCGCCCCCAGCGTCAGCGCCGCCTCGTCCAGACCCAGCGCCTCGCGCAGACCCGGCAGCGCACGCACGCCGCCCCAGATCTGCCGCGCCCGCAGGATCGCCAGCACGATGTTGACCCGGTCCGTACCGCGCGGAGCCTGGCCGAGCACGTGCAGACCGTCACGGATCTGCGCGTCCTTCACCTCGCACAGCCAACCGTCCACGTGCAGCAGGAAGTCGTCGAAGCCGTCGTCCTCCGGCCGCTCCGCCAACCCCAGGTCGTGGTCCAGCTTCGCGGCCTGGATCAACGTCCAGATCTGCGCCCGGATCGCCGGCAGCTTCGCCGGGTCCATCGCCGCGATGTTCGAATGCTCGTCCAGCAGTTGCTCAAGACGCGCGATGTCACCGTACGAATCGGCCCGCGCCATCGGCGGCACCAGATGATCGACCAGCGTCGCGTGCGCCCGGCGCTTCGCCTGCGTACCCTCACCCGGATCGTTCACCAGGAACGGGTACACGAGCGGCAGATCGCCGAGGGCGGCGTCCGGACCGCACTCCGCCGACAGTGCCGCCGTCTTGCCCGGCAACCACTCCAGATTGCCGTGCTTGCCCAGGTGCACCACCGCGTGCGCACCGAACCCGCCGTCCTGCTGCGCCGCCGCGATCCAGCGGTACGCCGCCAAGTAGTGGTGGCTCGGCGGCAGGTCCGGGTCGTGGTAGATCGCCACCGGGTTCTCGCCGAACCCGCGCGGCGGCTGGATCAGCACCAGCAGATTGCCCGACCGGAGACCGGCCAGCACGATGTCGCCGTCCGGGTTCTGCGACCGGTCGACATACAGCTCGCCCGGCGCCGGACCCCAGTGCTCCTCCACCTGCTCGCGCAGCGCCGCCGGGAGCGTGGCGTACCAGCGCCGGTAGTCGGCGGCCGGGATGCGCACCGGGTTGCGGGACAGCTGGTCCTCCGTCAGCCACGCCTGGTCGTAGCCGCCCGCCTCGATCAGCGCGTGGATCAGCGCGTCGCCGTCGTGGCCGTGCCCGGTCCCGGTGTCCAGACCCGGCAGGCTGTCGCCCAGGTCCATGCCCTCCGCGCGCAGCCGCTCCAGCAGCCGGATCGCCGAGGCCGGGGTGTCCAGGCCGACCGCGTTGCCGACCCGCGCATGCTTGGTCGGATAAGCGGACAGAACGAGCGCGAGGCGCCGCTCGGACGCCGGAGTGTGCCGCAGCCGCGCATGCCGCACCGCGATCCCGGCGACCCGCGACGCACGCTCCGGGTCCGCTGCGTACACCGTAAGCCCGTCCTCGTCGACCTCCTTGAACGAGAACGGAACAGTGATCAGCCGACCGTCGAACTCCGGCACCGCCACCTGCGTCGCCGTGTCCAACGGAGACAGCCCGTCGTCACTGCCCGCCCACTGCGCCCGCGACCAGGTCAGGCACAGCGCCTGCAGGATCGGCCGGTCCAACGCCGCCAACTCCCCGGCGTCCCAAGCCTCTTCGTCCCCGCCCGCCTGCGCGTCGGCCGGCCGGGTGCCGCCCGCCGCCAGCACCGTCGTCACGATCACGTCGGCCGCGCCCAGCTCCGCCAGCAGCTCCGGCTCCGCACCGCGCAGCGACGCGCAGAAGTACGCGCGGGCCTGCGCACCCTCGTCCTCGATCGCCCGGCAGAGCGTCTCCACGAACGCCGTGTTGCCGCTCATGTGGTGCGCCCGGTAGTACAGCACCGCGACGGAAGGGCCCTCCGAGGTGCGGGCGGTGCGCTCCAGCGGACCCCAGGACGGGGCCGAGGCCGGCGGCGCGAACCCGTGACCCGTCAGCAGCACCGTGTCCGACAGGAACGCACCCAGCTCCGCCAGGTTCTCCGGACCACCGTGCGCCAAGTACGCGTGCGCCTCCGCCGCGATGCCCGCCGGCACCGTCGACAACTCCATCAACTGCGCGTCTGGCGCCTGCTCACCCGTCAGCACCACCACCGGACGCGGCCCCGCGAGCAGCACGTCCAGCCCCTCCTGCCAGGCCCGACGCCCACCCAGCAGACGCACCACCACCAGCTCCACACCCTCCAGCAGGGCAGGCAGCTCGGCGGGATCCAGGCGCGCCGGATTGCCCCAACGGAACCGCACCGGCCCGCTCGACGCCCGGGCACTCAGCAGGTCCGTGTCCGACGTGGACAGCAACAGGATCATGCGAAAGCCCTCCCGGGCATCTCGAACAGCGGGGACAACCCGGTCAACCCGGTCAACCCGGTGGTGGGAGCACAGGTGCGGTCGAGGACGCGGAACGGCCCGGCGGGCGGCGCGATGGACAGCCCGGTGGACGTCGCAACGGACGGCCCGGGGGACGTCGCAACGGACGACGGCCCGGTGGATGCCCCGGTGGATGCCCCGATGGGGACAGAGCCCACAGGCACCCGCCGGGATGCGGGCATGCGGCAGCGCATGGCACGGACCTTCCTCGGGGTCCTCGCCCCGGGCAGTGGAGGACGGCCGGAGTTCCTGGCTCCCACGGCTCACTGAGCCGCGGTCACAGTGGCGGGACCGCACCGGATTCTCACCGGACTTCCTCCGCTGTGCCGTCGCTGGCAGCGGACACCCCGAGAGGTGCCCGCCCAGCATCGTACGGGTTGATGGCCCATCGGCGGGAGTGTGACCTGCGACGCCCCACCGGTTCCGCCCCCGGGAACCCGCGCTGAACTGGGGATTTGACCCTGGCGCGGAACCTTCGGGCGAGCTCCGGGGGACGGTTGGGGCTGCCACTCGGGTGGTGGCCGGGCTGCTGGTCGGGGCGGTGGTCGGGGCGGTGGCGCGAATCGCGGCCATGGGTATGCTCGCCGCCATGCCACCCACACCCGACGCCCTTGCGGCACCCTTCGTCGGGCCCGACCGAGGCCGCGCCGACGCCTGCCCCGGCGCGCTCCGCCTGCACCCCGCCGAGGACGGCCAACTCGCACGACTCCGCCTCCCCGGCGGCTACTTGACGTACCATCAGCTACTCGCCCTGGCCGACGCGGCCGACGCGCTGGGCGACGGCGAAGTCGAGATCACCTCCCGCGGCAACCTCCAGCTGCGCGGCCTGCGCGAACAGTGCGCCACCGACCTCGCCGAACGGCTCCGCTCCGTCGGCCTGTTGCCCTCCGACACCCACGAACGCGTCCGCAACATCGCCGCCTCCCCGCTCGCCGGCCTCGACGGCCGCGGCGCCCCGGGCGTCGATCTCCCGTACTGGGTGCGAGAGTTGGACGCCGCCCTGTGCGCCGCACCCTGGGCCGCCCGACTCTCCGGCAAGTTCCTGTTCGCCCTCGACGACGGCCGCGGCGACACCGCCGCCCTCGACGCCGATGTGACCTTGATCGCAATTGGCGACGGCCGCGCCCTGCTGCGCCTCGGCCGCGCCGACCACGCCTCCACCGTCGACCACCCCGTCCCCGCCGCCCTCGACGCCGCCCGCCACTTCCTCGACCTGGCCGCCGGCCGTGCCTGGCACCTGCGCGAAGTGCAGTCCGAACTGCCCGCCGGCGACGTGCCGCTGCCGCGATTCACGGGGGAGCGACCGGTGCTGGGTGCGATCCCCGGCGGTGGCGGTGGCGGTGGCGGTGGGGGCGGGGTGGTCGACGGTGGCGGTGGTGGCGGTCGCGGTGGCGGGGTGTCGGTCGGGCTGCGGTTCGGCCGTGCGACCAGTGGGCAGTGGCGACTGCTGGCGGACGCGCTGGCGTCGGCGGGGGAGGGGTGCGGCGGCGGCGCGAGCGTGCGGCTCACGCCTTGGCGGGGCGTCGTGGTGCCCGGAGCCGGTGCCGACTGGTTGCCACGCCTCGCCGACGCGGGCTTCCGGGTAGAGTCCGGCGGCCCCTGGGAGGGCGTCAGCGCCTGCACCGGTCTGCCCGGTTGCGGGAAAGCGCTTGCCGACGTTCGCGCGCAGGCCGTGCGCGCGATAGCCGCCGTTCCTGCTGTGGGGCTGCCCGTTCACTGGTCCGGGTGCGAACGGCGCTGCGGACACCCGGCCGGTCGCTGGGTCGACGTGCTGGCCACCGCGACCGGATACCGGGTCGCCGTGGACGGGCGGGCCCGCGAGGTCGGTCGGGGTGCGGGGGGTGACGGCGCCGAGATTGTCCGTGCGGGTATCGGGTCCGGTGGGAGGGGGGGTGCGGGGGGTGGCGCCGAGGAGAACATCTACGCGGAGATAATCCGCGCAGGGATCAACTCGGCGGGCTGCAACACCGGCGACAAAAACAGCACCAAAAACGACAGAACCGGGCAGAACGGCATCGGGTGCAACGGCACCGGGCGCAACGGCGCCGAGAACCACAGCGCCGAGAACGACAGCACCGAGCGCAACAGCGCCGAGCGCAACGGCGCCGAGAACCGCAGCGCCGAGAACGACAGCGCCGAGAACGACAGCACCGAGAACCACAGCACCGAGCGCAACAGCACCGAGAACGACATCGCCGAGGCAGTCGCCGAGGCGCGCAATGCCGAATGGCGGAGGACCGAATGATCGACTACGAGAAGGACGGCGCATCCATCTACCGCCAGTCCTTCGCCACCATCCGCGCCGAGGCCGACCTCGCCGCGCTGCCTGCCGATGTGGCCCAGGTCGCGGTGCGGATGATTCATGCCTGCGGCATGACCGACCTGGTCGAGGACCTGCTGTGGTCGCCGAACGTGGTCGCCGACGCCAGGCGTGCCCTGCATGCCGGGGCGCCGATCCTCTGCGACGTCAACATGGTTGCCAGTGGCGTGACCCGCAAGCGGCTGCCCGCCGACAACGAGGTGATCTGCACCCTCACCGACCCGTCGGTGCCCGAACTCGCCCGCGCCATGGGCACCACCCGCAGTGCCGCCGCGATGGAACTCTGGCTGCCCCGGTTGGAGGGCGCCGTGGTTGCCGTCGGCAACGCGCCGACCTCGCTGTTCCGGCTGCTGGAGCTGATCGAGGCCGGCGCGCCCCGGCCCGCCGCCGTGATCGGCGTCCCGGTCGGCTTCATCGGCGCCGCCGAGTCCAAGCAGGCCCTGGCCGAACACCCGGCCGCACTGGAACACCTGGTGGTCCGGGGCCGCCGGGGCGGCAGCGCGATCGCCGCTGCCGCGATCAACGCGATTGCGAGCGAACAGGAATGACTGAGCGTCAGGAAATCGACGGGGTCGGGCAGTCGGCGGCCGGGGCGTCGGCGGCCGGGCGGCTGTACGGCGTCGGCGTCGGGCCGGGTGATCCGTCGCTGATCACGGTGCGCGCCGCCGAACTCATCGGCCGGGCCGACGTCATCGCCTACCACTGTGCGCGGCACGGACGTTCGCACGCCCGGGCCATCGCGGAGCGCTATCTGACGGGTGGTCAGATAGAAGAGCAGCTGATGTACCCCGTCACCGTGGAGACCACCGACCACCCCGGCGGGTACCGGGGCGCGTTGGACGACTTCTACCAGGAGGCGTCCGACCGGCTCGCCGCGCACCTCGACGCCGGGCGGATGGTGGTCGTCCTCGCCGAGGGCGACCCGCTGTTCTACGGTTCCTACCAGCACATGCACAAGCGCCTCGCGCACCGCTACCCCACCGAGGTGGTGCCGGGCGTCACCTCCATCAGTGCTGCCGCCGCTCGCCTCGGCACCCCGCTGGTGGAGGCCGAAGAGGTCCTGACGGTCATCCCGGGCACCCTGCCGGAGGAGGAGTTGACGGCGCGCCTCGCCGGCACCGACTCGGCCGTCATCATGAAACTCGGCCGTACCTTCCCCGCCGTGCGCCGCGCCCTGGAGCGGGCCGGGCGGCTGGACGAGGCGCGGTATGTCGAGCGCGCCACCATGGAAGGTGAGCGCACCGGTCGGCTCGCCGAGATCGAGGCCGACAGCGTGCCGTACTTCTCGGTCGCCGTCCTGCCCAGCCGGGTCGCCGCGCTCGACTCCGACGGCAAGCCCTTCGAGGCGCTGGCGGTAGAGGGAGGGGAACTCCCCGACGGCGAACCGGCGTTGGGTGAGGTCGTGGTGGTCGGGACCGGCCCGGCGGGGCCGCTGTGGCTGACGCCCGAGGCGCGTGGGGCGCTCGCCAACGCGACGGACCTGGTCGGCTACACCACGTACCTGGACCGGGTGCCGGTCCGGGCGGGGCAGGTGCGGCACGGGTCCGACAACAAGGTCGAGGGTGTGCGGGCCGAATTCGCCCTGGAGTTGGCGCGTCGCGGCCGCCGGGTCGCGGTCGTCTCGTCGGGCGACCCGGGCGTGTTCGCGATGGCCACCGCCGTGCTGGAGGCCGCCTGCCAGGACCCGTACCGGGACGTCGCCGTGCGGGTGCTGCCCGGGATGACGGCCGCGCACGCCGCCGCGTCCCGTGCCGGTGCGCCGCTCGGCCACGACTACGCGGTGATCTCGCTCTCCGACCGGCTCAAGCCCTGGGAGGTGATCGCCCGCCGGCTGCGTGCCGCGGCCGAGGCCGACCTGGTGCTCGCGCTGTACAACCCCGGGTCCAAGTCCCGTACCACGCAGGTGGGTTCGGCGCGTGATCTGCTGTTGGAGTACCGCGACCCGGCGACGCCGGTGGTGATGGCCCGGGACGTGGGTGGCCCCACCGAGCGGGTGCGCACCGTCGCGCTGGCCGAACTCGACCCCGCCGAGGTCGACATGCGCACCCTGCTGCTGATCGGCTCCACCCAGACGCAGTGGGTGCAGCGCGGCGGCGACCGTGAAGTGGTGTGGACGCCGCGCCGCTACCCGGAGGACTAATTCACCAGCTCGCGCAGCCAGTTGACCGCCCCGGCGACGTCCGGGGCGGTCCGCACGCCCTGTGGGGCGGCCGGGCGCTGGACGACGACCACCGGCAGGCCGCGTTCGCGGGCGGCGGTCAGCTTGGGGGCGGTTGCGGCGCTGCCGCTGTCCTTGGTGACCAGCACGTCGATGCGGTGCGTCCGCAGCAGCTCGCGTTCGCCGTCGAGGGTGAACGGCCCGCGTTCCAGCAGGACTTCGACGGACGCGGGCATCGGGGGCGCCGGCGGTTCGACCGAACGGGCCAGGAACCAGAGGGTGTTGAGGTGCGCGAACGCGGCGATGCCCTGCCGGCCGGTGGTCAGGAAGACCCGGGAGCCGAGTGCGGGCAGGGCGTCGGCCGCGGCGGCCAGGTTGGGCACGGGGTGCCAGTGGTCGCCGTCCTGCGGCAGCCAGCTGGGGCGGCGCAGCGCCAGCAGCGGGGTGCCGGTATCGGCGGCTGCCAGGGCCGCGTTGCGGCTCATGGTCTCGGCGAACGGGTGGGTGGCGTCGATCAGCGCGGCCACCCGGTGGGTGCGCAGCCATACGGCGAGGCCGGCCGGGCCACCGAAGCCACCGATCCGCACCTCCCCGGCGGGCAGCCGCGGTTGGGCCACCCGTCCGGCCAGCGAGCTGGTCACCCGCAGGGCCGGGTCGGCGGCCAGCACGTCCGCCAGCCGGCGGGCCTCGCTGGTGCCGCCGAGGATCAGGACGTGCATGGCGGACTCCAGGGGCCGGCGCGATACGGACACAACCAGCCTAGCCGGGGCCGCCCGCGCCGCCCGCGCCGCCCGAGCGGGAACCCGTCGGAGCCCGGTGGGTGGCGCGGGGGCGGCGCGGGGCGGTGTCAGTCGGTGACGACGGCCTGGGCGTCGATCTCCACCAGCATCGGCTCCTGCGGGAGTTCGACGAAGATGGTGGTGCGGCACGGCTTGACGCCGCCCGGCTTGATGTTCTCGTCGATGAACTCGGCGTAGACCTCGTTCATCAGCGGGAAGTCGGCGCGCTTGGTGAGGTAGACGCGGAACATCACGACGTCCTCGATGGTCGCGCCGCCGGCCTCGACGATGGCCTTGACGTTCTCCAGGGTGCGGCGGGTCTGGGCCTTCACGTCACCGTGGTGCAGGTACTCGCCGGTGGCCGGGTCCTGCGGACCCTGGCCGGAGACCTGGAGGATCGGGCCCTTGCGGACGCCCTGCGAGAACATCCAGGCCGGGGCGGGCGCGCCGTCGGTGCGGATCTCGGTCTTGTCGCTCATGTGCGGTGCTCCAAAGAGAAGTTGACGGTGCGTCAGGAAAGGTTCCCGCGGGCGGGAAGGCCCGCGTCGGCGGAGATCGCCCGGGTACAGGCGAGCAGTTGGGGGAGCAGGTCGAGGACCTGCTCGTAGGGGAGGACGACGTCCGGTACGGAGATGGACGCGGCGGCGACCACCCGGCCGGAGACGTCCCGGATCGGCGCGG
Organism: Kitasatospora sp. NPDC048407; assembly: GCF_043200475.1. Classification (NCBI taxonomy): domain Bacteria; kingdom Bacillati; phylum Actinomycetota; class Actinomycetes; order Kitasatosporales; family Streptomycetaceae; genus Kitasatospora; species Kitasatospora sp. NPDC048407. The sequence continues at coordinate 351,138 of NZ_JBICXW010000001.1, read as the reverse complement.
CCACGCAGTTGATGAACGCCTCGTGCTCGGCGTGGTCCTGCGCCCAGCCCTGCGCGGCGACCTGCTCCAGTTCGGCGAGCAGGGCGGGCCGGCTGGTGATGGTGTTGGGCGTGTGGACGGTGAACTCGATGGTGTCCACCACCCGGCGGCGTTCGACCGGCGGCAGGTCGGCCAGTAGCACCTTCGCCACCGCCGTGTTGTGCAGCGCGGCCCGCAGCCCGATCCGCGAGTACATCCGCACCGGGTGCCGCGAGTCGTACTTGTCGATGTAGACCACCTCGCCGCCCTCGTACGCGGCCAGGTGCACGGTCTGGCCGGTCGCGGCGTTCAGCTCCGCCAGGTGCGGTGCGGCGGTGCGCCGGATGCCGCGCTGCTCCAGCGCGAGGGTGGACAGCGCGAACAGGCCCGCGCCCAGGTGGTAGCGGTACTGGGCGTCGCGGTAGACGAACCGTTCCTCCTCCATGGTCTGCAGCAGCCGCAGCACGGTGGTCTTGTGCACACCGATCAGGTCGGCCAGCTGGTCCAGGGAGCGTTCGCCCTCGCCGAGTTCGGCGAGCAGGCGCAGGGCGCGGGTGACGGTCTGACTCATGGGTGTCCCGATGTTCCGAGGGTTTCGAGGGCTTCGGGGAGGTTACGGGCTCCGGCGTCCGTCGCCGCTGTCGGGTCCGCGGCGAGCGCGGGGGAGACGATGCCGGACGCGCAGACGCGGGTCGCCGCCCAGTCCCGTTCGTCGGCGGCGAGCAGCGCGGCCACCGTGCGGGCGTCCGGGAGGGTGCCGTGGTCGGTGGGCGCGGTCAGCGCGCTGGCCGCCGCGAGGTGGCCGAGCCGCAGCCGGGAACGCTGGTCGAGCCCGCGCAGGGTCCCGGCGAGGTAGCCGGCCGCGAACGCGTCGCCCGCGCCGGTGGGTTCGACAACCTCGACGGCGAGCGCGGGTTCGGTGACCGAGCCGCCGTTCCGGTCGAGCGCGGTGACGAGGTGCCCGGCGTCCTTGACGACGAGCACGGAGGGAGAGGGAAAGCGCTTTCTCAGTGCGGCCGGATCGCCGGTGCCGAACGCGTCCTGGGCCTCGTCCGCGCCGAGCAGCAGCACATCGGCGGCGTCCAGCAGGGCGGGCAGCACCGACGGGTCGCGCCGGCGCCACAGCACGGGGCGCCAGTTGAGGTCGAAGGAGACCAGCCGGCCCGGACGGCGGCGGGCCAGCAGAGCGCGGACCAGTTCCAGGCAGTCGTCGGAGAGGGCGGGCGTGATGCCCGTCAGGTGCAGCAGCGGCGCCCGGTCCAGCAGCGCGGCGGCCGCCGGGTCGTCCAGCAGGGCGGGGGAGAGCGCGGACGCGGCCGAACCCGAGCGGTAGTAGTGCAGGCGGGAGCGGCCCGCGCCGAGGTCGTGCGGGAGGGCGGAGCCGCCGGTCTCCTTCAGGTACACGCCGGTCGGGCGGTGCGGGTCCACGGCGACGGCGGAGACGTCCACGCCCGCTGCCGCCAGGTCGCCGGTGAGGCGGCGGCCGAAACCGTCCGCGCCGACCCGGCTGATCCAGGCGGTCGGCACACCGAGCCCGGCGAGCGCCGCGGCGACATTGGACTCGGCGCCGCCCACCGAGGGCCGGAACGCGCCGACGGCCTCGAACGGTCCCGGCCGGTCGGGCAGCAGCGCCGCCATCGACTCACCCAGGCACACCGCCCGGGCGACCGCCGCCCCGCCGTCCTGATCCGCCATCAATCCCGCTCCCTCACCCTCGGGCCCACGCCCCCGCTCCCGCCAACAGCGGCCCGCGTGACCGGTACTCGGCGGTGAGCCCCGGTACTGCGTGCCTGGTGGGAGGGTGGACGGGCCGCGTCGCGGTCCGTTGACCGCCGTCCGGCGTGAATGCTAGAACCGTAACACCAACATGCGCAATAGAGGTTGCACATGTTGCAACATCCCAGCTCGTCGGCGGGCCGGGACCGGAACGGAGGCACAGCCATGAGCAACGCGGCGGCACACCAGCACACCGGACACCACTCCTTCGCGGACCCCGCCCACGGGCCCGGCATCGACACGGCCGCCGTCGCAGCCCTCGCCGACGAGACACTCGACTGGCGCTTCAAAGCCGTCCCCGCCGACGCCTCGGGCCGCACAGTCCGCGACTGGCTCGCCACCGGCCCCACCCTCGACACCCTCGGCACCCCGCTGCTCACCCTCGACGCCGCCGCGCTCGACCACAACCTGCGCACCATGGCCGCCTGGTGCCGTAACGCCGGCGTCCTGCTCGCCCCGCACGGCAAAACCACCATGGCCCCCGCCCTGTGGCAGGCCCAACTCGCCGCCGGCGCCCACGCCATCACCCTCGCCAACCTGCCCCAACTGCGCGTCGCCCGCGCCTTCGGCGTCCAGCGCCTGCTGCTCGCCAACACCCTGCTCGACCCCGCCGGCCTCGCCTGGCTCGCCGCCGAACTCGACCGCGACCCCGAGTTCGCCTTCACCTCCTGGGTCGACTCCGCCGACAGCGCCCGGCAGATGGACGCCGCCCTGCGCGCCGCCGGCGCGAAGCGCCCCGTCGAAGTCCTGGTCGAGCTCGGCGGCCCCGGCGGCCGCACCGGCGCCCGCGGCATCCCCGCCGCCCTCGACGTTGCCGCCGCCGTGCACGCCGCCCCCACCCTCCGACTGGCCGGCGTCGGCGGCTACGAAGGCGCCCTCGCCCACGACGCCTCCGACCGCGCCCTCGCCACCGTCCGCGACTACCTGCGCGACCTCGCCGAACTGCACCGCCGCCTCGCCCCCGGCTACCGCACCCCCACCCCCATCGTCACCGCCGGCGGCAGCGCCTACTTCGACACCGTCGCCCAGGAGTTGACCCCGCTCGCCGCCGAAATCCCCGGCACCCGCGTCATCGTCCGGGCCGGCGCCTACCTCGCCCACGACGACGGCTTCTACCGCGGCATCTCCCCGCTCGCCCGCACCACCGGAGCCACCCCCCTGCACTCCGCCATGCACGGCTGGGCCCGCGTCGTCTCCCACCCCGAACCCCAACTCGCCCTGCTGGACGCCGGAAAGCGCGACCTGCCGTTCGACGAAGGACTGCCCGAACCGCAACTCGTCCGAGGCGGCGGCGAGTTGAAGGGAGCCGAAGTCACCGCCCTCAACGACCAGCACACCTTCCTGCGCGGCGCCGGCGACGCCGCCCCGATCGGCGCCGTCCTCCGACTCGGCCTCTCCCACCCCTGCACCGCCTTCGACAAGTGGACCCTGATCCCCGTCCTCGACCACGCCGACGCCGAACACCCGCGCGTCGTCGACCTGGTGAGGACATACTTCTGATGCCCGAACTCCTGCTGCGCGGCGCCACCGTCATCGACGGCACCGGCGCCGACCGCTACCGCGCCGACGTCACCATCGCCTCCGACGGCGACATCGACGAGATAGGCCACGGCCTCACCGCCCGCCGCACCATCGACGCCGACGGCCTCGTCCTCGCCCCCGGATTCATCGACCTGCACGCCCACTCCGACCTGAGCCTGCTCGTCGAACCCGACCACCCCTCCCGCATCACCCAGGGCGTCACCCTCGACGTCCTCGGCCAGGACGGACTGTCCTACGCCCCCGCCGACGACACCACACTCGCCGCGCTGCGCCGCCAACTCGCAGGCTGGAACGGCGATCCCGACGGATTCGACTGGAACTGGCGCACCGTCGGCCAGTACCTCGACCGCCTCGACCGGTCCATCGGCGTCAACGCCTGCTACCTCGCCCCGCACGGCACCATCCGGATGCTCGCCATGGGTTGGGACAACCGGGCCCCCAGCGACGCCGAACTCGACCGGATGCGCGCCCTGTTGGACCAGGCGCTGGCGGACGGCGCGGTCGGCATGTCCACCGGCCTCACCTACACCCCCGGCATGTACGCCGACACCGCCGAACTCGTCGAACTGTGCCGGATCGTCGCCGCCCGCGGCGGCTACCACGCACCGCACCAACGCTCCTACGGCGCAGGCGCGTTGGAAGGCTACGCGGAGATGGTGGAGATCTCCCGGCGCAGCGGCTGCCCGCTGCACCTCACCCACGCCACCATGAACTTCGGCGTCAACGAGGGCCGCGCCGAGGAGTTCCTCGCCCTGGTCGACACCGCCCTCGCCGACGGAATCGACGTCACTCTCGACAGCTACCCCTACCTGCCGGGATCCACCACCCTGGCTGCCCTGCTGCCCAGTTGGGCCACCGAAGGCGGCCCCGAAGCCACCCTTTCCCGCCTCGCCGACCCCGCCGCGCGCGAACGCATCCGTGCCGACGTCGAGGAGCACGGCAGTGACGGCTGCCACGGCGTGGTCACCGACTGGGACACCATCCAGATCTCCGGCGTCCGGAACACCGCGCTCGCCGGCGTCGTCGGCCGGAAGGTCTCCGAACTCGCCGCCGAACAGGGACTCACCGGCACCGAGGTGTTCTTCGGGCTGCTGCTCGCCGACCAGTTGGGCACCACGATCCTCCAGCACGTCGGCCACGAGGAGAACGTCCGCGCCATCATGCGCCACCCCGCGCACACCGTCGGCAGCGACGGCCTGCTCGTCGGCGCCCGTCCGCACCCCCGCGCCTGGGGCACCTTCCCGCGCTACCTCGCCCACTACAGCCGGGACTTGGGCGTCCTGACGCTGGAAGAAGCGATCGCCCGGATGACCGGCCGCCCCGCCCGCCGCCTGCGCCTCGACCGGCGCGGACTGATCCGCCCCGGCCACCACGCGGACCTGGTCCTCTTCGACCCGGGGACCGTCCGCGACACCGCCACCTTCGACCATCCCCGCCGGCCCGCAGACGGCATCGCGCACGTCCTGGTCGGCGGCATTCCCGCCCTCACCGACGGCAAGCCGACCGGCGACCTGGCCGGGCGGGCGCTGCGGCGTGACGCGGACGGCCTTGTACGGGCGGTGAATTGACGATCCATCAGGCCAGTCGGATGTATCTCAGGAAACAGGAGTTGGGGAGTATGGGAACCGAAGTGACCGACCTGCGCGCGGCGTTGGCCGCACAGCCCGTGATAGCCGTGGTGCGGGCGCCGGTCATCCCGGACGCGGTCGCGCTGTGCGAAGCGCTCGCCGAAGGCGGCATCGCCTGGACCGAACTCACCTTCACCACACCGGACGTGGCCCGCCACGTCGCCGCCGCCGCGAAGGCCGGCTGCCGGATCGGCGTCGGCACCGTGCTCACCGCCGAGCAGGCCCGCGAAGGCATCGACGCCGGCGCGGGCTTCCTGGTCACCCCCGGCCTGCGGCCCGCCGTCGCCGCCGTCGCCCGCGACGCCGAAATCCCCGTCGTGATGGGCGCGCTGACCCCCAGCGAAGTCGCCGACGCGCTCGACCTCGGCGCCGCCGCCGTGAAGATCTTTCCCGCGAAGACCTTCGGCCCCGGCTACTTCAAGGACCTCCAGGGCCCGTACCCCGGCATCCCCCTGGTCGCCTCCGGCGGCGTCAACGCCACCAACGCCAGGGCCTTCCTCGACCACGGCGCCCTCGCCGTCTGCGCCGGCACCGACGTCGTCCCCCCGCAGACCGTTGCCGACGGCGACTGGGGCGAGATCACCCGCCGCGCGAAGGCGTTCATCGCCTCGCTCGGCTGAGAACGGCCGGGCCGGGCGCGGCGACGGAGGGGGCGGGGAAAGCGCTTACTCGCCGTCCCGCCGTCGCCTCCCCTGCCGTCCCGCCTCCCCTGCCGTCCCGCCGCCCCGCCGTCGCCCCCGGAGGGAGCGGGAAAGCGCTTACCGGCTGCGGGTGGTCGAGTACAGGTGGCTGTCGCGGAACTCCGTCGCGGCCAGGGTGTGGCCGACGATGATCACGGCGGTGCGGAGCACGCCTGCGGCCTTGACCTGGGTGGCGATGTCGCCGAGGGTGCCGCGCAGCATCAGCTCGTCGGGGCGGCTGGCCATGGCCACCACGGCGGCGGGGCAGTCCGGTCCGTAGTGGGGGAGGAGTTCGTCCACCACGCTGTCGACGTAGCGGGCCGCCAGGTGCAGGACCAGCAGGGCGCCGCTCCTGCCGAGGACGGACAGTTCCTCGCCGGGCGGCATCGGCGTAGCCTGCCGGGCCACCCGGGTCAGGATCACCGTCTGGCCGACCGTCGGGACCGTCAGCTCCCGCTTCAGGGCCGCCGCGGCCGCCGCGAACGCCGGGACGCCCGGCACCACCTCGTAGGGGATGTCCGCCGCGTCCAGGCGACGCATCTGCTCGGCCATCGCCGAGAACACCGACGGGTCGCCCGAGTGCAGCCGTGCCACGTCCTGGCCCTCGGCATGCGCGCGGACGATCTCCGCGATGATCTGGTCGAGGTCGAGGTTCGCGGTGTCCACCAGGCGCGCCCCCGGCGGGCAGTCGGCCAGCAGCTCCTGCGGGACGAGGCTCCCCGCGTACAGGCACACCCCGCACGCCGCCAGCGTCCGTTGCCCGCGCACCGTGATCAGATCGGCCGCACCCGGACCGGCACCGATGAAATAGACCGTCACTTCGCTGCTCCTCCGAGTTCCTCGGCCGCACCGGACATCCCGGCGCCGCCGCCCTTGACCACGCTCCACTGAGTGACCGGCATCGCCTGCCGCCACCCCGTGAACCCGCCCACCGGCACCGCGTGTGCGACGCTCAGCTTCACCAACTCCCCGCCGTGGCGCCGGTACCACTGAGTGAGCAGCGCCTCCGACTCCAGCGTCACCGTGTTCGCCACCAGCCGCCCACCCGGGCGCAGCGCCGACCAGCAGGACTCCAGCACGCCCGGCACGGTCAGCCCGCCGCCGATGAACACCGCGTCGGGGACGTCCAGTTCGGCCAGCGCAGCCGGCGCCGCGCCGTGCACCACCCGCAGCCGGGGTACGCCCAGGGACGCCGCGTTGCGGACGATCCGCTCCACCCGCACCGGGTCGCGCTCCACGCTCACGGCCCGGCAACTGCGGTGCGCCCGCAGCCATTCGATGCCGATCGAGCCCGAGCCGCCGCCGATGTCCCAGAGCAGTTCGCCCGGCGCCGGGCCGAGCGCCGCCAGCGTCGCCGCGCGGATATGACGCTTCGTCAACTGGCCGTCGGATTCGAAGAGTTCGTCGCGCAGGCCGGAAGTCAGCTGCTGGCGTGGCGAGTTCGGGTCGATAGCCGCGCAGTCGATCGCCAGCACGTTCAGCGGATCGCCCGGTGGCAGCGACCAGTCGTCCGCCAGGCCCTCGCGCACCGTCTCGGCCGGGCCACCGAGTTGCTCCAGCACCCGCATCCGGCTCGGGCCGAAGCCGCGTTCCGTCAGCAGCTTCGCCACCAGTGCGGGGGTCGAGGCGTTCGCGCTCAACACCAGTATTCGGCGGCCGGGGTAGAGCGCGGCGTGCAGCGTCTCGGGGGCGCGGCCGACCAGCGTCACCACCTCGGTCTCCTCGACCGGCCAGCCCAACCGGGCGCACGCCAGCGACACCGAGGACGGATGCGGCAGCACCCGCAGCGACTCGGCCGGGACGCCGCACTCGATCAGCGTCCGGCCGATCCCGTAGAACATCGGATCGCCGCTCGCCAGTACCACCAGCCGCCGCTCCGCGAAACGATTCAGCAGCCCCGGCACCGACGGCCGCAACGGCGACGGCCACGGCACGCGATCCGCTGTCACCTCGGCGGGCAGCAGCGCCAGCTGCCGGGCTCCGCCCAGGACCGCCTCCGCCGTGTGCAACGCCGCCCGGGCCGCCTCCGACAGCCCCGGCCAGCCGTCCGCACCGACCCCCACCACGGTGATCGCAGACACGCGCAAACTCCTCACAGCTCGGGGGACCGGCAGCCGCAGCCTACCGGCAGTAGACCGTCATACCCCCCACGAGCTGCGGAGATCCACCGTGCGACATTGGCCACACCGGAGCTCCCGGGCTCCCGGGTTCCCCGGCTCCCCCGCTCCCGGGTTCCCCGGCTCCCCCGCTCCCGGGCTCCCCGGCTCCCGGAGCCGCGCGGCGCGCGGTCAGTCGGGCGTGGACACCAGTTGGACGGTGGGCGGCGTGGACGTGGTCGGCACCGTGGGGGCGGTGGGGAAGGTGCGGTGGAGGAGCAGCAGGGCGAAGATCTCCTGCTCGATGCCCTCGGGGTGGCGGGAGCGCAGGGTCTGGGCCGGTTGAGGCGGGGTCAGGTGGTCGAGCGCCGTTCCGGTGCGGGACTGGTGGGTGTAGCGGGCGGCGAGGTCGGCGGCCGGGGCGGCGGCCGGATCGAGCAGGCTGGTGAGCAGGCGGTGCGGCGGGGCGCTGCGGCGGTCGGTGTCGAGGGTGTAGTCGATGACGCGGACCTGGGCGGGGCAGGCGTGTTCGCGAGCCGGTCCGGTCGGGTCGGCCGCGCCGGTCGGACCGGTCAGACGGGAGCCGTCGTCCAGGCGTGCGGCGAGCGGGAGTTGAAGGCTGCCGGGCACCTGCCAGAGCAGGTCGGCACCGCCTGCGCGGGCAGCGTGCCAGATCGCCGGATCGGTAGTGCCGCGGTCGGCGAGCACGAGCATGTCGCGGGTCAGCGTCGGGTAGATGGCTGCGGCGAGGGCGCGCTCGTGGGTCGAGAGCGGGCCGACGTCGGCGGTGAGTGTGGTGTGGGTCCCGCACTCGACCAGGGCGCTGACCCTGGCCTGCGGGTAGTTGACCGGCTCCGGGACGGCGGGCCGCGCGGGAGGACCGCCGGTGGTGCGGGGAGCGGTGGTGCGGACGGATTTCCGGACGGTGCTGCCGAGCGTCCGGCCGAAGTGTGCGGCGTTCGGCGGCGTGTCCGGGACGTCGAGGATCGTGCCGTCGAGGGCGACCAGCCGCTTGCCGCGATACCAGGCGTCGGCGATGGTCCGGCCGGCCGGCGGCGGGCAGGTCCGTTCGAACAGGCGGCGCAGCGGTTCCGGGCCGAGCCGCAGCCGGGCCCGGCCGATCGCGGCGGGGGTGGGCAACTGGCGGGTCCTCGGCCACCAGCGTTCCCGCTCCAGCTCGTTGACCAGCAGTTGGGCGACGTCCGGGTAGCCGAGGTCGGCGAACATCGCCATCGCCAGCACGAAGTAGACCACCACGCGGGCCGGCAGCAGGCGGCTGCGCTGCTCGACCCGTCCACAGTCGATCAGTACCTGGTCGACCAGTTCGGGCGGGAAGGCGCGCGTCAGTATCCCCAGCGCGGCACGCTCCGCAGGCCGGATGTCCATCGGTGCGTTGGTCTGCCTTGGCACTGGCACGACCCGTTCAACGAGCCGCCCACAGCGAAGTCACCGCGAACCCGGCCCGGGATGCCAGGCTCCGCAACGCGCGGCGGCCGGAGGTCTGTTGGCGGTGGTTCCGGGCCGGGCGGTGGTCGGACCCGGCGGAGGAGGCACCGCGCATCCTCACTGTCAGTCGAGGTCGTCGGCGGCGTAACGGATGGCGCTGATGGCGCGAGCCAGGAGGTGGCGCAGCTGGTCCCGTTCGGCGGCGGTGAACTCCTCGGACAGCGCCTCCTCGATGGCGCTGGCGCGGTCGTCGGCGAGTTCCAGCGCGGCGCGGCCGCGGTCGGTGAGACGGGTCGCCAGGATGTTGCGGTGCCAGCGGTGCGGGGCGCGTTCCACCAGGCGGCGTTCGGTGAGGTGCTTGAGCGTCATGGCCATCGCCTGCGGGGTGACCTGGCAGGCCCGGGCGAGCGCGGCGCCGCTGATGCCCGCGTTCTCGGCAAGCATGAACAGGGCCGCGTACTGCGGCACCGTCAGTCCGGCGGGTTCGACGGCGGTGCGTTTCGCGGCCAGCAGCTCCTGGACGGCGAGGTTCAGATCGATGCCGAGACGGTCACTGGCAGGCATTCCCATGCGGCGATGCTACAAGGGCTGGTCGACGTATAAGCGTTGACAGTCATCAACTGATTGATGATGATCGGGGTGTTGAGCATGCGGGGGAGCGGATGCTGTGCCGCTGCCGTTCCTCCCAGCATGTTGATTTGTCGATCTGTCAGCCCGGCTGACACCCGTGCCCCGGAGGGCCGCACACCGATGACCGACCTCTCCTTTCTCTCCGCCCCCGGTATGGCCGCCGGCTTCACCGCGGAGACCCGCCCACGCGCCCACGGTGCGGGCGTCGACCTGCACGAGTACGACCGGGTCACCGCGCCGCTGGAGTCGATGCTCCAGTGGCCCGACGTCTGCCGTGCGGCCGCACTCCGGCACCGCGCCGCTGCAGAACAGGCCGCCAAGGCCGGTCGCACCCGGACGGCCGGCGAGCGCCACCGCCTGGCCGCCCGCTGGTTCCACCTCGCGGCCCTGATGCCCGACCCGGACCGGGAGCGGGCGACGGAGGTCGCGAGGGAGGCGGACCGGTCGATGGAACAGTCGCTGGCCCTGCTCGAACCGCAGGCCCGCCGCCTGTCCGGCGACGGCTTCACCGGATGGCTGCGGACCCCGGCGGAGGCAGAGGGTAAGCGCTTTCCGGTCGCGGTGGTGATCCCCGGCATGGACTCCTCGAAGGAGGAGTTCCACGCCCTCGCGGACGCGCTGCTCCGGCGTGGCGTCGCCGTCCTGGCGATCGACGGACCCGGCCAGGGAGTCCTGGCCACCGAGACGCTGCTGGACGCGGAGGGCCACCGCCGCGCGGTCGTCCGTGCCCTGGACGCGCTCGCCGACGTCGCCGCGGCCGGCGAGGCGCCGATCGACCTCGGCCGGATCGCCGTGGTCGGCCTCAGCCTCGGCGGATACCTCGCCGCACGGGTCGCCGCCCACGACCGGCGGGTGCGCGCCGCCGCGCTGGTCAGCGGCCCGTACCGGCTGGACTGGGACGGACTCGTCCCGTTCGTCGCCGCCACCCTCGGCCAGCGGTGCGGCAACGCGGACGCCGCGCGCGCATTCGTCGACGGCCTGGACCTGGCCGCGCTCGCACCGCACCTGCGCTGTCCGTTGCTGCTGGTCGAGGGCGGGGAGGACCGGATCCCCGGCTTCACCAACGCCGAAGCGCTCACCGCGGACCTCCCGCACGCCGAGCTGCTGTACGTCCCGTACGGCAACCACCTGCTCGGCAACGCGCAGTCGGAGTGGCTGCCGGACACCGCCGACTGGCTGGCCGAGACGCTGCGGTCGGCATGACAGGTGCGGCGGAGCCTCCGCCCCGGCATCATCGACCGGATGGAGTCTCCGCTGCCCCTGCTCTACCTCGACGTCGACGGCCCACTGATCCCGTTCGGCGGCGACCCCGCCCGCCACCGCACCCACCTGACGGCGCGCCGGATCCGCGAACTGACCGGCGAGTCCAACCCCCTGCTGGCCCGCCTCGACCCCGCCGTCGGCCACCAACTCGCCGAACTGCCCTGCCACTTGATCTGGGCCACCACCTGGTTCGACGACGCCAACACCTGCATCGCCCCGCTGCTCGGCCTCCCCGCACTCCCCGTCCTGCCCGACCCGCCGCACACCACCCCCCGCCTCCCGCCCGGCGTCCACTGGAAGACCCCCGCACTCACCGCCCACGCCGCCGGAACCCCGTTCGCCTGGGTCGACGACGAGATCACCGAAGCCGACCGCGAGTGGGTCGCCCACCACCACCCCGGCCCGGCGCTGCTCCACCGCGTCAACCCCGAACTCGGCCTGACCGAACGGGATTTCACCATCCTCGAGGACTGGCTGCGCCACCCGGCCTGACGGCGGGCCTCAAGGTCGGTCGGGCGGGGCATCGGTCCCACGACCTGGGCCGATCCGAGGACGAGGCCTACGTCTTCAGTCCGTTATGCGGGCCTGGCGGTTCTGCGTACCGTCCCCAGCATGGATGTCACAGGGACGTTGGACGAGGCGCTCGAACGCCTGCACCGCTCGGGGCCCGAGCGGCTCGGGCGGCTGACCAATCACGCGCCGATGGCGGTGGAGGCCCTCGCCGCCCGCGGGCGGGCGGATGCGGTGCACGGTTGGCTCGACCGGTACGCCCGCATGCTGGAGGAGTTCCCGTCCGGGGTCGAGCGGGTCACGGCCGTCAACTGGCACGAGGCGCTGGGTGATCCGCGCCGTGCGGCCGACTGGATCGGCTTCTTCGAGCGCGAGGTCGCGGAACGTCCGTGGCGCGAGGTGCTCGGCGAGTGGTGGCCCCGCCTGCTGCCCGGGATCTACGGCGGCTCCACCCACCCCGTGATCCGGGTGGGCCACGCCGTGCGCACCCTGCTGTCCGGCGCGGTCACCGAACCCCGGCTGGCCGAGCTCGCCCACGGCCTCGGCTACTGGGCCGCCCGCCACCGGCCCGTCGCGGCTCTCACCCCGCTGCCCGGTGCCGACAGCGCGGCCGCCGCCCTCGGGCTGGTGCCGCGGATCGCCGTCCAGGACGGGGGCTTCCCGGCCCGGCTCGACCACGTCAGGGCCCTGCCGGTGTGGGCGGCCACGGCGATGGAACCGGCCGAGGCGCACCGCCGGCTCGTCGAACTGGTGCGGGCGGCAACCCACCGGTACGCCACCCACGGGCACGGGGAGGAGACGATGCTGGTCCACGCGGCCACGGCTCCCAACGCCGTCCTGCGCACCCTGCCCGCTCTGCCGCACGCCCTGTGGCCGTCGAGCCTGCGGGCCGCCTGGACGGCCTCGGCGGCCGTGACCGCGATGTACGCGCCGGCCGAGGCGGTCCGGTGCGTGCCGCTCGACGACCTCACCCCCGACGAGGTCGTCGAGCGGGCGCTGTCGCACGGCGACGAACACGTCATCAAGTTGACGGACACGGCCCTGGACGTGGGCGACGGGCCCGCGCTGGCGGCGGCGGTGCGCGCCATGGAGTTGACCGCTCCGATCGGATGATCGGACGGGCGGAGGGTCGGACGAGACGGAGTGGGAGGTCGGAACGGCCGGCTTCCCACTCCGGCGCAGCGTGCCTCAGCAGCGCGGCTCAGAGGACGAAGTAGCTCGTCCCGACGGCGTGCTTGGACATTCCGGGATCCACCTCCGCCGTCACCGGTCCCTGGCAGTTCGCGGCTGCGTGCACCAGCACGGCCGAGTTGGTGAAGTTCGTGATGGTCACCGGGGACGTGGTGCTGTAGCAGCCCCGCGCGGGGTTGTGGTGGGACACCCCGTTCACGATCAGCGTGCCCGTGGCGGCCTGGGCGGGGACGGCGAGGGCGAGCACGCCGGCGACGGCCAGCAGGCCGATTCCCGTGAGACGACGACGCATGACTGTTCTCCCTTCCGAGGGCGCCCGGCTGGGAGCGGGTGCCTCTTCGAACGGGGAATTCCCCGCACGGCCGGTTCGTCCCCGAACGGAACCGCCAATCGCTCGAATCGGCGAGCGTGCAAGGGTCCTGGGGGTGGTGGCCGACAGGCCGGACTCCCGGGGCTGCGCCACTGTCGGTCGGTGGCGCTAGCGTGCGCTGCCGTGGACGCTGCTGATCTTGATCGTTGTGCCGGGACGATTCCTCCGCCCCTGGTGGTCCGGCTGCTCGAGCTCGGGCACGCGGAGGAGGTGGAAGTCCAGGCCCGGCAGGGGGAGCGGTTCTGCGCGCGGGCGTGGGCGCGGGTGCTGGGTGAGCAAGGGCGGCAGGCGGAGGCGCTTGCGGTGCTGGTGCCGTACGTCGAGTCGGAGTGGTGGCCGGCCGTCGAGGCGCAGGCGGAGCTGCTGGAGGAGTGGGGACGGCCGAACGAGGCGAGCGCGCTGGTCCGTCGGCATGCGAGGGCCGGTGGGCGTCCGCTGGAGTTCCTCGGTCGGCTGCTGGCCCGGCAGGGGCGTGGCGTCGAGGCATTCACGTTGCTGAGCGCGGGAGTTGAGGACGCGGGCCTAGCCGCCGCGATGGTCGAGGTGGCCGGAGTGGCGGGCCGGGAGGAGGAGGCCGCCGCGCTGCTGGCCGCGAGGATCCCGGCCGGGCACCGGTGCGACAGTCCGTGGTGCTGTCGAGGGCTCCACCCCGGGACGGCGCTCGGCCTGCTGGCCACCGTCCGGGAGCGGCAGGGCCGGATCGCCGAGGCGATCGCCCTGCTTGGCACCGAGCAGCCGATCGACGAAGGCCGGCTGTCCGAACTGCTGGCGCGGCACGGCCGGTTCGAGGACCTGCGCGCGCACGCGGCGGCCGACCCCGGCGGGCCTGCGGCGCTGCATCTTGCCGGGGTGCTGGAGGAACGCGGCGACGTGGCGGGCGCCGTCGCCGTGTACCGCGCGGCCGGGGAGTCGCGGGACGCGGCCCTCGGGCACGCTCAACTCCTGGCCCGGCACGGAAGGTTGGCAGAGGCGATCGCGGTGATGCGAGCGCTGGTCGAGTCGTCCGGCGGGGCGGAGGACTGGATCGTCTCGGCCCTGTGCGCGCTGTACGTCGACCACGGTCGGCCGCAGGAGGGGCTGGCGCTCCTGGAGGACCTGACGGCCCATCATGAAAACGCAGAGGAGTGGGAGTTGTTCAGTTTGCGCCTCAGGCTGATGGCCGACTTTGGGCTGCTGGACGAGGCGATCGAGCTGGCTCTGGCGTACCCCGACGACGACCCGCCGTCCGCCGCTCAGGAGATCGCCGAACTGCTCGCCGACCGGGGGCGGTTCGAGGAAGCCGCCGCCCTGCTTCGGCCGCATGCGGATGACCCGTCCTGCCGCCGCCGGTTGGCCGGCCAGCTGATCGAACTCGGCTGCGTCCAGGACGCGGTGGCGCTGCTCCAGCAGGGTCGGACCACGCGGGGGGTCCGACCCGATCTGTACCGGCTGTTCCACCCCTGACCGGCGGCGAGCGGTGCGGTCAGCCGGTGGTGGGGAGCGGGCCGCCGAGGTGGCGGTTGCGGGTCCGGCGGGCCGCGAGGCGGGTGGGGGTGGGGAGTTGGGCGAGTTCGGCGAGGGCGTGGGTGATGGCGGTGGCCAGGTGGGTGCGCAGGTCGGCGGGATCGTCGGTCTCGGGGACGACCTGGTCGATCAGGCCGGTGGCGGCGAGCGCGGTGGCGGTGATGCCCTGGGCGCGGGCGAGTTGAGGAGCGTGCTCGCCGTCGCGGTGGACGATGGCGGAGGCGCCCTCGGGCGGGAGCGGGGCGAGCCAGGCGTGCTGGGCGGCGATGACGCGGTCGGCGGGCAGCAGCGCGAGCGCGCCGCCACCACTGCCCTGGCCGAGCAGCACGGCGAGGACGGGGGTGCGCAGGCCGACCAGGGTGGTCAGGCAGTGCGCGATCTCCAGTGCCACACCGTCGAGTTCGGCCTCGACGGAGAGTTCGGCGCCGACGGTGTCGACCACGGTGAGCAGTGGCATTCCCAACTCCTCGGCCAGCTCCGCCTGTCGGCGAACCGCCCGCAAATCGGCTGCCGTGAAGGGAAGTTCGGGCCGGTTGGGGCCGGAGCGCTGCTGGGCGACCACCATCACCGGGCGTCCGCCGATCAGCGCGAGCGCCCGGACGAGCGCGCTGTCGCCGTCCAGCGGGAGGAACAACTCGGCGGTGTGGGACAGGAGTTCAAGAGAAGAGAGGCGGTCGGGCCGGCGGCTGCGAAGCACCGACTCCCAGGCGTCCTCGGCGGCGATGGTCGCGGCGGGGGCGGCGGGTGGCGGTGAACTCGGCCGGGGCGGCCGGGTGGTGAGGATGGTGAGCGCGCGGGACAGGAACGCGTGCAGGCGGTCGGGCGGGACGATGGCGTCCAACCGGCCGTTGGCGGCCAGGGTTTCGGCGCGCTGGACGGCGGGCGGCAGCGGCTCGCCGCGCAACTCCTCGTAGACGCGCGGACCGAGGAAGCCCAGCCGGGCGCCCGGTTCGGCGAGGACCAGGTGGCCGAGGGTGCCCCAGGAGGCGAACACGCCGCCCATGGTGGGGTTGCGCAGGTAGGTGAGGTACGGCAGGCCGGCGGCGCGGTGGGCGTGGACCGCCGCGGTGACCCGGACCATGCACAGGAACGCGGCGGAGCCCTCCTGCATGCGGGTGCCGCCGGAGACCGGCAGGGCGAGCAGCGGGAGGCGCTCGGCGGTGGCGCGTTCCACGGCCCGGGTGATCCGTTCGGCCGTGGCGACGCCGATCGAGCCGCCGAGGAAGCCGAACTCGCAGGCGATCAGCGCCAGCGGTCGGCCGTCCAGCAGGGCGCGGCCGGTGATCACCGCCTCGTCCAGCCCGGTGCGGGCGCGGGCCCGGGCCAGGGCGTCCCGGTACTCGGGGTCGGCCGGCTCGGTGCCGATCGGCTCGTCCCAGGACGTGAAACTGCCGGGATCGACCAGCAGATCGAGGAGCTGACGTGCCGACACCTGGGGCCTCCGTCGCAGGCAGGGGGATGGGGCAGAAGTGGGGGAAGGGGCGTTGCGGCCCAAAGCTGGCGCAAAGCCGGTGCAGAGCCTATGGGCGGACGCGGGCCGTCGGCGGGTGCGGCGCACAGTGGTGACACGGATCACCGCCGGTGGGGCGGTTGGCTCGCGCG
Organism: Kitasatospora sp. NPDC048407; assembly: GCF_043200475.1. NCBI lineage: Bacteria > Bacillati > Actinomycetota > Actinomycetes > Kitasatosporales > Streptomycetaceae > Kitasatospora > Kitasatospora sp. NPDC048407. The sequence continues at coordinate 334,883 of NZ_JBICXW010000001.1, read as the reverse complement.
CCCTACCCAGCGCGCCCGGCGGTGGAACGTGACGCACCAGACACCGGGCTAATTGGTATCCAGGATGCTGAATTGGCTAGAGTCAGCGCCGTGAGGCTGACCAAGAGCACCGACATCGCACTGCGCATCGCAATGCGCCTGGCGGTGCTGGGCGAAGACCAGACCCCGACCACCCGCGAGGTGGCCGAGGCGGTCGACGTCCCCTACAACCACGCGGCGAAGGTGGTCAGTCGTCTCCAGCACCTGGGCGTGGTCGAGGCCCGGCGCGGGCGCGGTGGAGGGCTTGCCCTGACTGCCGCCGGCCGCAACGGATCGCTCGGCCGGATCGTCCGGGAACTGGAGGGCACAGGGGATGTGGTCGGCTGCGAGGACCAGCCGCCGTGTCCGCTGCGTCACTCCTGCCGGCTGCGCGGGTTGCTGCGTCAGGCGCAGGAAGCGTTCTTCGCGACGCTCGACCCGTTGACCGTGAACGACCTGGTCAGTCCGCCGACCGGCCCGGTCCTGCTGGGACTGCCCGGCCGTGGCTAGCCGGGGTCACCAGCGGTGATCAACAACAGTCAACAGTGCACATTCAGCAGTCAGTAGTGCGCAGTAGTAGTCAGTAGCAGTCACCTGTAGTCGTCAGCGGTCAACAGTAGGTGTTTCCACACCGTAAAATGCGCATCTCAGATGCGAGTTTGGAGCTTCGGATGCTGTCCGAGAAGTCCGCGCAGACCGTGCGTGCCACCCTGCCCGTGGTGGGGGCGGCCATCGAGGAGATCACCGGCTCGTTCTACGGCCGGCTCTTCGCTGCTCACCCCGAGCTGCTGCGCGACCTGTTCAACCGGGGCAACCAGGCCGACGGCAGCCAGAAGTCGGCGCTGGCCGGTTCGATAGCCGCCTTCGCGACCGCCCTGGTCAACAACCCCGACCAGCGACCGGACGCCATGCTCGCCCGCATCGCCCACAAGCACGCCTCGCTGGGCATCACCGCCCCGCAGTACCAGGTGGTCCACGACAACCTGTTCGCCGCCATCGTCGAGGTGCTCGGCGAGGCCGTCACCCCCGAGGTCGCCGAGGCCTGGGAAGAGGTGTACTGGCTGATGGCCAACGCGCTGATCGCCCTCGAGGCGCGCCTGTACGAGGAGAGCGGCACCCGCGGCGAGCGCCGCCCCTACACCGTGGTCTCGCGCACCGCCGAGACCGCCGACGTGGCGACCTTCCTGCTGCACCCGGCCGACGGCGGTGCCGTCCCGGCGCACAAGCCCGGCCAGTACGTCTCGGTGCAGGTCGAACTCGCGGACGGCGCGCGGCAGATCCGCCAGTACAGCCTGTCCGGCCAGCCCGACGGCGGCCTGCAGATCACCGTCAAGCGCGTCGCCGGCGACCCGGCCGGTGAGGTCTCCAAGCACCTGCACCAGCACGTCGACCAGGGCGACACCCTGCTGGTCAGCGCCCCGTTCGGCGACGTCCAGCTGGCCGATGAGGACCGCCCCGTGGTGCTGGCCTCGGCCGGCATCGGCTGCACCCCGATCATCGGGATGCTCCACCACCTCGCCGAGACCGGCGCCACCCGCAAGGTGATCGCCGTCCACGGTGACCAGCAGGAGTCCACCCACGCCTTCCGCGAGGACTTCTCCGGCCTGGTCGCGAAGCTGCCGAACGCCGAGGCGCACGTCTGGTACGAGCGACCCGAGGGTGAGTGGCCGGCCGACCGCACCGGCCGGGTCGACCTGAGCGGACTGGACGTTCCCGCCGGCGCCGTCGCCTACCTGTGCGGCCCGCTGCCGTTCATGCGCGCCGTGCGCACCCAGCTGCTGGAGGCCGGCGTGCCCGCCGCCGACATCCACTACGAGGTGTTCGGCCCCGACATGTGGCTCGGCCAGTAAGACCCCAGAGGTCGCTCAACTTCCGCGCCGGACACGGTAGCTGAAGCGGCGGACCCGACGGCCTCTCCTCCCCGGGGAGGCCGTTGCCTTTGACGGTGCCGAAAGCAGGCGCGCTCATCTCAGGACGTCGCGGATCGCCTCGCGCAGTTGCCCGGCGTCCGGTTGCAACGCCCGGTCCAGGCCGAGGGCGAACGGCAGCACCGCACCGTCCGGCCGGGTCACCCGGCGCGGCGGCGCGAGCAGGCGGCCCTCCTCGCCCGCGATCGCCAGCACCTCGGCGGCGAACCCGGCGAAGCGGTTGGAGTCGTCCACCACCACAAGCCGCCCGGTGCGCCGCAGCGAAGCCAGCAGCGCGGCCCGGTCCAGCGGGTACAGGGTGCGCGGATCGAGCACCTCCACCGACACCTCGCCCGCCAACTCCTCGGCCACCGCCAGCGCTTGATGCACCAGATGGCCGACCGCGACCACCGTCACGTCCGTGCCGGTCCGGTGCGTGCGGGCCACGCCCAGCGGCACCGGCGCCAGCGCCGCCGTCACGTCCTCCCGGACGCCCAGCGCGCCCGCCGGGGCGAACAGCACCACCGGATCGTCATCCGCGATCGCCGAACTCAGCAGCCCGTACGCGTCGGTGGGCGTCGCGGGTACGAGCGTCTTGAGGCCGACGTGCGCGAACAGGCCGTACGGATGGTCCGAATGCTGGCCCGCCCAGCCGCTGCGGGAACCCGAACCCGGCACCACCACGGTCAGCGGAACCCGCGCCTGGCCGCCCGTCATCAGCGAGAACTTGTGCGCCTGATTGGCGAGTTGCTCGAACACCAGGAACAGCAGCGACGGGATCTGCAACTCGATCACCGGGCGCATCCCGGACAGCGCCGCGCCGATGCCCGCCGAGGTGAACGCCTGCTCCGACAGCGGAGTGTCCACCACCCGCTCGGCCCCGAACCTCTGTTGCAGCCCCAACGTCAGCCCGGCCAGGCCCGCGCCCACGTCCTCGCCGAACACGCACACCGCGGGGTCGGCCGCCAACGCGTCCGCCAGCGCCCGGTTCATCGCCTTAGCGTACGACAGCAGGGTCACAGTGCCGCTCCTGACCGGGGCCGCAGCCCGCTCGCGTACAAGTGGTCGGTCGCATACAAGTAGTCGCCCGCCGTGGCCGGATCCGGCTCCGCCGAGGCACGCGCGAACTCGGCGGCCGAGGAGAGGAGTTCGCGTACCTCGTCGTCGATCGCGGCCACGCCGTCGGCGGGCAGTGCCGCGGCGGCCGGGACGAGCGGGTCGCGTTCGCGCCAGGCCGCCACCTCCTGCGGGGTGCGGTAGGCGAGCCGGAACCGGCGCTCCATGGTGTGGTGCGCCTCGAAGCGGTACGTCAGGCACTCCAGGAACCCCGGGCCGCCGCCCGCCCGTGCCCGGGCCGCCAGCCGTTCGGCCGCCGCCCGGACCGCCTCCACGTCCATCCCGTCCACCGTCTCCGCCGGAATGCCGAACGCCGCCGCCCGCCCGCACGCCGAACCGCCCACCGCCGCACCGGCCGGCAGCGTCGTCGCATAGCCGTTGTTCTCGCACACGAACAGCACCGGGGCCCGCCAGATCGACGCCAGGTTCAACGACTCCAGCAGCACCCCCTGGTTGAGCGCGCCGTCACCGAAGAACGAGGCCACCACCCGGGGATTTCCCTGCCGCTGCGCCGCCCAGGCCGCGCCGACCGCGATCGGCGCGCCCGCGCCGACGATGCCGTTCGCGCCGAGGATGCCCAGCGAGAAGTCCGCGGCGTGCATCGACCCGCCCCGACCCCGGTTCAACCCGCCTACCCGACCCGCCAGTTCGGCCAGCAGCCGCCCCGGATCGGCGCCCTTGGCGAGCACGTGCCCGTGACCGCGGTGGGTGGACGTCAGCTGGTCGTCCGCCGCGAGTGCCGCGCAGACTCCGACCGCCACCGCCTCCTGGCCGATGTACGGGTGGGTGCCGCCGACGATCAGACCCGAGCGCACCCACTCCAGCGCCAGTTCCTCGAACGAGCGGATCAGCCGCATCGCCCGGTACCGCCCGGCCTGGTCCGCCAAATGCGGCAGGCTCACCGGCCCGACCGCCACAGCACCGGGCAGAACTCCGGGTCCGCGTAGTCGGGTTGGCCGTCCGCCGTGCGCCGCACCACCGCGTCGTGGTTGTACACCACCGGCGAGCCGTCCGGCTTCAGGAACGACCGGTAGCGGTTCGAACCGTCCTGCAGGTGCAGCGAAACGGCGCGGCGTGGCTGGGCGGACCGGTTCGGGCCGGAGCCGTGATAGGTGCGGCAGTGGTGGAAGGAGACGTGCCCGCGCGGGATCTCCACCGGCACCGTGCGCACCTCGGCGCCGTTGAACTCGGCGTTCTCACGCAGGAGTTTGTCGAGTTCGGCGCGGTCGCGGGCGGCGAAGTGCCGGGTCGAGTCGTCGCCGCCGGGGAGTTCCTCCCAGCGGTGGCTGCCGTCCACCATGGTGATGGTGCCCATCTCCTCCGTGCAGTGGTGGAACGGCAGGAACGCCGTTAGCATCCGCTGCGAGGTGGACGTCTGCCAGTAGTGCTTGTCGAAGTGCCACGGCACCACGTTGCTCAACTCGTCCGCCACCGGCGGCTTGTAGATCAGCGTCGCCTGGAACACCCGGATCTCCTCCGCCTGTGCCAGGCGCGCCGCCACAGCGCCCAGCAGCGGCTTGCGAAGAATGCGGCCGATCTCCGCGTGCTCGTAGTGCACGTAGTCGTTGTGTCGCTGCACCGGCCCGTCGGCCGGCGTCCAGGCCGCCAAGTGCGGCGGCCGGGCGGGCAGTTCGCGGACCCGCTCGCCCGCGTAGTAGCGCTCGGTGGCGGCCTGTAGGGCGTCCAGCTCCTGGTCGCTGAACAGCCGCCGCGACAGGTACCAGCCGCGCTCCGCGTACTCCAGCACCTCCTCGGCGGTCGGCAGCAGCGCTGACTCCTCCTCCGACAGTCCGAACGGGTCGGTGGTGTCAGGCATTTGAGGGCTCCCCTCCGGTTAGTGGTTGCGTGGTCAGTGGTCGCGCGGTCAGTTGTGCGCGGTGGCGCGTTCGCGTTCGACGGCTTCGTACAGGGCCTTGATGTTGGCGGTGCCGAACGAGCCGGCGCCGCGCCGCTCCACCAGCTCCAGGAAGAACGTCCGGCGCGGGTGGCTGGAGCGGGCGAAGATCTGGAACAGCTCGCCGCCGTGGTCGCGGTCCACCAGCACGTTGGTCTCGCGCAGTTCGTCCACCGGGATACCCGTCGGGCCGAGCCGCGACTCCAGCGCCCGGTAGTACGCGCCCGGCGTGCTGAGGAACGCCACGCCGCGGTCGGTCAACTCCCGTACGGACGTGGTGATCGAGGCGGTGGAGAACGCCACGTGCTGGGCGCCCGCGCCGCCGTGCGCCTCCAGGAACCCGTCGATCTGGCCGGCGGTCCGCGAGGTGTCCGGCTCCAGCAGGGTGAACGTGACGGCGCCGCAGGGGCTTTGGACCACCCGCGAGTCCATCGCCTGGGTGCCGACCTCGACGTACTCGCGGAAGATCTCCTTGAAGCCCAGACCGCGCACCGCCCACTCGACCGAGGCGTCCAACTGCCCGCCCGGTACCGCGATCGCCACGTGGTCGAGGGACAACAGCCCTCCCCGGCCGGGGAGTTCGTCCGGCGGCAGGAGGTCCTGCGCGTCGGCGAAGCGCACCGCCAGGTCGCCGAACCCGGAGACCGTGCCCGCCCCGTCCAGGCAGCCGCCGCCCGCGTTCAAGGCCCGCTCGGCCGCCGCGGCCGCCGCCACCTTGTCGGTGTGCCGGAGCGCGACCACCGCCACGCCGTCGCCGTGCCGGCGCACCCACTCCGTCACCTGGTGCTCGGCGTCCACCGCCGAAGTCACCAGCAGCCGGATCGAGTTCTGGTGGGCCAGCACCTGCACCGTGCCCGGCGTGGTGCGAACCGGTTTGCTCAGCGTGAAGCCCCAGTCGTCGCGCAGTTGCGCGGCGTACTTGTGGGCGTCCTCCGCGTACAGTTCGAGGTAGGCGATTCCCGACACGGTCATGAGTTACCTCCGAGGTGCTTGGCCGCGATGCCGAGGTGCTCGGCGTCGATGCCGAGGTGCTCGGCGTTGATGCCGAGTTGTCTGGCCGCGATGCTCGGCGGGCCGAACACCAGGCTCAGGTTGTGCCCGCCGAACGCGAACGAGTTGGACAGCGTGTGGCGCACCGGTGCTCGCGCCGCCGAGCCGCGGACGTGCCGCAACTGGCAGTCGGCATCAGGCTGTTCGAGGTTCAGGGTGGGCGGCAGCAAGCCCTCGGCGACGGCCAGTGCGGACACCGCCGCCTCCACTGCCCCTGCCGCGCCCAGCAGATGGCCTGTCGCTCCTTTGGTGGAACTGACCAGCGGGCCCGCGTCGCCGAACACCTCGCGCAGTGCCGAGACCTCCGCCCGGTCGCCCAACTTGGTGCCGGTGCCATGGGCGTTGACGTAGTCCACCGCCGACGGGTCGAGCCCCGCCGAGCGCAGTGCCGCGCGCATCGCACTGGCCGCGCCGGCGCCGTCGGGGCGCGGCATGGTCGGGTGGTGGGCGTCGGTGGCGGCGCCCCAGCCGGACAGTTCCGCGTATGCCGAAGCGCCGCGGGCGGCCGCGTGTTCGGCCCGCTCCAGTACCAGGACGGCGCTGCCCTCGCCCAGGACGAACCCGTTGCGGCGGGCGTCGAAGGGCCGGGACGCCTGCGTCGGGTCGTCCCAACCGGCAGCAAGCGCGCGGGAGTTGTCGAAGGCGGCGGCGATGGTCGGGTGCAGCGGGGCCTCGGCGCCGCCGCACACCACCACGTCCGCGTCGCCGCCGCGGATCAGTCGCAGGCCCTCGGCGACCGCCTGTGCGCCGGCCGCGCAGGCGGTGATCACGGCCGAGCTGTAGCCGCGGATGCCGTGCGTGATGGCGATCCGGGCGGCCGCCATGTTGGACAGCATGCCCGGCAGCAGGTAGGGGCTGACCGCGGCCCGGCCGCGTTCGCGCCGTGCGGCGGCCTGCTGCTCGTAACTCTCCAGCCCGCCACCGCCGGTGGCCATCACCACTGCCACCCGCTCTGGATCGGCGTCCTGACGGATCGTCAGTTTTGCGTCGGCCAGGGCATCATCGGCGGCGGCCAGGGCCAGCAGCAGGAACCGGTCGGCGCAGCGGGTCTCGGTCGGCGGAAGCACCTCGGCGGCGGGCACGGGCGGGGCGATGCCGGCGGCCCGCAGCCACCCCGCCGCCGGGTGGTCCGGAGGCGGGGCGGTCAGCCCGGAGCGGCCGTCGGCGAGGGCACGGAACACCTCGGGGACGCCGCGGCCGAGGGGAGTCAGCCAGCCGATGCCGGTGATCTGGGCGGCGGGGCCGGTGGGATGCGGGGCGGGCGCGCTCACTCGGCGCCGGCCGAGGAGGAGAGGTGCTGCCGGCGCAGCAGGACCTTGCGGACCTTGCCGGTCGGGCCGAGCGGGATCCGGTCGTCCGGCACGGCGAGCACCGCGCGCACGGTGGCGGCGACGTGCGCCTCCAGCGCGGCTAGCACCCGGGCGGTGAGGTCGTCGGATTCGGCTGCATCCGGGGCGAGTTGCAGCAGCACGTCCGTGACCGCCCGGTCGCCGTCGCGGAGCGCCACCACCGTGCAGTCGAGGACGTCCGGGCAGACGGCGAGGACGCGTTCCTCGCAGGCGGCGGTGTGCAGGCGGCGGCCGTTGCCGAGGTCGACGGTGTCGACGGCGCGGTCCACGTGGTAGTAGTAGCCGTCCTCGTCGCGGTACATCAGGTCGCCGGTGAGGAAGTAGTCGCGGATCCGGGTGCGGTGGGTGGTGACGGAGTCGTTCCAGTAGCCGACCGCGAGGGTGGGGGAGCGGGTGCCGAGTTCGCCGACCTCGCCCGGGCCGAGCTCGTTGCCGTCCGGGTCGAGGATCGCGCAGTCGACGAACGCGTGCGGGCGGCCCACGCAGCGGCCGTAGCGGTCGGAGTCGACGGTGTGGGTGATGAAGAAGTGCGAGTGGCCCATCTCGGACGAGCCGAGGCCGTCGATGAACACCGAGCCTGCGGTGCGGACCCGGCCCTGCCGGGTGGCGGTCTCGCGTGAACCCTGGGCGACGAGGCGGCGGATGTGGGTCTCGTGCGCGCAGTCGCCGGTGTTCCACCACAGGCCGACGGAGGACAGGTCGCGGGTGGACAGGTCGTGCCGGGCGAGGTCGGCCCAGGTGGTGGCGAACCCGTACACGCCGAGCGGCTGCCAGCGTTCGATCGCGTCCAGTACCGCCGGGCCCGACTGGCTTGACAGCAGGTGGAGTTGGGCGTCGAAGCTGAGCGCCAGGTTGACCGCGATCAGGGTGGCGGCGTGCGCGGCGGGCAGTGCGCTCAGCACCCGGTCGATGCCCTGCGGGCGGGGCAGCAGCAGCCGGTGCCGGATCGCTGCGTACAGGCTCTGGTGCGAGTGCAGTACCGCCTTCGGCAGGCCGGTGGTTCCCGAGGAGTGGGTGATGGCGACCGGGTCGGTGGGCCAGTGCCGGTACGGGGTGGGTGCCGACTCCGGGTCGCCGTCGGCGAGTTGGGCGGTGTCGGCGAGCAGTGTGGTGCCGAGGTCGAGGCCCGCGAGCGCCTTGGCGTGTTCGGCGTCCGCGAGCAGCCCGGCCGCGTTCAACCGGCGCAGGTAGCGGGCCGAAGTGTCCGCGTCCAGTGCCGGGTTGAGCAGTGCCGGGATGGCGCCGAGCCGGGACAGGGCGAGGAAGGTGAGCACCTGGTCGGCCGCCGCGGACGCCTGCACCGCCACCGGATCGCGTCGGCGCACCCCAAGCGCGTGCAGTGCGGACGCCCGTGCCCTTACGGCGAGGTCGAGTTGACGGAGCGTCAGCATTGTGTTGGCGGGGTAGCCGTCGACGGGGGTGTCGAAGGTGAGGGTCGGCGAGTCGAGGCCGAGGCCCTGCTCGACCCGGGTGGTCAGGACGTTGCCGGCGCCGACGGAACTGTCCTCGGACAGGACGGCGCGCAGGGTGCGGAGGCTCATGGATCCCGTTCTTCTCGTGGTGCGGGACTCGTGGTGATTCGTGGTGCGGGACTCGTGGTGCGGGGCTCGCGGTGATTCGTGGTGCGGGGCGTCGGCGGGTGTGAACGACGTGGGGGGTGTCAGGGGGCGAGCAGGACGGCGGTGGCGCGGTCGGGCGGGCCCTGCGCGGCGGTGATCAGCAGGACCTGCTCGGCATCCCCGTCCTCGATCAACAGGCGGGCCCGGTCGTGGAGTTCGGACTCGGTGTCGAAGCCGGGGCCGAGCGCGACGACCGGGCCGTCGAGCTGCCAGCGGGCGGCGAGATGGCCGAGGACGGCGTTCGGGTTGGACTGGAAGAACAGCAGGGGCGCGACGCGCCGGCCAGTGGTGGTGGCTCGGTCGAGGGCGTCCGCCGTGCCGGTGTCGCCGGTCGGGCTGGCCAGCAGCAGGGCGGTGCGGGGTGCGCCGAGGGCGGGCGGCGGCCCGTAGTGGCGGCGCAGGCAGCGTTCGGCGGTCTCGGCCACCAGCGGATTGAAGCTGGACTCCACGAACCCCGCGATGGACGGGAGTTGGTCGTCCGGACGCTCGGGCCAGGCAGCGGACGCGAGCACCCGCAGCGGGCCGGTCAACTCCCTCGTCGCTAGTGCCGCGTCAGGCAGCCTTTGCCCGTCAAGGAGCGGCGTTCGGTGCGTGCTATCGGCGTGCCGGACGGAAGCCCTCGTACTGGATGTACTTGGGTTTTCGACCGGTGCGGCGAGAGTGCGTGCCTGGGGGTACCTCTCAGCCCCCCAAGGGCTGGGGGCGCGTCGCGACGGGGCGAAGGTTGTCTGACGCGGCACTGGCCGCGGAGTGTCGTCGGAGGTGGTGATCACGCGGCGGCCACCAGGAGTGCGGTGTTCGCGCCGCCGAACGCGGAGTTCAGGGTGAGGGCCAGGCCGGGGGTGGCCGGGCGGGGTTGGTCGAGGACCAGGTCGAGCGGGCAGTCCGGGTCCGGGTGCTGCCAGCCGGCGTTGACGGGCAGCAGCCCGGCCTGCAGGACGCCGACGGTGACGGCGAGTTCGAGCAGCGCGGAGGCCTCCAGGGCGTGGCCGTGCACGGACTTGGTGGAGCTGACCGGCGGGGTGCCGGACGGGAACAGGGTGCGCAGCGCGGCGGCCTCGGCCAGGTCGCCGAGCTTCGAGCCCGCCCCGTTGGCGTTGACGTAGCCGATGGCGTCGGGCCGGGCGCCCGCGCGGGCGAGGGCGTCGCGGACCGCCCGGGCCAGGCCGGTGCCGGCCGGGTGCGGCCGACAGACGTGGTGCGCGTCCCCGGTGCGGGCCCAACCGGCGATCCGGGCCAGCGGGTTGCGGCCGCCGCGACGGTGCAGCGACGGCACGGACTCGAGGACCACGGCCACTACCGCGTCGCCGAGCAGCATGCCCTGCCGGCCCAGGCTGAACGGGCGGACAGCGCCGTCCCCGGCGAGCGCCCGGCCGGCGTCGAACACCGCGAAGGTGTCCGGCTCGACCAGGTAGCCCGCGGCGACCAGCACGCGTTCGCGCCGGCCGGAGGCGATCAGCGCGGCGGCGTCGGCGACGGCCGTGGCGGCCGCCACGCACGCGCCGGTGTACACCCTGGGCCGCAGCCCGGTGCGTTCGGCGACCTCCGCGGCGACCGGTCCGGCCCGCCGGTCGCCGTGCAGGGCGAGCAGCAGTTCCTCGGGCGTGCCGGAGGGTGCTCCGGCGGGCGCGCCGTCGGGCCGGTGGCGCAGTGCGCCCGCCTCGGCGAGCACCGACACCAACTGGTCGGCCAGCCGGGCCGGTTCGGGTGCGACGGCGGCCCGGTCGGTTCGGTGTCCGACGGTGCTGAAGCGGTCCACCGGGACGAACGCCGGCCGTCCGGCCAGCACCCCGTCCAGCAACGCCGCGAGCCCCGGGCCGAAGGCCGAGCGGACACCGATGCCGCCGACCAGGACGGTGCGCCGCGGCGGACCGTTCCGGATCGCGCTCCCATTCATGCGTGGAGCTGCGGATCGAGTGGCGATTCGGGCTGTGACTTGAGCTGGGTGCCGAGGGCGGCCACGGCGTCGTCCACTGTGCGGATGGCGTCCAAGCTGTGGTCGTCCAGGTCGAGTTGGATGCCGTAAGCCTGCTCGACCTCGGCGATCAGCCAGGTCAGTTCGAGCGAGCCCAGGTGTTCGTCGACCTGTTCGGGGGCGCGGTCGCCGTAGCGGGCGAGCATGGCGATCGCCTCGGAGCGTCCGAAGCGGACCTCGGATTGGGTGTTCATCAGGCCGTGCCCACCGTGGAGTTGGCGATCCGGGCGGCGACCTCGGTGCTGAACTCGTCGATGGTCATCAGCGCGGTGGACTCCATGTCGTCGAGCTCGAAGCGGATGCCGAACTCCTCCTCGACCTGCACCGCCAGGTCGGCCAGTGCGAGTGACTCCAGGTCGAGGCCGGCGGGGCCGAGGTCGGTTTCCGAAGTGACCTGCGAGACGTCGTAGTTCATCGCCGCCAGCGTGGTGAGGACGAACGAGCGGATCTGTTCCTGCATGGACTTGCTCACTCCAGCGCGTCGGGGTGTAGGGGGTGTTGGGGTTCGGTGTGGTGCGGGCAGGGCGCACCGACGGACGGGCGGACGGTGTCTGGAGCCGTCCACCCGGCCGGGCGCACTGCGCGCGGAAGGGGGAGTGCGGATCAGCGGGTGGCGTCGACCTGTCGGCGCAGGGCGGCGACGTCCCGCAGCAGCTTTCCGGTGGCGGTCCGGGGGAGCTGCGGCATCAGGTGCAGGCGGCGAGGCAGTTTGTAGCCCGCCAGTTCCCGGCCCAGCAGTTCGCGCAACTGCTGGGCCGCGCCGTCCCGTTCGGACGGTGCGGGGGAGGTGCCGTCGGCGGTCGCGGCGTAGGCCTCGATCGCGCCGTCGGCGAACACCACCACGGCCTCGACCACGCCGGGAAGCGCGGTCAGGGTCTGCTCGACCTCGTTCAGGTCGACCTTGAGGCCGCCGATGGAAATCTGTGAGTCGCGCCGCCCCAGTACCGTCACCCGGCCGGTGTCGGCGTCGAGCAGCGCGGCGTCCCGGGTGTGCAGCAGGCCGTCCGACCAGCGGGTCGGGTCGGTCGGGCCCAGGTACGGGGAGTGCGGGCGGCTGATGTGCAACTCGCCCGCCTCCAACGACAGTTGGAGGCCGTGAACGACTTGCAGGGCCGGATGATGGCGGCCCGACAGGTCGGTGGCGATGACCCCGGTCTCGGTCATCCCGTACATGGCGCCCAGCGGCACACCGTAGCGCTCGCGGAACGCGGCGGGAAGACCGGGGCGGATCAGTTCGCCGGCCACGATCATCCGCCGCAGCTGCGGGAGTTGGGGCGGCGCGGCCACCGCGGCCAGCAGCTCGGCGTGGAACGGCACCCCGATCACGGTGGTCGGGGCGGTGCCGTCGGCGATCGCGGTGAGGATGCCCGCGGGGGTCATCCGCTGCGGCACCACCAGCTCCACGCCCGCGTGCAGGGCGTGCAGCAGCCCGCCGACCAGGCCGAGTACGTGCACCGTGGAGGACAGCAGCACGGTGCGTTCGCCCCGGGTCGGGAACTCGGGCAGCCGTGCGTAGCAGTCGAGTTCGCGCAGCAGGTCGCCCGCCGTCCGGCCGATCACCTTGGACGGGCCGGTCGAGCCCGAACTGAGCTGCACCAGCACGTGGTCGCCGAGTGCGAGCGGCCCGGCGGCCCCTGGGTCGTTCGCGGGCGGCCGGTCCTGCGAGGCGTCCGGTGGCGGCCTGAACTGCGGCCGCCCGCCGACGAGTTCGACCAGCACCCGGGGGCGCAGCCGGTCCACGGCGCGGTCCACCTCGACGGCGGTCAGCCGGTGGTCGAGCAGAACGGCCCGCGCGCCGGCCCGCCAGGCGGCCAGCAGTACCGCGACGAACTCCGCCGACGGAGGCATGCGCAGAGCAACCGTTCCGTGTTCGCCGAGACCGGCCGCGGCCAACTGCCGCTGCCGCTCGGCCACCAGGGCCCGCAGCGTCCCTCTGCTCACCGGAGCGCCGAAGCGCAGGCACGGTTCGCCGTCCGGTCCGGCGAGTAATTGTTCGTCCACCCAGTCCGCGGCAACCGTGCGGCCGCGCACCGGGGTTGGGATCAGCGTCAACGCAACTCCACGCGCTCGGATGGGAAGCATGGGTCGGAAGTTGTGATGCTTCAGTGTGGATCCCCCGTCGGTGCCGACCTTTGCACGGGAGCGCATCGAGGGTCAAGGTCTATACCAGTGGCGGTCGGACCCCTACGCTGTCCCTCGTTTTCGCACGGGGTGACGGATCATCAGGAGGTTCGGAGACGATGGTTCCGCGATCTCTGGCGGAGCGCGGCGCGCCAGCCTCGACAGCCGGCGTCGCCACGTCCTGCGCGCGTCACTCCCCTTATATAGGGGAGCATGACAAGACACCGACAATCGGCCGCTGCCGGACCCCCGATCAAGCGTGAAAGGACCCCGTGGCCACCACCGCAGAACCCGAGCCGGCCCGATCCGAGGCCGCCCGATGCGAGCACGCCCGACCCGAGCACGCCCGACCCGAGCCCGCCCGACCCGAAACCGCCCATCCCCTGTTCGCGGACTGGGACTGGGAAGACCCCGCAGGGCTCGAAGCCCGCACCGAAGCGTTCACCGAGAACCTCGCCCGGTGCACCAGGATGGAGGTCGTCCGTCCCGAAATGCCGTACACGCACCAGGACTTCCAGGAGCTCGGGGTCACCGGCATCGAGTTCGCCGCGTTCCGCACCCGGCACCCGCACGGCCTCGGCACCGATCTCGTCGGCCTGCACGCCGACAGCGAGGCCACCCGCCCCGGACCGGTCTACCGGATCGACGGCGCCGCGCTGTTCACCCAGCTCGACGTCAGTCGCCCGCTCCCGATCGCCGACCACAGCGTGGACTGGGTGTACGCCGAGCACCTGATCGAACACGTCCCGCTCGGCACCGCCGTGCACTGGCTCGCCGAAGTCCGCCGCATCCTGCGGCCCGGCGGCCTGCTCCGCCTCACCACCCCCGACCTGGCGCGCTACATCGACGGATACCTCGACGGGCAGGAGCAGTTCTTCCGCCGCCACCGCCGCCGTCTGCGCACCATGCGGGTGGGCCCGCCGATGCCGGAGCGCCGCGCCTTCATGCTGAACCAGATCTTCTACCATTTCGGGCATCGGTGGATCTACGACGAGGCCGAACTCCGGCACGTCCTCGACCGCGCCGGCTACCACGAATTCGCCATCCAGCGACGGGAGTTCCAGCTCGGCGCACGCCCTGACGTGGCCGATCTCGACACGGCCTTCCGCAAGGACGAGTCGATCTACTTGGAGGCCGTTGCCCCCGGAGGACCGCACTGATGCCGTTGCCCCCGGAGGGCCGCACTGATGCCATTGCCCCCGCAGGCCGAAGCCTGGCGTGCCCGCCGGGCCGCCACTGGCACCCCGCCGCTGTACACCCGCACCCTGGACGAGGCCCGCGCCGCCGACCTCGCCGACCTGCGCGCAGGCACTGGCGCCGGTGAACCCGTCGCCGCCGTCGAGGAGTTCACCATCGACGGCCCGGGCGGCCCGCTCACGGTGCGGCACTGCCCTCCGCAGCGCGCAGCCGCCGATGCCGACCGCCCCGGCCCCGCGCTGCTGTACCTGTACGGCGGCGGCTGGGCGCTCGGCTCACTGGAGACCGGCGACCCGATCTGCCGCTTGCTCGCCAACGCCACCCGCGCCGACGTCCTCGCCGTCGGCCACCGGCACGCCCCCGAACACCGCTTCCCCGCCGCCGTCCACGACTGCTGGGCCGCACTCGACTGGCTTTCCCGCCACGCGCCCCGGCTCGGCCTCGACCCGGCCCGGATCGCCGTCGGCGGCGACAGCGCCGGCGGCAACCTCGCCGCCGCCCTCACCCTGCTCGCCCGCGAACGCGGCGGACCGGCCATCGTCCACCAGCTGCTGAGGCAGGGGAGTTGACGCGGCAGCGGCGTGCGGGGCCCGGCGTGTGGTGCCGGGCTCCGCTTCGTGGTGGGCCGCGCTTCGTGGCGGGCCCGTCTCAGCGGATTCGGCGGGCGAACAGCCGGGCCGCCCAGGCCACCGCGAGGACCGTCATCAGGCCGGTCAGCAGCAGGCCGCGCCACACCTCGGGTGCGTCCAGGTGGCCGGCGAACAGGGCGCGCATGCCCTCGACGGCCCAGTAGCAGGGGTTCCAGGACGCGGCGGTGCGCAGCCAGGCCGGGGCGAGTGCGATCGGGAGGAGGGTGCCGGAGAGCAGCGCCAGCGGCTGGGCGATGGTGTTGACGACGGGGCCGAGGGCGGCGTCGGTGGGCACCAGCAGGGCCAGGCCGTAGGAGACCGAGGACGCCATCAGGGCCATCAGCGCGAGCAGCGCCATGGCGAGCAGCAGATCGGTGAGGCCGACGGTCAGCCCGAACGGGATGGCCAGTACGGCGATCAGCAGGGACTGGACGAGTAGCGCGGTGGTCTCCCGCAGGGCGCGGCCGAGCAGCAGCGCGACCCGGCTGACGGGCGTGACCCGGGAGCGTTCGATGACGCCGGCGTGCAGTTCGCCGAGCAGCGTGAACCCGGTGAACAGGCCGCCCATCACGGCCAGCGCGGACAGCAGGCCGGGCACGTAGATCCGGTAGGCGTCGGCGGTGCTGTGCGCGCCGGAGGCGGCCAGTGCGGAGGTCAGCAGCGGGGCGAACAGCAGGAGGTAGCACAGGGGTTGGAGCAGTCCGACGGCCAGCCACGCGGGCGAGCGGGCCATCAGGAGGAGTTGGCGCTGGTAGACCAGCCAGGTGTCGCGGGCGAGTTTCACGGGGACCTCACGGGGGCGGCAGAGGGGAATTGACGGACCGTCAGTTGTAAACCGGCGGGCGCCCGGTGAGGGCGAGGAACACGTCGTCCAGGCTGGGGCGTTGTAGCTGGACGTTGTCCGGCTCCAGGCCGGCCGCGGCGAGTGCGCGCAGCAGCTGCGGGATCGCGGTGGCGGCGGAGTCCACGTGCAGGCGCAGTCCGTCCTGCTCGGGCAGGGCCTCCAGGCGCTGGACGCACGGGAGTTCGTTGAGGGCGTGGGTGGCGCGGGCGGTGTCCTCGGCGGCGGGCAGGCCGATGGTGACGGCGTCGCCGGAGATCTGCTGCTTGAGCTGCTCGGGGGTGCCCTCGGTGACGATGCCGCCGTGGTCGACGATGCCGATCCGGTCGCACAGGGCGTCGGCCTCGTCCAGGTAGTGGGTGGTGATCAGCACCGTCATGCCCTGTTCGCGCAGGCGGCGGACCTCCGTCCAGACCTGGGCGCGGCTGCGCGGGTCGAGTCCGACGGTGGGTTCGTCGAGGAACAGCACCTTGGGGCGGTGGACCACGCCGAGGGCGAGGTCGAGGCGGCGGCGCTGGCCGCCGGAGTACGTCTTGGAGGCGCGGTCGCCGAACTCGGTGAGGTCGAAGGCCGCCAGGCCCTGTTCCGCGCGTTGCAGCGCCTCGGCCTTGCGGATGCCGTACATCCGGGCCTGGAGGACGAGTTCCTCGCGGGCGGTGGCGTGGTCGGTGGTGCCGCCGCCCTGGGCGACGTAGCCGATCCGGCGGCGGACCTTGCCCGGCTCGGTGCGCAGGTCGGCGCCGGCCACGGTGGCCGCGCCACCGTCGGGCGCCAGCAGGGTGGCGAGCATGCGCAGCGTGGTGGTCTTGCCTGCGCCGTTCGGGCCGAGGAGGCCGTAGATCTCGCCCTCCGCGACGTTGAGGTCGAGGCCGCGCACCGCGTCGACGGTGGCGGCGCCGCGGCGGGGCCGGAAGGACTTGCGCAGCCCCTTGGTCACGATCAACCCGGACTCCTGTGCTCGGTCGGTGGGTTCGGATGCGGTTGCGCTGAGGGGAAGAGGGTGAGGGGAAGAGGGTGGGGCGGCTGATGCCGGAGCAGACCCTAGGGCCCGACCCCACCCGCCGACAATGGTCTGGACCAGGCGGACGGCGCGGACTCAACGCGGTGCGCGCGTGAACCGCTCCAGCCGGTCGACGGCGGCCACCGAGCCTCCACCAGCGGCCAGTTGACGTCCCAGGCGCCGTGCGGCGGCCCGGAACCCCGGGTCGTCGAGGACGGCTCGCAGCGCCGCGCGCAGCTGCTCGAAGGTGGCGGTGGCGAAGTCGACCCGGACGGCCGCGCCGAGTGCCGCCAGCCGGCCGGCCGTCACCGGCTGGTCGTGGCGGATCGGGGCGACCACCAACGGCCGTCCGTGGACCAGGGATTCGGCCACGGTGTTCATCCCGCCGTGGCACAGTACGGCGTCCACCGTCCCGCGCTCAAGCAGTTCCAGCACCGGGACCCGATCGCACGCCACCGCGTCCGGTGGCAGCGGGGCGTCCGCCGGGGCCGCCACCACGGCCTGTGCGTCCGGGAGTTCGGCGAGCGCGGCGGCCGTCCGGTGCAGGAAGTCGCCCGCGACCTCGGCCGACAGCGTGCCCATGGTGACCAGCACCCGGCGGCGTCCGGGCTCCAACCTCTCCCAAGGGAACGGGAGTTCGGTGCGCGCCGCGAGCAGCGGCCCCACCAGGGCGTATTCGGCGGGAACGCGGTCGAGTCCGGCGAGCTCCCGGCAGGTCGGGGTGATCAGCAGGCCGGGGGAGAAGCGCGGGTCGGTGAACTCGTCGGCGGGCAGGCCGGCCCGCTCCCACAGGCCGCGCAGCACCCCGTCCCGCCAGGACGTCAACTCGCCTTCGCCGCCCAGCGGATCGCCGATCTCCAGCGAGGACGGCGCGAACGTCGCCCACCGCACGCCCGCGCCGTGAGCGGCCAACGCGCCCGCCGGGCTGTGCTGATCGACCAGCACCACGTCCGGCCGCCACTCCCGCACGGCCCGGCGCACCGCGCCCAGGGTGAACCTGGTGTGCGGCACCACGAACCCGTCCCAGAGCGAACGCACCGCCGCCGCCCCGCCCACCGCCTGCTCCCGGAACAGCCGGCCGCCCGTGGGATGCACCAGCGCGTCCGGGCCGAGTACCGGGCGCAGCGCCGACTCCGGCCCCACCCAGGAGACTTGGTGTCCGCGGCCGGCCCACTCCAGGGCCAGCGCCCGGGCCGGCAGCAGGTGTCCGGCGAGCGGGGGGACCACGATCAGCAGGCGCAGCGGGGAATCGACGGGGGGCATGGTGGAGTCCTTCCGGGAGGAGCGGCAGAGGTTCAACGGTGCGGCAGAGGTTCAACGGCGCGGCAGAGGTCGCGACTTGCCGGGCCGGTCGAGAAATTCGCACGAGTCGTGTGCAAACGACGGGGAACTGGTACAGACCACAAGGGGGAGTCGGGAAGGAAGCGCCGGAGATCCCTTGTGCGGGCCGGTGAGGCGTGGGAATACTAGCCCGCGTGACCGCTCTGGAAGCAGTCGCCGTCCACCTTCCGCCCGTCGCGGAACCGATCGAACTGGTCGGGGAACGCCTCGGACTGACGGATCGTCAGATCAGGCTCTTCCGCCGGTTCCACGGCCTCGACCAGGTCAGGGTGGACCACGACGGAGACCTGTCCGACCTGCTCACCGCCGCAGCGAAGGCCCTGGCCCCGCTACCCGGCCACGAACACCGCGTGAAGTACGTGCTGCACGCGCGCAGCCTGCCGATCGCGGCGCCCTACCCGCACAACCCGCTGCACGACGTGCTCGGCCGTCTGGGGCTGAGCCACGCCCGTGCCTTCACCATCACCCACCACGCCTGCGCCGGCTCGCTGTTGGCGCTCGACGTGGCCGGTCGGCTGCTGGCGGCAGACCCCGACCCCGAGGCGCTGGCGTTGATCCTGGCGGGCGAGAAGACCTTCACCCGGGACGCCCGCACCGTCCCGGACACCGCCCTCTTCGGCGAAGGGGCAGCGGCAGCCCTGGTACGGGCCGAAGGTGAACACGACCGGGTGCTGTCCTACGCGGTCGACCAGCGCGGCGAGTTCGACGGGCGACTCGCCGACGATCCGGACCTGATGCAGCGCTACCAGCGCAGCTACCCGGAGCTGATGATCGCGGTGATGGAAGCCGCGCTGAACGAAGCCGGCGAGAGCTGGGAGTCGATTCGGCTGCTGCTGCCGCACAACGTCAACCAGATCTCCTGGAAACGGATCTGCCGCCAGATCGGGTACCCGCCCGAACAGGTGGTGCTGGACAACGTCCCGGCGGTGGGGCACAGCTTCGCCGCCGACATCCTGCTCAACCACCACACCGCCACCGGCCGCGGCCTGCTCCGCCGCGGCGACCGCTACCTGGTCGCCGCGTCCGGACTCGGCGCGACCTTCGCCGCCATGGTGCTCCAGCACTGAGGCGCCGCGCACTCCGGGCTCCCCGGCTCGGCGCGGCCGAGCGAAGGCGACGCGCCGATGGCGGCCGTGTGAGCGCCGCTCCCGGCCCGCACATCCGGGCCCCGCCGACAGGGAATCGCCATGACCGACCCCGCCACCGACCGACCCGCCGACCCCTCGGACCCGGCCCACCACGCCATCGACCCCGAGCTGCGCAGCCGCGCACTCGACGGGATCATCCAGCTGCTGCCCCGCGTCCTCAAGCGCGAACTGCCCGAAGTCACCGAGAGCGCCTGCCTGTTCGACGAGGTCGGACTGACCTCGGCCGCCACCCTGGAACTCATCCTGGAACTCGAGGACCACCTCGACGTGCAGATCGACGTCGAAGGCATCGACCAGGACGACCTCCGCTCGGTCGGCACCCTGGCCGGCTTCGTCGCCGGACACGTCATCGCCGAGGACTGAACGTGCGCGTCCGCGGACCGCTCCCCGCCACCACCCTGCCGCGCACCGCCTCCCCGCTGCGCCTGACCACCGCCCACTCCTTCGACCTGGCCGGCCACTCCCCACTCGCCACCGACCCCGACCTGCGCACCTTCACCGCCGACCTGGCCCGCCCCTACGGCGTGGCACTCGACGAGGGCGCGCTGACCGGGGCCCGCGGCCAGTCCTACCTCGCACTCGGCGAACTCGCCGTACGCGAACTCGCGGACGCGGCCCGGCCGGTCGATCTGCTGGTGCTGGTGTATGCCACGCCCGACGTCCGACCCGGGCAGTCGGTGGCGATCCAGCTCGCCGGAGCGTGCCCCGGCGAACCCCTCTCCTTCGCCGTCTGCGACGAGGGCGCCGGCGGCACGTTCAGCGCGCTCGCCATCGCCGACGCCTACGCCCGCACCGGCGGCGCGCGCCGCGCACTGCTGATCACCGTCGAACAGGCCGACCTGCACCACCGGCCGCACCGGCCGGCCCGGTTGCCGGATCGGCACTCCGCTGCGGCGCTGCTCTGGGAGGCCGATGGTCGCGGTCGTCCGCTTCAACTGCTGCTCAGTAAAGCGGATGTGACGGAGCGTCAAAGTGAAGTGGCGTTGGCCGAGTTGTGCGCCGGACTGCCGGAGCGTTCGCTGCTCGTGTTCGGCCCCGGCCTCGCCGACGTGTCGGCTCCCGGCGGCGTGGAGGTCCGGCGGGCCCGCCCTGGCAACCCGTACACCGGCGGCTGGGCCGCGCTCGGCGACGCACTGGCCGACCCGCAGTTCGCGGGCCGCCCGCTCGCGCTCGCGGACCGGGAGCCCGAGACCGGCCGGCTCGACCTGGCCTGCTGGGCGCCCGAGGAGGCCGCCTGATGGTCGAGGTCTGGTTGATCGCCACCGACACCACTCCCGAACGGGCCCGCGCCCTAATGGAGTTGCTCGACCCGGACGAACGCGACCGCGCCGCCCGCACCCCCGACGGCCCGCACCGTCACCGCTGGATCGCCGCGCACGCCGCCGCCCGCCGACTGACCGCCGCGGCCGCGGGCGTTCCGCCGGAGCGTGTCCGGTGGCGGCGTGGCCCACACGGGCGGCCCGAACCCATGGGCCTGGAAAAGGAGTTGAGCGTCGACCTTAGTACTGCCGGCCCATGGGCGCTGTTCGCCGTCCAGCAACGTGCCGACGGAGACGGCGATATCGGCACGGACCTGGAACCCGTCCCGGCCGAGCAGGCCGCCGCCCGGCTCGCCCGGCGCTACTATCCGCCGTCCGAAACCGGCGGCGGGGCCGCCGAGTTCGCCCTCCGCTGGACCCGCAAGGAGGCGTACACCAAGGCCTACGGCGGACGCCTCGCCGACGGCTTGCGCACCTGGGTCGGGCCGACCGGCGGCCCCGGTCCGTACCGGATCGACGGCCCGCTCGGGCCCTGCGCCGTCCACGACCTGCCCGCACCGTCCGGCTATCGGGCCGCCGTCGCCCGGACCGGCAGCCGGCTGCTCCGGTCGACGCCGCTGTGCCACCCGCCGGATCTGGCCGAGGAGTTCGCCGCCCTCGACACGCCCACCCCCGCCCCCGGAGGCAGACCATGACCCGCCACCCAGACGACGCCACCCCGCTGCCGACCGCCGCCCCTGGCGTCCAACTCCAGTCCGCCGCCTACGAGAAGCTGCTTGCCGCTCTGCGCGAGTCGATCGCCCGGCTCGCCGACGACGAACCGTTCGAGCGGTTGGTCGTCCCGCCCGTGATCTCCCGCGCCACCATCGAACGGGCCGGCTACGTCGCCTCCTTCCCGCACCTGCTCGGCACCGTGCACAGCTACACCGGCAGCGCCGCCGACTGGCGTCAACTCGCCCCGCTGATCGCCGAGTCCGGCCCCTGGCACGCGCAGCAGACGGTGTCCGACCTGGTCCTGCTGCCCGCCGCGTGCTACCCCGTGTACGCCACCCTCGCCGGTCAGGACCTCCAGCTCCCCGCCCGGTTCAGCGTCGAGGCGCAGTGCTTCCGGCAGGAGGCCACCGCCGAACCCGGCCGCCTGCGCACCTTCCGGATGGCCGAACTCGTCACGGCAGGCACCCCCGCGCACTGTCTCGACTGGCGCGAGCGCTGGCTGGAGCGGGTCGCCGCCTGGCTGGAGACGCTCGGGCTCAAGCCCTTGATCGAGCTGGCCGACGACCCGTTCTTCGGCGGCGGCCGCCGCCTCTACCAGGCTGCCCAGCGCGCCCAGGAGTTGAAGTTCGAGCTGCGCGTGCCCGTTGCCGACGGGCTGGTGCAGGCGATCGCCTCCGCCAACATCCACAAGGACCACTTCGGCGAAGCCTTCGCGTTCACCGCCGACGGCGCGCCCGGCCACACCGCCTGCACCGCCTTCGGCCTCGACCGGATCGCCCTTGCTCTGCTGCACGTCCACGGCCCCCGGCCCGTCGACTGGCCCCAGGCCATCAGAACCGCCCTGAACGGAGACTGAGCACGTGTCCCAACAGCAAGACGTCGTGGTGGAGTTCAGTGCAGAAACACCCGAGGTGGAGGGCCCGCTCACCCTCGGCCAGGACAACATGATCCGCTGCCTGCGCCACGACGAACCCTCGCACATGAACAAGCAGGCCACCTGGACCGTCCCCGCCGGCGCCGACCTGCCGACCTGCGTGCGCGCCTTGGAGATCCTCGCCGAACGCCACGCCGCCCTGCGCACCGTCTTCCCCGGCCCCGCCGACCGCCAGCCCGAACGCCAACGCGTCCGATCCGCAGGCGAGTTCAGCGTGCACGTCATTGCTCTGGGTGACGACGAGGACCCGGCCGAGCGTGCCGAACGGTTCTGCTGGGACGGTCGCCGCCAGGCCTTCGACCTGGCGGAAGACTTCCCGTTGCGGTGCGCTCTGCTCACCCGGCACGGCGTCCCCGTGCTGCTCGCGGTGGTCATCTGCCACGCCCAACTGGACGGCGTCGCCACCGGGTTGCTCTACCAGGAGTGGCTCACGCTGGCCGCCGGCGGCACCCTGCCGCCACCCACCGCGCCCACCCCCGTCGAGGTCGCCGAGCAGGAGAGGTCGAGCTCCGGGCAGCGCCGCACCCGCGCCGCCCTGCGGCACTGGGAGCACATCCTCGCCGACCAGCCGTCCGCCGTGTTCGCCGACGACCGGATCGGCCCCAACGACACCCTGCTGCCCACCCTCGGCGTCCGCTCACCCGCCGGCGCCGCCGCCCTCGCCCGCGCCGCCCAGGGCACCGGCGCCTCCAACTCGGCCGTGCTGCTGGCCTGTTACGCCGCCCTGGCCGCGCACCGCGCCGCCCGCACCACAGTCGTGATGGCCGCGCTCTCCGCCAACCGCCACCGTCCCGGCCTCGCCGAGCACATCGGCACCCTCGCCCAGGACGCCCTGCTCGCCGTCGACACCGACTGCCCCGACCTGGACACCCTGATCGGCCGCACCCAGGCCCAGGCGCTGTCCGGCTACTGGCACGCCACCTTCGACGCCGAACGCATCTGGCAACTCATCGAGGACGTCGCTCACCGCCGCGGCGCCCGGTTCGCCCGCCACGTCGTCGTCAACGACCTCAGCGCCACCGTCCCCGAGGCCGTCGCCGCCACCAGACCCGACCCGACCGCCGACCCCGACCTGGCCTGGTACCCCGCCGAACCCACCCCCACCCGGCTGATGCTCAACATCTGGCGCACCACCGGCTGCCTCGAGTTCACCCTGCACACCCACCCCGACGTCCTCGACCGCGACGAGACCGAACTCTTCGCCCACGCCCTGCTCCGCCTGCTCGACCTGGCCGGCCGCCGTACCGTCCGACTCGGCCCCGACGGTGAACTCGCCGCCCTGACCGGCCTCCCCGTCGGCCGCCGCGACAAGGGCCGCTGGCAGCAGCTCGGCACCAACTGGATCGACCTGGACGCCGTCACCGACCTCTTGCGCACCGCACTCGATGCCAGGAACGTCGAAGTGAACGTCCAGGATGGAGAGTTGACGGCGACAGTCGACATCGGAGAGGCGACAATCACTCCCGAACAGGCGCACGCCGCCGTGATGGCCGCACTGCCCGGGCACGACACCGCGATGGCACCGCACCGCTATGTCCTCAACGGTGGCAGCGGCAGCGGACGGGACTGACCGCGCACCCGGGTGGAGCAGTCTCCCGGCCACCCGGGCGCGTCGTGCCCGGGCGGCGCGGGACGCCCCGTGAGGATGGGACGCGACACCGTCCCCAACTCACCTCAGCCGGAGCCCACCATGGAGCTGTTCCCGCCCCTGCCCCTGGAGTCCTGGCGGGACACCAAGGAGACCCTGCACCGATTCGCCCAGGTCATCGGCAAGATCCGGCTGGCCGGCAGCCCCCGCCGCAACCACTGGTGGAACGTACCCTTCCACCTCACCGGACGCGGCATCACCACCCGCCCCACCGGCCCGACCCGCGGCGGCGACGCCTTCACCATCGACTTCGACTTCACCGACCACCGGCTGTACATCCGCACCCTCGACGGCGCCGAGGACTCGTTCCCGCTCACCGGCCGCTCCGTCAGCGACTTCTACCGCGACACCCTGCGGGCACTCATCCACCTCGACATCGACATCGTCCCCGAGCACCCCTACCCGTACGACCTGCCCGACGCGCACCGCCCGTTCGCCGACGACGACGAACACCGCAGCTACGACCCGGCCGCCGTCACCACCTACTGGCACATCCTCAGCCAAGTCGCCCTGCTGCTGGAGGAGTACGCCGCCGGCTACTCCGGCAAGACCAGCCCCGTGCACCACTTCTGGCACACCTTCGACCTCGCCGTCACCCGCTTCTCCGACCGCGAGATCGACCAGCCCACCGCCGTCGATCCCGTCACCCGCGAGGCCTACTCCCGCGAAGTCATCAGCGCCGGCTTCTGGTTCGGCGACGACAACGTCCCCGAGCCCGCCTTCTACTGCTACACCGCCCCCGAACCCGCCGACCTGACTGCTCGCCCCCTGCACCCCGCCGCCGCCTCCTGGGCCACGAACCGCGGCAGCCACCTCGCCCTCCTCAAGTACCAGGACGTCCGAACCGCCGCCGACCCCTGGACGACCGCACTCGACTTCCTCGACTCGGCCTACCGCGCCGGCGCCGACCTGGCCGGCTGGGGCCGCGAACGCGAATGCCCGGGCGGCGTGACCGACACCGTGCTGCGCGTCGAGCCGTCGGCCTAGCCGGTTCGGATCAGTAGAAGTGCCGCAGCTGGGACCAGAGTTGGGACCAGGGGAGGCGCGGGCCCGTGCACAGCAGGACCGGGGCGTTCTGCTCCTCGTTGGCCAGGCTGTGGCCGTTGTCGACCCGGGCGACGTCGTGGCAGCCGGTGAAGGCCTGCTCGACCTGCGGGTAGGGCGCGGGGTGGATCAGCAGGACGGGGCCGGTCGCGGAGTCCGGCGGCGGGCCCCAGTCCGCGAACGACATGTGGCCCGAATACGGCGCGGGCAGAGCGTACTTGGCGCCGTAGCGGGCCAGCGCTCCTGCCTCGCCGTAGTTGGTGGTGAAGACCACGGCCCGGCTCCGCTGCTCGGGCGGGATCGCCGCCCAGCCCGTGCCCGCCGCCTCGGCCAGCTCCGGCCAGCCGACCTGCTCCGCCGACTCCTTGTACACCCAGGCCACGGCCGGGAGTTGATGCGCGGGAAGCACCGGCAGGGTGATCACCGAGTTCAGCGTCGCCGCGAGCAGCAGCAGTCCCACCAGCCGTACCCGGTTGCGCCGCACCGGCCACGCCCGGTCGGCCACCGGCTGGCACCCGGCCGCCATGACCAGCAGCAGTGGGGGCAGCGCGTAGTAGGGCTTGCCGCCGAGCAGCAGCACCAGCGCGGACAGGCCCAGGTAGCCGAACGCCAGCGGCCGCGCCCAGCGCAGCTCGGGCTCCTGCCGCAGGCGGCGCAGGCCGCCCAGCCACACCGTCACCAACACCGGTGACAGGTACAGCAGTTGCATCGGCACGAAGGTCAACCGGTTGGCCAGGCCGTCCTGCCCGCTGATGCCCGAGGCCACCGTCAGCTGCGGCCAGCCGTGCGTGGCCTGCCAGTACAGGTTCGGCGCGGCCACCAGCAGCGCCAGCAGCGCACCCAGCGGCAGCCAACGCCCGCGCAGTACCTGCCGGTTGCCGGTGAACCAGATGGCCGGCAGCAGTGCCGCCGCCAGCAGCAGCACCAGGTCCTTGTTGAGCAGCGCGACACCCACCGCCGCACCGATCGGCACCCACCAGCGGCGGTCACCGGTGCGCAGCAGCCGCAGGACCAGCACGCCGATGCCCGTCCAGGCGAACAGGTCGAAGCTCGCCGTGGACAGCATGTGGCCGAGCGCCAGCACTATCGCCGACACCGCCGCGCCCGCCGCCGCCAGCACCTGGCCGCCCCGGCGCGCCCCCAACTCCCGTGCGGCCAGAGCCGTCAGGACGATCGTGGCGGCGGCCAGCAGCACCGCGACAACCCGCAGACCCGCCGGGCTCTCGCCGAACAGCGCCGTCGACAGCCGGGCCAACAGCGGTGTCAGCGGCGGCTGGTCGACATAGCCCCAGGCCAAGTGCCGCCCGGCGGCCAGGAAGTAGAGCTCGTCCCGGTGGAAGCCGTACCGCCCCGTCAATGCCAGTTCGAGCGCCGCGACACCCGCCGCGACGGCGAGCACCGGCCCGAACGAGAATCGCGACAGCCTCGTGGGCGTGGCGACGCTGGTGGATCCATCCCCCCGAATGTCCATGCCGGGGAGTGTGACAGATGCGGCGGGCCGTGCCGCTTCATGAACGGTAAAAACCTGAACGATTGTTCGGCCACGGCCGTCCGGTTAGGCTCGGGCGCTGTGAACGGCACCCCGCACCCCAGTGACCCGCCCATCTCGTCCAGCGCGGACCTCAACCGGCCTGTTGCCGCGGACCTGGCCGCGCTCGCCGGGCTGGCCACCGAGACCCGGCGGCCCGAGCACGCGGGCATCGACCTGCTGCCGACGCTGGAGATCGCCCGGCTGATGAACGCCGAGGACCGCACCGTCCCGGACGCGGTCGCCGCCGAGCTGCCCGCGATCGCGGCCGCCATCGACGCGATCGCCGAACGGATGGGCCGCGGCGGCCGGTTGATCCACGCCGGCGCCGGAACGGCCGGCCGGCTCGGCGTTCTCGACGCCGCCGAATGCCCGCCGACCTTCAACACCGCGCCCGGCGAGATCGTCGCGCTGATCGCCGGCGGCCCCGCCGCCTTCACCGCCGCCGTCGAGAACGCCGAGGACGACCGCGCCGCCGCCGTCGCCGACCTCGACGCCCTGCAACTCACCGCCGCCGACACCGTGGTCGGCATCTCCGCCTCCGGCCGCACCCCGTACGCCGTCGCCGCCGTCGAGCACGCCCGCAGCCTCGGCGCGCTCACCGTCGGCCTCTCCGGCAACCGCGATTCCGCGCTGGGCACCGCCGCCGAGCACGGCATCGAGGTCGTCACCGGCCCCGAACTGCTCACCGGATCCACCCGGTTGAAGGCCGGCACGGCGCAGAAGCTGGTGCTCAACATGATCTCGACGATCACCATGATCCGGCTCGGCAAGACCTACGGAAACCTGATGGTCGACCTCCGCGCCACCAACGAGAAACTCCGCGACCGCAGCCGCCGCATCGTCGCCCTCGCCACCGACGCCGAACCGGCCGCCGTCGCCGCCGCACTGGACGCCACCGGCGGCAAGGTGAAGGACGCCATTCTGCTGCTGCTCGCGGATGTCGACGCCACCACCGCGGCCGCGCTGCTCACCGCGCACGGTGGACGCCTGCGCGAGGCCGTGCAGGCCGCCCTCAAGAACTGACGGGATCAGAGCTGCTGTTCGGCCCAGATGGTCTTGCCGCGCGGCGTGTGCCGGGTACCCCAGTTCCGGCACAGCTGCGCGACCAGCAGCAGGCCGCGGCCGCCCTCGTCGTAGGTGCGGGCCCGGCGCATGTGCGGGGCCGTGCTGCTGGCGTCCGACACCTCGCAGATCAGGGTCCCGCCGTCCCGGATCAGCCGCAGGCCGATCGGCGGCAGGCCGTAGCGGACCGCGTTGGTGACCAGCTCGCTGACCACCAGCTCGGTGACGAACGCGGCCTCTTCGAGCCCCCAGTCGGTGAGCGTCATGGTGGCCAGTTTGCGGGCCCGCGCCACCTCCGCCGGGTCGCGCCGCAACTCCCAACCGGCGACGTCCTGTTCGTGCAGTGCCCGGGTGCGGGCCAGCAGCAGTGCGACGTCGTCGCTGGGCGCGGCCGAGCCCAGCGTCGCGTCCAGCACCCGGTTGCACAGCGCCTCCAGCGAACCTGTGGGCTCGGCGAGCGCCGACGCCAGCCCGTCCAGGCCCAGCGCCGGATCGCCGTGCAACTCCGAGGCCCGCAGCAGGCCGTCCGTGTACAGCGCCAGTACGCTGCCCTCCGGTACGGCCAACTCCATTGACTCGAACGGCAGTCCGCCGAGGCCGAGCGGCGGTCCCGGCGGCAGCTCCGGGAACGTCACCGCGCCGTTCGGGTCGACCAGTACCGGACCGGGATGGCCCGCCCGGGCCATCGTGAACGTCCGCCCCACCGGGTCGTACACCGCGTACAGGCAGGTCGCGCCCACGCTGCCGCCCGCCCAGGTGGTGGCGCTGTCCGGCAGTTCCTCCAGATCGATCCGCAGCACCAAGTCGTCGAGGTGGGTGAGGAGTTCGTCCGGCGGCATGTCGATGTCGGCGAGCGTCCGGACCGCCATCCGGAGCCGGCCCATCGCCGCCGACGCGGGCACCCCGTGCCCCACCACGTCACCCACCACCAGCGCCACCCGGGCGCCCGACAGCGCGATCACGTCGAACCAGTCGCCGCCCACGCCGTCCCGGCCGTTCACCGGCAGGTAGTGGAACGCCACCTCCACCGCCGCCTGCCGGGGCGTCCGGGCCGGCAGCAGCGAACGCTGCAGGGCGAGCGCGGTGTCCCGCTGCTGGGTGTACTGGCGGGCGTTGTCCACGGACAGCGCCGCCCGCGCCGTCAACTCCGTGGCCAGCACCAGATCGTCGTCGTCGAACGCCTCCGGCGAACGGTGTCGCAGGAAGATCGCCACGCCCAGCGTCACCCCGCGTGCCGTGAGCGGCACCAGCAGCGACGAATGGATCCCGAACCGCTCCGCCGACCTCAGCCGCCGCGGCTCCCGCTGCATCCACGTCCGCATCTTCTGATCCCGCATGTCCGTCCGCACCGGCCGGCCCGCGGACAGTACCTGCGCCATCGGCGACTCCGGCAGGATCACGTCGCGCGCCCCCACGGCCACCGCCGACTCCGGGCAGCCCGGCAGCACCGACTGCTGCGCCACCCGGTAGAACACCAGGCCCGCGCTGGACGGCGGACCGCTGCCGAACACCGTCTCCAGCAGGTCCACGCCGACGAAGTCCGCGAAGTCCTCCGTGCCGACGTCCGCCAACTCCTGGGCGGTGCGCTGCACTTCGAGGGTCGAACCGATCCGCAGACCGGCCTCGCCGAGCAGTGCCAGGCGACGCCGGGCCAGATCCTCCGGGCCGGCCTCCCGCTCGGACACCTCGGTGATCGCGGCCGGCGGATCCGCCCCCAGCGGCTGCAACGGCTGCGCGGACACCACCCAGCTCTGCTCGCCGCTCGCGGTCAGCACCGGGACGATCGCCAGCTCCACCGCCACCGGATCGCGCTCCGCGCGGGTCAACCGGACCATGCCGGTGAACGGTTGGCGGCGAACCACCGCGCGCAGGACGGCGATCGGCGCGTCACCGGCGAGCAGATCGAACGCGGAACGCCCCAGTACCCGGTCGGCCGAGAACCCCGACATGCGCTCGGCCGCCGCCGACCATCCCGTGATCGAGCCGTCGCCGTCCACCGTCGCAGTAGCCGCACGGCCCGGTACCCGTGTCGCCATGTCCGCACATTCCCCTTCGGTGCAGCAACCCCCAGGCCATGCCTTCAGCATCGCCCCGCGACACAGACGCCTCAAACCGCCACGCCGAGCCGGAGCCGGGGCCGCGTGCTGTTGCGGGAGGTCGAACGCGGTGGTAACGCCCGGCTTCGCAGGCCGGATGTGCGGCGTTGATCGGACGGTGTGATCAGCGGATCGGTCGGATGTGTGGACCCGGTACGCTGCCGCGCATGAACGGCGGTGGCGGAAGCGAACGGGAGGCCGAGGTGCTGGCCGCGCTCGCCGAACTGGACCGGATCGAACGCGCACGGAACCACCGGATCGGAATGCTGGACGCCCGGCGCACCCTCCGGGCCGTCGCCGAACGGGCCCGCACCGAGCACGGCTTCGAACTCGGCCTCGGCGGCCTGGTGGAGGGCCGCGACCTGGTGCTGCGGGCCTGGTCGGGGACGCTCCACACCACCCTGCACGACCTGCGGATCCCGCTCGGACTCGGCGTCGGCGGCCGGGTGGCGGCCGTCGGCAGCGCCGTCGTGGTCCGCGACTACTACCGCTCCAGCCGGATCACCCACGACTTCGACCAGCAGGTCGGCAGCGAAGCCGTCACCGGCATGATCGGCCTCCCGATCGGCACCGGCCCCGCCCGCGGCGTCCTCTACGGCGCCATCCGCGGCAGCGGCCAGATCGGCGACAGCGCCATCGACGGACTGACCCGACTCGCCCACCTCGCCACCCTCGCCGTGGACGTCGCCGACGGCGCCGCCACCCTCGCCGACGCCGCCGTCACCGGCGAACGCCGCCGGATCGCCGCCGAACTGCACGACGGCGTCGGCGCCATGCTGTTCGGCCTCGGCAGCTCCGTCCGCGACCTGCGCGCCGACACCGCCCAGCACCCCGAACTCGCCGACCGCCTGCGCCGCCTCGAACGCGAACTCGGCGACGCCGCCGCCACCCTGCGCGCCTCCGTCGCCCGCCTCCATCACGACCGGCCCGCCGCCTCCGACGGCACCGCCTCCGACGGCGACCGGCTCGCGGCGGACCTCGCCGAGACACTCCGCGACTTCGAACGACGCACCGGCACCCCCGCCACCTTCGTGCCCATCGGACCCGCCCCGCGCCTGGACGCCGAACGCGCCGCCCTGCTGCGCCGCACCGTCGCCGAGGGCCTGCTGAACGTCGAGAAACACGCCCGGGCCGACTCGGTCGCCGTCACCCTCACCCACGACCGCAACCGACTCGGCCTCGCCGTCATCGACGACGGACCCGGCCCGGAACCCAACGGGAAACCGCTTTCCCGCTGGGGTTCGGCCCCGCACGCACCCGCCACCGGCGCAGGCCTGCCCGCCCTGCGGGCCCAGTACGAACGCCTCGGCGGCACCGTCCACCTGCACAGCGACGAGGACGGCACCACCCTGCGCGGCGAACTCCCGCTCCCCGCCCCGCCGGCCTGAGGACGCGGCCCGACCGGCTGCCCGCTTGCCCCGCCGGCCTGACGGCGCGGCCCGACCGCCTGCCGCGCCGGCCTGACGGCGCGGCCCGACCGCCTGCCCCGCCGGCCTGACGGCGCGGCCCGACCGCCTGCCCCGCCGGCCTGACGACCGGGCCTGATCGGACGCCCCGGCCGTTCCGGTCAGAGCAACTGCTCCTGCTGCGCCCGCCGGATCGCCTCGACCCGGTTGCGGGCCCCGAGCTTCTGCATCGCCGTCTGCAGGTACGTCTTCACGGTGTTCCGGGCCAGCCCGAGCTCCTCGGCGATCTCCGGGTTGGTGCGGCCCGTCGCGGCCGACCGGATCACCTCGTACTCGCGCCGGCTGAGCGACAGCCGGAACAGCCGGGCCTGCAACTGGGCCGGGGCCGAACCGTTCAGGCGCGGGTCCATCACCCGCCGTCCCGCCGCGGCCAGCCGCAGCTGGGCGACCAGGTCGGTGTCTGTGACGTCCTTCAGCAGGCAGCCGTGCGCACCGGCCGCAAGGGCAGCGGAAAGCGCATTCCGGTCCTCGAACGCAGTGAAGATCACCACCCGCGCATCCGGTGCGGCCGCCCGCAGCAGCGGCACGGTGCGCGAACCCGGCAGGTCCGGCAGCCGCAGATCCAGCAGCACCACGTCAGGGTGCAGCGTCGCGGCCAGCGCCACGCCCTCGCGCGCCGTCCGGGCCGAGCCGACCACGGACACGTCCTCGGCCCGCCGAATCAGCGCGGACACGCCGTCGCACACCACTGGATGGTCGTCGACCACCAGGACCCGTACGGTACGACCAGTGGAGCCATCCGCCATCCGAGCGAACTCTCCTCTCCAGGTGGGGGGACCGCAGGCTTGCGACCGGCGGAAATATTGGGTGCGACGGTAACTGAACGCAGAGGGGTCAGGCCATGGGCTCAGCCGAGAACGTCGATAACAATGAGCAACTGCCGTCCCGGCCGGGCGACGGCGCAACCACCGCGGCAGGCTCCGGGGCGCGGCTCGACCGCGCCGCGTCGGTGGCCAACTTCCGGGCCGCCCGCGAGGTGCTGTGGCAGCACGCCACCGACTACGACACCGCGTACCGCACCTTCCAGTGGCCCGAGTTGGGCGAGTTCAACTGGGCGCTCGACCACTTCGACCCGATGGCGCGCGGCAACGACAGGGCCGCGCTGTGGGTGGTCGAGGCGGACGGCAGCGAGCGCATCCACAGCTTCGACCAGCTCGCCCGCCGCTCCGACCAGGTCGCCAACCACCTGCGCGCGCTCGGCCTCGGGCGCGGCGACCGGGTGCTGGTGATGCTCGGCAACGTCAGCGAACTGTGGGAGGTGATGCTCGGAGCGATCAAGCTCGGCGTGGTGCTGATCCCCGCCACCCTGCTGCTGTCCGCCGAGGACCTCGCCGACCGCCTGGAACGCGGCGAGGTGCGCGCCGTGATCGCCGCCGCCGAGGTCACCGACCGCTTCGCCGGCCTCCCCGGCGCCCCGCTGCGGATCGCCGTCGGCGCGACCAGCGGCGCGACCAGCGATGCGACCGGCGGTGCGACCGTCAGCAGCGCGACCGTCGGCGGCAAGCCCGTCGAGGGCTGGCACGACTACGCCGAGGTCGACAACGCCGCCGAGGAGTTCACCCCCGAGGGCGTCACGCTCGCCGACGACCCGCTGCTGCTGTACTTCACCTCCGGCACCACCTCGAAGCCGAAGCTGGTCGAGCACACCCACGCCTCGTACCCGGTCGGCCACCTGTCCACCATGTACTGGATCGGGCTGCGCCCCGGCGACATCCACCTCAACATCTCCTCGCCGGGCTGGGCCAAGCACGCCTGGAGCAACCTGTTCGCGCCGTGGAACGCCGAGGCCACCGTCCTGGTCTTCAACTACGGCCGGTTCGACGCCCAGCAGTTGCTCGAGGTGATCGCCCGCTGCCGGGTCACCACACTGTGCGCCCCGCCCACCGTCTGGCGGATGCTGATCCAGGCCGACCTGGGCGCGCACCGCACCGAACTGCGCGAACTCGTCGGCGCCGGCGAACCGTTGAACCCCGAGGTGATCGAACAGGTCCGCGCCGCCTGGGGGTTGACCATCCGGGACGGCTTCGGCCAGACCGAGACCACCTGCCAGATCGGCAACAGCCCCGGCCAGCCCGTCCGCCCCGGCTCGATGGGACGGCCGCTGCCCGGCTACCGGGTCGCCCTCCTCGACGCGGACGGAAAGCCCGGCGAGGAAGGCGAGTTGAGCCTCGACCTGGCCCACCGCCCGCTCGGCCTGATGCGCGGCTACCGGGGCGACCCGGAGCGCACCGCCGACGCCATGCGCGACGGCCACTACCGCACCGGCGACGTCGCCGCGCGGGACGCCGACGGATACATCACGTACGTGGGCCGCGCCGACGACGTGTTCAAGGCCAGCGACTACCGGATCTCCCCGTTCGAGCTGGAGAGCGTCCTGATCGAACACCCCGCCGTCGCCGAGGCCGCCGTCGTCCCCTCGCCCGACCCGCTGCGCCTGGCCGTCCCCAAGGCGTACGTGGTGCTGGTCGACGGCCGCACCCCCAGCCCCGAACTCGCCCGCGACATCCTCGCGTTCACCCGCGAGAAGCTCAGCGCCTACAAGCGCATCCGCCGCCTCGAGTTCGCCGACCTGCCGAAGACCATCTCCGGCAAGATCCGCCGCGTCGAACTGCGCACCCACGAGGCCGACCGCACTGAGAACCGCAACCCGAACGAGTACTGGGACAGCGACTTCCCGGAGCTCCGCCAGGGCTGAGCCGGAGCTCCGCCAGGGCTGAGCACGCCTGCTCCGCCGAACGGGAAACCGCTTTCCGCATGCCGTCGCCGACTTGTTGGCAGGGGCGTGCGGAAAGCGGTTTCCCGTTGGGTCGGGGGCCAAAGCGGAAAGCGGTTTCCCGTTGCGTCGGAGCGGAGCGGAAAGCGCTTGCCGACCGCCCCGCGCCGACCGGTAATATCCTCCCAACCTCCCGGGCGTAGCGCAGAGGCAGGCGCGCCGCGCTTACATCGCGGACCACGCCGGTTCGAATCCGGCCCCCGGGAGGCTCGGGCGTCGGGCCCGTAGCGCAGAGGCAGACGCGCCGCTTAGCTAAAGCGGAACACGCCGGTTCGAATCCGGTCGGGCCCGGCCTCGTTGACGCACCGCCACCCGGAGGACCCCCGATGAGCACGCCCGCGCCGGACGAGACGGACGAGACGGACGAGACGCTCGACCCCCACGGCCCCACCGAGGCGGAACTCGCCGCGCTCGACCGCACCATCCGGCAGCTTCGCGCCCTCCCCGCCGACCACCCGTCGCGACTGCGCGCCGAACGCGTCGCCGAGTCCTTCGTCCGCGACGGCCGCCAGCAGCGTCGCCGCGAACGCCGCACCGAGGCCGCCCTCGCCGACACCGAACTGACCGCCGCCACCGCCACCGGCGGCGCCGCCCGCCGAGAAGACGCCCCGCTGCCCACCGCCGCCGGGCACACCCCGATCGGCGAACTCGCCCGCCCACAGCGCTGCTACGTCTGCAAGCAGTTCTACCGGCAGGTCGACGGCTTCTACCACCGCCTCTGCCCCGACTGCGCCACCGACCACACCGCCCGCCGCAGGCTCAGCACCGACCTGGCCGGGCGGCGCGTCCTGCTCACCGGCGGACGTGTCAAGATCGGCTTCCAGCTGGCTCTGATGATGCTGCGCGACGGCGCCGAGCTCATCGTCACCAGCCGCTTCCCGCACGACACCCTTCGCCGCTTCCAGGCCGCGCCGGGCAGCGACCGCTGGCTGCACCGGCTCCGGATCGTCGGCATCGACCTGCGCGACCCGCGCCAGGTCCTCGGCCTGTGCGAGCAACTGCGCGCCGAGGGACGGCCGTTGGACATCCTGGTGAACAACGCCGCGCAGACTCTGCGCCGCCCGCCGGAGTCGTACGCGCTGCTCGCCGCCGGGGAGCGTGGCACGGTACCCGCGCAGGTCGGGCACGCGCCCGGATTCCGCCCGATGCCCGCCCTCGCCACCGCCTGGCCCGCCGCCGAACTGGTCTCCGAGGAAAGCGCGTTGGCGCTGCCCGGGGTCACCGCCACGGCGGTGGACGAGGCCGGGCTGCTGCCCGACACCGCCCCGCAGAACTCCTGGTCGGCGACGCTCGGCGGACTCGACCCGGCGGAGGTACTGGAGACCCAACTGGTCAACGCACTCGCCCCCGCACTGCTCTGCGACCGGCTGCTGCCGCTTCTGGAGGCATCCCCGCACCCCGCCCGCTACATCGTCAACGTGACGGCGGTGGAAGGCCGTTTCGCGGTCCGCAACAAGATGCCCGGCCACCCCCACACCAACATGGCCAAGGCCGCGCTCAACATGCTCACCCGCACCAGCGCCGCCGAACTCGCCGACCGCGGCGTCTACATGTGTGCGGTCGACACCGGCTGGATCACCGACGAGAACCCGGCGCCCAAGAAGTCCCGGCTGGCCGACCACGGCTTCCGCACCCCGCTGGACATCGTGGACGGCGCGGCCCGCGTCTACGACCCGATCGTGCGAGGCGAGGCAGGCGAGCCGTTCGTGGGCGTCTTCCTGAAGGACTATCGAGTGGCGGAGTGGTGAACGCAGCCCGTACCATCGCCGCGACGGGGCCGTAGCACAGAGGCAGGTGCGCCGGTCTCCAAAACTGGAAGACGTCGGTTCGAATCCGACCGGCCCCGTCACCTCGGGGAGGGGTCGTAGCACAGCGGCAGATGCGTCGGCTTGCCAAGCCGGAGGACGCCGGTTCGAATCCGGCCGGTCCCGCACCCGGAGGCAGCGCCCGGGCGCCCCGGCGCGATGGCCCGGCGCGAGGGCCCGGAACGACCGAGTGAGCACGGCAAGGAGCGGAAGTGGTGCAGGAGTTCGCCGGAGTCCCGTCGGTCGTGCCCCGCCCGGTCGGCGAACTCGCCCCGCTGCTGGCCTGGTTGCGCACCGGCGCCGGCACCGACCGGCGGATCGACTTCCCGGCCGGCACCGCCCTGCCGGACGGCCGACTCGACCTGTGCAAGCAGCAACTCGGCCCACACGGCGCACAGTTGGTCGCCGACGCCCTCGCCGAAGCAGCAGAAGCAGCAGAAGCAGCCGGCGCAGCCCGTACGGCCCCCGACGGCGGTGAGGCCCCCGTCCGGCACCTGCTGCTCGGCACCGACGGCCTCGGCGACGACGGCGCGGCCGCTTTCGCCGAACGCGCCGCCGAAATACCCGTCCGCACCCTCTACTTGGGCTGCAACGGCATCACCGCCGCCGGTGCCTGCCGGATCGCCGACCGGCTGCGCGCCTCCACCCAGACCGTCCGCGCGCTCTGGCTCAAGCGCAACCCGCTCGGCATCAGGGCCGGCCAGGCTGCCGCCGAACTGATCGCGGCCGTCGAGCAGTTGCGCACCCTGGACCTGGTGCAGACCGGCCTGGACGCGGCCGGCCTGACGGTCCTCGTCGATGCCCTGCTGGCCGGCGGTCGGCACTTCGAACGGCTCTACTTCAGCGGAAATCCGCTCGGCCCGGCCGGAGCCGAACCGCTGGCCCGGCTGGTCGCCGCCGGCGCCACCGACGAGCTGTACGCCTCCGCGGCCGGCCTCGGCGACGACGGCGCGCACACCCTCGCGGCCGCGCTGCGCACCGCCCCGCACGGGCGGCTGCGCCGCCTCTCGCTGGCCAGCTCAGGTCTCGGGCCGGTCGCCGCAGCCGAGTTGACGGCCGCCGCGGCCGCCGCCGGAGTGGAACTGCTCGATCTGGGCCGGGTCCCGGCCGCCCACGTGCTGGGCGCCGCCGACAACCGGATCGACCTGGCCGCCGCCGACCGGATCGGGGCCGCGCTGGCCGCCGCCCCGCACCGCCTCGACCACCTGGTGCTCACGCACACCGGCCTCCGCAGCCGCGAGGCGCACCGCCTGCTCGACCACGCCGCGGTCGCCGCGTCCCCCACCCGCTACGTGCTGGGCAAGGGCATCGCGAGCAGCATCCGCAGCCGCCTGAACACCCTCAGCGCCACCGTCCCCGCGCCCGTCCCCGCCCCGGACGTGGCGGCGGTGCACAGCGTGCACCGTACCGCCGCGCCCGGAGCGGAACAGGGCTGAGCAGGCGTCAGCGCGCGGACATCCGCAGCGCGCCGTCCATCCGGATCGTCTCGCCGTTGAGGTAGTCGTGGTCGGCGACCATGGCCACCAGGCGGGCGTACTCCTCGGGGTGGGCGAGGCGCTGCGGGAAGGTGACGGTGGCGGCCAGGCCGGACCGGATCTCGTCGGAGAAGCCCGCCATCATCGGGGTGTCGACGATGCCGGGCGCGATGGTGACGACGCGGATGCCGAACTGGGCGAGGTCGCGGGCGGCGGTGATGGTCATCCCGGCGACGCCGGCCTTGGACGCGGCGTACGCGATCTGGCCGACCTGGCCCTCGAACGCCGCGATGGACGCGGTGTTGACGACCAGGCCGCGCTGGCCGGTCTCGTCCGGCTCCTGGCCGGACATCGCCTCGGCGGCGAGCCGCATCACGTTGAAGGTGCCGATCAGGTTGACGTTCAGCACGGTGCGGAACAGGTCCAGGTCGTGCGGGCCGCGGCGGCCGACGATCCGGGCGGACGGGGCGATGCCCGCGCAGTTGACGGCCAGGCGCAGCGAGTGGCCGTCGAAGGCGATCCGGGCCAGCGCGTCGCGGACGGGCTGTTCCTCGGTGACGTCCGCGCCGAGCAGGGTCACGCCCTCGGGCTGGGCGGGGGCGGACTCGACGGCCTTGGGCAGGTCCAGGCCGTAGACGTGGGCGCCGAGGCCAGCCAGGTGGGCGGCGGTGGCCGCGCCGAGGCCGGAGGCGGCACCCGTGACCAGGGCGGCGGTACCGGTGAGCTGCATGCTGGAAAGCCTTTCCGAACGGATGGTGACGAACCGACTGGGGGAGTGGGTCAGCGAGCGAACTGGCGGCTGATCACCAGGCGCTGGATCTGGTTGGTGCCCTCGAAGATCTGCATGATCTTCGCCTCGCGCATGTACCGCTCGACCGGGAAGTCCCGGGTGTAGCCGTAGCCGCCGAGCACCTGCACCGCGTCGGTGGTCACCTTCATCGCGGCGTCGGTGGCGATCAGCTTGGCCACGCTGGCCTGGCGGCTGAACGGGCGGCCGAGGTCGCGGCGGCGGGCCGCGTCCAGGTAGGTGGCGCGGGCGGAGTCCACGGCGGCGGCCATGTCGGCGAGCAGGAAGCCCAGGCCCTGGTGGTCGACGATCTTGCGGCCGAAGGTGGTGCGCTCGTTGGCGTACGCGACGGCGGTGTCCAGCGCGGCCTGGGCGAGGCCGGTGGCGCAGGCGGCGATGCCGAGGCGGCCCGAGTCGAGGGCGGAGAACGCGATGGACAGGCCCTGCCCCTCGGCGCCGATCAGGCGCTCCGGCCCGAGCAGCGCACCGTCCCAGTAGGCGGCCGTGGTCGGCACGCCGTTGAGGCCCATCTTCTCCTCCGGCGGGCCGAAGGTC
Source organism: Kitasatospora sp. NPDC048407 (assembly GCF_043200475.1). Lineage (NCBI taxonomy): Bacteria > Bacillati > Actinomycetota > Actinomycetes > Kitasatosporales > Streptomycetaceae > Kitasatospora > Kitasatospora sp. NPDC048407. The sequence continues at coordinate 296,529 of NZ_JBICXW010000001.1, read as the reverse complement.
AGGCCCTCGGCCTCGCCGGGCGCCAGGAAGCAGGAGATGCCGTGCGCGCCGGGCGCGGTGCGGGCGAACAGGGCGTAGAAGTCGGCCTTGCCGCCGTGGGTGATCCACGCCTTGGTGCCGGTGATCCGGTACCCGTCCTCGACGGGTTCCGCCTTGCAGGTCAGCGCGGCCGCGTCGGAGCCCGCCTGCGGCTCGGACAGGCTGTAGCCGCCGATCAGTTCACCGGCGAGCATCCGGGGCAGCCACTGCTCCTTCTGCTCCGGCGTGCCGAACGCGTTCAGCGGGTGGCAGGCCAGGGTGTGCACGCTGGTGGCGACCGCGACGGCCGCCCAGCGCGACGCCAGCTCCTCCAACACCTGGAGGTACACCTCGTAGGGCTGCCCGCCGCCGCCGAACTCCTCCGAGTACGGCAGACCGAGCAGGCCGGCCTGGCCGAGCAGCGCGAACAGGCCCTCCGGGTACAGCTCCTGCTTCTCGTGGGACTCGACCTTCGGGGCGAGTTCCTTGTCGGCGAGATCGCGGGTCAGTGCGATCAGGTCGGCGGCTTCCTCGGTGGGAAGCAGGCGGTCCACGGCCATGTTCCGGCTCCAAGCGGTACGCAAAGCGGTACGTCAGTACCGGTGAGGGTAGCGCAGCAGAGCCCGCAACGGGGGACCCGGGAACGGTGAACAGGGAAAAGTCCGAGAAGGGACGGGGAAAACGTGGGCACGGGGGGCGCGGGGCCGGGCCCGGGTGCGCGCGGCGGCCGGATCTGCGGCGGCGGAGAGGCCGACTGTCATACTGGCCGGGTGATCGACAGCGCCGCCGCACCTCAGACCAGTGGACGGGGCGCCGCACGCCGCAGCGCCCTCTTCGAGGAACTCGTCGCACTCTTCGTCGCCGAGGGCTTCGCCCAGTTCACGCTGGACGACCTCGCCGCCCGGCTGCACTGCTCCAAGCGCACCCTGTACGGGCTGGCCGGCTCCAAGGAACAACTGGTCCGGGCGGCCGTCGTGCACTTCTTCCGGAGCGCCACCGCCCGGGTGGAGGCCGCACTGGCCGCCGAGACCGACCCGGCCGCCCGGCTGGCCGCCTACCTGCGTGCCGTCTCCGCCGAACTCGCCCCCGGCTCGGCCCGGTTCTTCGACGACCTGGCAGCCTTCGAACCCGCCGCCGAGGTCTACGGCCGCAACACCCGCGCCGCCGCCCGGCAGATCCAGCGGCTGATCGACGACGGCGTCGCGGAAGGCGCCTTCCGCGAGACCCATGTGGCGTTCGCGGCGGACGTCATCAGCTCGGTGATGGTCCGCATCCAGCGGCGCCAGGTCGCCGAGGCCACCGGCCTCGCCGACGCCGAGGCGTACGGGCACCTGGCCGAGCTGCTGCTGCACGGCCTGCTGCGCTGAGAGTCCTCCCGCTCAACTCCCGCGCGGCCTGCTGCGCTGAGAGTCCTCCCGCTCAACTCCCGCGCGGTGGCTCCGCGGCGGACTCGACCGGCCCGGAATCGCAGACCGGGCACCGCCCGCCCTCCCGCACCTTGCCGCACTCCTCGCAGACCAGATTCAGCCAGCAGGCGGGCTCGCCGCCCTCGCTCTCGACGCGCTCCACGGGGTCCATGACCTCCAGTGTGCCGCCGACGTCCGGCAGGTGGGAGAACGAGGTTCGCGGGCGGCCGCGAAACTCCGTGCACGGCAAGAGCGTTGGCCTCTATCTTGGGCGGATGATCGACAAGGAACTCGCTGTTCCACCTCCTACCGTCTTCATGCCCCGGCGCGGCAGGGTCTGGCGTCAGCCGGCCACCGCTGCGGCCGTCTTCGTAGTGGCCGCGCTGGTCGTCGCGGCGCAGCTGACCCCGATCCTGGTACTCCTGGGGGCGATCGCCCTTCCGGTATCCGGGCTGCTCGTGGTGATCGGCCTGAACACCCTGATCCGACGGACGCCCCAACTGCTCATGGACGCCGAGGGGTTGACGGTCCCACAGCTGGGACGGATCCACTGGGACGAGATCGCGGGAGTCCGCCCCTCGACGGCAGGCACCCACGAGGTGATCCTGCTGACCGGCCACCCCGGCGCACCCTTCCCGCCCCGCCCCCCGATGCTCGGACGCCTGGCCGTCCGCACCAACCGCCGGACGGGCACGCGCGAGGCCATCTTCACCGTTGCCGCGCTGCCGATGGACGCGAAGGCGCTCATCGCGGACATGCGCCGGTGCCACCGCGGCCTGACGGTCCTGCCGTCCGAGGACTGACGGCGCCGCCGTCGCGGTGGGCGAGCAGGCGGGCGGTCAGGCAGGGGAGCTGCGGGGATTGCCAAGATTTGGGGACGGAAGCCCTCGTGGCCCGGGAGCCCGATCGCTAGCTTGTACGCGTGATCGACAAGGAACCCGCTGTTCCACCCCCCCACCGTCCACCTCCCCCGGCGAGGGAGGCTCGGGCGTCAACTGGTGCTTTTCGCCGCCATCTTCGTGGTGGCCGCACTGGTGGTCGTCGCCGCGCGGCCGTATCCGGTCCTGGTGATGCTGGGGGTGATCACCCTTCTGCTCTCCGGGCTGCTCGTGGTGGTCGGGCTGAACGCGATGATCCGGCGGACGCCGCTACTGGTGCTGGACGCCGACGGGTTGGAGCCCCCGCAGCTGGGACGGATCCACTGGGACGAGATCGCGGCGGTGCGGGCCGCGATGCTCGGCAGGAACGAGGTGATCCTGCTGATCGGCCACCCCGGCGCACCCTTCCCGCCCCGCCCCTCGATGCTCGGACGCCTGGGCCTCCGCACCAACCGCTGGATGGGCCTGCGCGTGACCTTCTTCGTGGTCACCTCCCTGCCGATGAACGCGAAGGCGCTCATCGAGGACATGCGCCGGTACCACCCCGGCCTGACGGTCCTGCCGTCCGAGGACTGACGGCGCCGCCGTCGCGGTGGGCGAGCAGGCGGGCGGTCAGGCAGGGGAGCTGCGGGGATTGCCAAGATTTGGGGACGGAAGCCCTCGTGGCCCGAGGGCCCGATCGCTAGCTTGTGCGCATGATCAACGACGTACCGGCGGTCCTGCCACCCACCGTCCACCGTCTCCCGCCCGCCAGGCGCACCCTGGTCCTGTGTGCGCTGTTCGTCGCGGCGGGCCTGGTGCTTGTGGTGTCGGGCGAGTCGGTGACGGCCGGTGTGGTCAGCATTCTGTTCTTCGGGCTCGGCGGCGCGGCGATGCTGGCGGTACGGATCCAGTGGGGCCCGGAACTGGTGCTGGACGCCGACGGGTTGGAGGGCCGCCAGCTGGGCCGGATCCACTGGGCGGAGATCCGGACGGCGCGGTGCAGGGTCGCAGGCAACAAGTGGATGGTCGAACTCACTGGCCACCCCGGTGCGCTCTTCCCGCCCCGGCCGTCGAAGTTCGGCGCCTGGGTGACCCGCGCCAACCGCAAGGCGGAGTTCGGCACGGTCCAGATCCACCAGGACGTCCTGCCCGTCAACGTGGCAGAGGTCCTCGGCCAAATGCTCTTGTACCACCCGGACTTGACGGCCCTGCCGCTCGCGGAGAGGACGATCGAGACCGCTCTGCGCACCCGCGTCGCCAAACCTCGAAACCGCCCCGAGAAGGACCGGCCCGAACCCATGCCGCCCACCCCGCCGCCCCCGGCCGAACCTGCGGAACCGGCCGAACCGGCCGACGTCGACCGCCTGGTCGCGGCCTTCCCGCCCCAACTGGCCGACGACGTCCGCGCGGCGCTGGTCGTCCTGCCGCCCGCCGGGCACCTGACGTCCCACGGGTTCACCGTCCAGGTCTCCGGCCGACCGGTGGCCATCCCCGTCCGGATCTACCACGACGAGCCGTCCGCCGAGGCGGTGAACGCGCTGACCCCGCGGCAGCGGCAACTCCTGCACTGCCTCTACACCCGGCACCACGACGGCCGGATCCGCCAGCGCCACCTGGAACGGATCGTCGGCTCGACCGACCCGTGGGTCGCCCCGTTCGTCCTCCAACTGGCCGGCGAATACGTGCTGGTGATCCTGCGCCTGATCCACGACCACCTCACCGAACTCGCCGCGCCCGGCACCGAGGGCCGCCGCGTCTACGGGCGGTTCGTCGCCGACAACCCGGCGTACTTCGCGCTCACCGGGCAGCGCGTACTGAGCTACTGGAACGCCTACCACCGCGACGCGTACCCGGACTTCCGGACCTACCCGGGCAGCGCCCTCCTCGACCTGCTCCGCGCCGCCGCCGACGACGCCGCCGACGACGACGAGCCGCCACGAGTGAACCGGGTGCACCAATGAGGCGCCGGGAAACCACCGTTACCGAATCTTGATCTTGATGGCGCGACGGACGGCCCGGATGCGGCGTGTATTCAGCACGTCGACGAACACCTTTCCATCCGGGGGACCACATGACCGAGGGACTCGGCTTCGACGAGTTCGCGGCCAGTCGGGCACGCCGCCTGTTCCATCTCGCGTACCTGATGTGCGGGGACTGGCACCAGGCACAGGATCTCGTGCAGACCGCACTGTCCAAGATGTACCCGGTCTGGGGGCGGCTGCGGCGCGCCGACGGGGACGCCGGAGTCGACGCCTACGCGCGGAAGGTGCTGCTGCGCTGCTACCTGTCGCACCGCCGGCTGCGCCGCTCCACCGAACTCGCCGTCGCGGAGTTCCCCGAGGAGCCGGTGGTCGGCGCCCGGGAGGGCAGTTCGGCCGCCCTGCGGATCACCCTGGTGGCCGCGCTGCGCCAACTGCCGCCCAGAAACCGGGCCGCAGTGGTCCTCCGCTACCTGGAGGACTACAGCCTGGAGGAGACGGCGGAGGCGATGGGCATCACCGTCAGCGCCGTGAAGAGCCTCAACTCCCGTTCGATGACCCGCCTGCGCGCGATTCTCGGCCCGGACCGCGCCCTGCTGCTCCAGGACTGACCCGGGGCCGACGCCCCACCCCTCGGCCTCAGCACCCCCGGCCACTTCTGTGACATACACCTGCCAGACCGGAAGGCATCGGACATTGGACCTGGACCTGGAGCTCTCCCGGATGATGGAGACGAGCGTCAAGGAACTGAGCGTCCCGGTTGCCGTGATCGTCGCCGAGAGCAACCGCCGGGGCCGCCGGCGCAGACTGGCCCGGCGGCTGCGGGTGGCGGGCGCCGCGCTCACCGTCGCCGCGCTGGCCGCGGTCGGCGCGAACGTCGGACTGTCCACCGTGGCCTCGAACCTGCCCGCCCACAGCACCGGCCCGGCCGGCGTGGGCATGCCCTCGCCCACCACCTCGCCGAGCCCGTCCGACGGCGCCGCGGCGAGTTCCGGGACCGAGTCCGGGACCGAGTCCGGGACCGAGTCGGGTCCGATGCTGGAGATGCCCCCGGCGTCCACGCTCGGCCGGCCGCCGAGCAGCGGCACCTCGGCCCCCAAGAGTCTGCAGACGTTCACGCCCGAGGCGGTGTTCGAGGCGCTCGGCGCCATGCTTCCCACGGACTACCGGTTCCTCAAGGACGCCGTCGTCCACCCCGGCCCGCTTCCCAGCGGCACCGCCGGGGTGGTGATGAAGTTCGTCGACGGCACCGGCCGACCCGCCACCCTGGAAATGACGATGCGCCAGTCGCGGCTGGTCTTCCCGAAGAACGGGCACGCGCCCACCGACCCCGGCGACCTGCCGTTCCAGTGCGCGGAGAGCGTCCTGGGCAACGGAGCCCGCACCGTCATGGGCTGCGAGTACGGCTTCCTGCCCGACGGCACCTGGGAGATGGTGGAGAGCAACGACGCGGTGGCGCCGACCCTGTACAGCTACCGGGTCCGGCTGTGGCGGATCGACGGCACCGTGCTCGAGTTCACCGAATACAGCGGGACCCGCGACTTCACCGGCGACGGGGAGACCTTCGCCCGTGGCGACCAGCCGATGAACGCCCGCACCACGCCGCCGATCCCGATGCCCATCTGGCGCGGCGTCGCCGAGAGCCAGGACTGGCGCTGGTTCACCCTCCCCAAGGACTGACACCCCGCCCGGTTGCGGCGTCTCCCGGTCAGGGCCCGTGCCACCGCGTAGGGTTGGCGCGTGACCGAACAGACGCGCAACGTGGTGGGCGACCACGCCCGGGTGGACACCGTGGTGCAGGCGCAGCACGTCAGCACGGTGAACATCCACCAGGCGGCCGCCGTCGTCCACGCCCCGGCCTTCGAACTGCCGCCGGAGCGCGCCCACTTCGTCGACCGCACCGAGGAACAGGCCCGCATCGCCGAGCTCCCCGAGCCGGACGGCGCCAACCAGGGCACCCCGCAGGTGGTGACGATCAGCGGCCTGGGCGGCATCGGCAAGACCGCCCTGTGCCTGCGCGTCGGCCACCGCCTCGCCGAGCGCCACCCGGACGGCGCGCACTACGTCGACCTGGACGAGTACCGCCGCGACGGCGCGGTCGACCTGGCCGCCGTCCTCGCCGACCTGCTCTCCGGCCTCGGCGTCGAACGGGCCTGGCTGGCAACGGACTTCCGCTCGCTGGCCCGCCAGTACTGGGCCCGCACCCGCGGCGGCCGCCGACTCCTGGTGATCGACAACGCCCGCACCGGCGCCGAGGTCCAGCCGCTGCTGCCCGCCTCCGCCGCCAGCCTGGTACTGGTCACCAGCCACGGCCCGCTGTACGACCTCGGCGACACCGCCCCGCTGGAGCTCGCCCTCGCGCCGCTCTCCACCGACCACACCGCCGAACTGCTGCGCCTGCTGTTCGGCGACAAGCGCTGGGCCGCCGCCGACCCCGCCACCGTGCACACCCTGGCCACCGCCTGCGCCGGACTCCCCAAGGCCGCCGAGGTGGCCGGCGAACTCGCCCGCCGCGTCCCGCACCGCACCCTCGCCGCGCTCGCCGAACGCCTCACCGCCGAACTCCACCAGCAGGGAAGCAGGCCCGTGGAAGCCGTCTGGGACGCCGCCTACGCCGAACTCGGCGACGACGCCGCCCAGTTGTACCGCACCCTGGCCGAGTGCCCCGGCCCGTTCGCCACCGAGTACACCGCCGCCGCGCTGCTCGGCCAGGGCCTGGCGGCCACCGAGGACGCCCTCGCCGAACTCGTCGCCGCCGGACTGCTCGACTACCGGGCCGGCGGCTACCGCCGACACGCCCTGGTCCGCGGCCACGCCGACCGCCGGGCCCGGCAGGCCGACCCGGACGGCACCGAACGGGCCGACGCCCGCCGCCGCGTCCTGCACTGGCTGCGCCGCCAGAGCGCCCGCGCCGACCTGGTGATGGCCGGCGCCCGCCTCACCGTCGAAGCGGAGGTGCCGCCGCTGCCGGGCGTCCCCGACGCCGACCTCGGCACCGTCAAGTCCCAGGCGCTGCACTGGATGGAGGCCAACCGGCAGGCCCTGTACGGCGCCGTCGCGCTCGCCCACGACAGCGGCCGCGACCAGGACGCCGTGGCACTCGCCGAATCGCTGTGGACGCACTTCCTCGACCACCCCCGGCACGCCGACGCCATCGAGGCCTTTGCCGCGGCCGTGGCCGCCGCCGACCGCGCCGACCGGCTGCCCGCCCGGATCCGCACCCGCTGCCTGCTCGCCCGGCCGCTGTGGGAGACCGCCCGCTTCGAGGAGGCCGCCACCGCCGTCGACCGGGCCCGCGCCCTCGCCGACCTGCTCGGCGACGCCTCCGCCGACCGCCGACTCGCCGCCTCCGCCATCGACTTCCACGGCCAACTCGCCCTCGCCGAAGGCCAATGGGCCACCGAACACCGCGACGCCGACACCGCCCGCGCGCACTTCGCCACCGCCCGCGCCGACTTCGACGCGGCCCGCGCGATCCACCAGGAGATCGGCAACGCGTACGGCGCCGCGCTGCAGACCTACCAGTGCGCCAAGGCCGCTGCCGCCGCCGACCAGCCGGACGCCGCCGACCTGTTCGCCCGGGCGTACCAGGCGTTCACCGGCATGCCGGGCCGTCAACGCATCTCCGCCCGCGCCCGCTTCGGCCTCGGTCTGGCCCTGCTGCGGGCGGGCCAATTCCTGGACGCAGAGCCCCACTTGACCGCCGCACTCGCCGACGCCGAAGCCCGCCGCTCCACCTTCGACGAGGCCCGCATCCGCACCGACCTCGCCACCCTCGCCGAGCGCACCGGCCACCCCCAGGACGCCGCCCGCCATCGCGCCAGGGCCGCCGAACTGCGCGCCGAGCACGGCGGTGTACCGGACGGCGGTGTACCGGACGGCGAGTAGGCCGCGGACCGGACCGCGATCAATCTGCGGGTTCTGCCCCCGCAGCGGGTCCCGGTCCGGTGGGCCGTTCTGCGTGCCGTGAGTTCAACTGCCGGATGCAGAAGGGGAGTTCGCCGAGCCATTGCTTGACATGCGCACGGTGTGCTGTCCGGGCCTCGGACTGTCCGATCGGCGACAGCCGAAGGCCCTCCCGGGCCGCTGTCGGATGGGCGAAGCCATTGATCGCCGCCAGGGAGACCGACCGGGCGGCGAACCCGAGCGAGTGCCAACCGCGGGGCGCTGCGGCCTCGGCCGGGGCTGATCCGGCGGCCGTGGTCGCCCGCGGCCACCCGGCCGTACTCCTGCCGGCCCGTCGCTGATTCCCATCAGCACCGGCTGTCGGCCGAACTCTTGGCGTCGGCACCCGGACGCGATCGCTGTTCCTGCGGGACAGCCGTCTGCCGGCCCGCACCGGGCCGAACCCGGACGCCCGGGACGCCGCTCCACCGTCCGAACCGCCACGAGGCACTCCACGTGCCCTCACGGTGCGATGCCGGCTGCCCCTGCTGGGCAGCCGCCCCGCCCCGCCTCCGTGCCGCCCCGCGACGCCACCGCTCGAGCGGATGCCCCGCGACGCCACCGCTCGAACGGATGCCCCGAAGTGCGGGCACCGCCATGCCTTCTTACGTTTTGTCAAGGAGTCCCCATGTCTAGCCCTACCCTTCGTGTGGCCGCCGCGTTCGCTGCCGCGTCCGCCCTGCCCATGGTCCTGAGCCCCGGCGCCCAGAGCGCCTCCGTGAGCCCGCTGCCCGCCAAAGGCCAGACCGTCACCAGCTCGCCAACGCCCGGTATCGCCTCGAAGGGATACGGAACCGCGTTCACCCCGACCGTCAAGAACCCCGCGACGGCCACCCAGGCCGAACTCGCCGCAGCCGGCGTCGCGAAACCCCAGGGCCTCTCCGCCGGAGCTGCCGCTTCCGGGGTCAATGGCGCGATCACCCGCGACGAGGTCATCGCCCGCGCCCAGTCCTGGGTCGACCAGGGCGTCCCGTACAGCCAGACCAGCTACTGGACAGACTCCAACGGCACCTACCGCCAGGACTGTTCCGGATTCATCTCGATGGCCTGGCACCTCTCGACGGCCGGCACCAACTACGGCGACACGACCTGGACGCTGCCCAACTACGCTACGCAGCTCGGAAGTTACGACGACCTGAAGCCCGGCGACATGCTGGACAACATCGACACCCACGTCGTGCTCTTCAAGGAATGGGCCGACTCGGGCCACACCGTCGCCACCGTGATGGAGGAAGCCCACAGCGGCACCAACGCGCGCATCTCCACCCGGACCCGCAGCGATCTCACCTCGGGCAACTTCAGGCCCTACCGCTACGACAACATCGTGGACAGCGCCCCGGCCCCCACGTCCCTGTCGCACTCCTCCTCGACGGTGGTGGACCAGAACGGCACGGTGCGGGTCTACCGTCGCGGGGCGGACAGCCACATCTACGAGAACCACCTGGACAAGGGCGGCCCGTGGTCGGGCTGGTGGGACATGGGCGGCAACGTGGCCGGTCAGCCGGCCGCGACGGTGGCCAAGGACGGGACGATCATCGTTGTCGGCGTGGGTGCCGACCATGTCCTCTACGAGGCCGACCTGCGTCCGTTCCAGGGCTGGAACAAGTGGATGAACCTCGGTGGCAGCAACCTGGACAACAACCCTGCCGCGGTCACCGACAACAACGGCACCGTCCGGGTGTACGCGCACGGCACCAACGGCCACCTGTACGAGAAGACCGTCGTCCCGGGTGAGCCGTGGTCGGTGACGTGGGACATGGGCGGCGACAACTACCTGACCGGCTCTCCCTCCGCCACTGTCGCGGCGGACAACACCGTCATCGTGGTCGCCGTCGGCGCCGACCACAGGCTCCACGAGAACGACCTCCGCCCGAACCAGAAGTGGAACGTCGGCATGGACCTCGGCGGCAGCAACCTTGACCACAACCCCGCCGCGATCACCGACAACAACGGCACCGTCCGGATCTACGCGCACGGCACCAACGGCCACCTGTACGAGAAGACCGTCGTCCCGGGTGAGCCGTGGTCGGTGACGTGGGACATGGGTGGTAACTACAACCTGGTCGGCTCGCCCTCCGTCGCCATCGGCCAGGACAACACCGTCATCGTGGTCGCCCACGGTGCCGACCGGAAGCTCTACGAGAACGACCTCCGTCCGAACCAGCCCTGGAACATCGGCATGGACCTCGGCGGCGAAATCCTCGCCGGTTCGCCCTCCACGGTCACCGACACCGACGGCACGGTCCGGGTCTACTCCGGCGCCACCAACGGCAACGTCTTCGAGAAGTCCGTCGTCCCCGGCCAGCCCTGGTCCGTGATGTGGAGCCTGGGCGGCAGCTTCCCCGCCTGATCGCCGGTCACAGCTCCGCTTCGAGCTCCTCCGCGCGGGCCGGGCGGACGGTGAGGCGGGCGGTGAACGGGCCCAGCACGCAGTCGAGTTCGAAAGGGCCGTCGGCTGTCGGGTGGGCGCCGAGCCAGGCGTGGACGGCGGAGACGGCGGCGGTCGGGTCGATGCGGTGGATGCGCCCACCGGACCGGCCCGGGGCGAGCTGCACGGTGAACGGGCCGCGGTGGCGGTGCCGCAGCACGAAACGGTCGGCGGACAGGACGGCCGCGGCGGTCAGGCAGGCGGGGAGTTCGGCGAGCACGTGGGCGGTCCAGCCGGCCACCGTCCAGCGGCCGGAGCCCGGGCGCCGCCACAGCACGGCGGCGCTGCGCACCTGGGCCAGCGCGGCCACCGGGTGCTCGGCGGACAGGTGGTGGATCGGCAGCTCGGTCGCGGCCGGGAAGCGCTCCACCCGCACCCGCTGCCCGTCCACCTCGGCGCGCACCGCGAGCGCCGGCGCGGCCGACCGCGGCACCGACGGCAGGGGCAACGGCTGGGCCAGCACCGGCTGCCGCGGGGGTGTCAGGTCGAGCAGCCGGTACAGCTCGGTGCGCAGCAGGCCCAGCGCCTGCCCGGGCCGGTCGAACGCGTCGGCGGCCGGGCCGGGGGGAGCGGTGGCCGGGGTGAGGTCGCGGACGGTGTCCAGCCCGGTGAAGCGTGGTGCGGCGGCCAGCAGCCGGGCCATCGGGGTACCGGCGATCAACTCCCGGCCGCCGTCGTAGGCGTTCAGCACCGGACGGCCGAGCGCGGCGGCGTACAGCGCGGTGGAGCCGTGGTCGGTGATCACCGCGTCTGCGGCGACCAGGACCGCCGCCCAGTCCTGGTGCGGGGACGGCAGCAGCAGACCGGCCCGCAGCTCGGGACGGAACTGCTCGGCGAGATCGAGCCGACTGCGCTCGCCGACCTCGTTGGGGTGCACCAGCAGCGCGACCCGGTACCGGTCCACCGGCAGGCCGAGCACCAACTCGCCTGGTAGGTCCGGGCGTTGGACCAGAAGACTCTCCGGCCCCCAGGTGGAGAGCACCGCCAGCAAGGTCCGGTCGCCGAGGTCGAGCGCGGCCCGGTACGCCTCGCGGCGGGGGTCGGACTCCAGCATCCGGTCCAGCGTCGGATCGCCGACGACGACCGCGCGGGTGGCCGCCGGCGGGCAGAACTCGGCCAGCCGGGACAGCTGTTCGGCATGACCGAGTCCGTGCAGATCGGCCCACGGCGCGCCGTCGGAGAGCAGGAACGCCGGGTCGAGGCCGGACGGCAGCTCGGGCGAACCCTCCTCGCGCAGCGCCTTGTTGAAGCCCGCGCCGTGCGGCAGCAGCGCCCGGGCCCGAGCGGACAGGCTGGCCAGCGCGCCCTTCGGGCTGGTGGTCAGGACCAGGTCGAACGGCCGGGCGGTGGCCTGCTCGAAGTCGATCACCCGGGCGCCGGAACGGTCCAGCGCTGCCAGCGCCTCCAGGTCGAACCGGGAACCCGGCACCAGCGTGAACCAGCGGGAGATCCGCCCGTCGCCCTCGAACACCGGCAGTACGTCCAGCAGTCGGTGCAGTGCCACCGCCGAGCGGAACGCCAGCAGCACGGAGCGCCGCTGGTCCCCGCCGGTGTCACGCATGGGCCGATGGTATCCGTGCGCCCGCCGGGACGCCCTCCGGGACACGGCCGCTGATGGCCGGTCGGGCAGCGCGAGGCCCGGCCTGATCCGCCGTCGGAAAGGCTCGGGCCGGGACAAGGAAACGCCTGCCGCCGGTGCCCGATTGACGAGACATCGGGTACCGGCGGCGGGTGTTGTGAATGGTCAGACCGTGTTGGCGACCTGCAGGGCGGCCTCCACGCCGGAGGCGATCGCGCCGGCGATCCACGCGTGGTAGCGCGGCTGGCAGTGGTCGCCGGCGAAGAACAGCTTCCCTTCGACGGGCGTCGCCACGTGCGGGCCGAGGCTGAGCAGCTGCCCGGGCGTCTCGATGACGGCCTCGCCCAGCGCCCAGCGGTTGCGCAGCCAGGACTGCGAGACGTGCCGGTCGGTGACGTAGCGCCGGATCCGCTCGCCGTACAGGCCGGTCAGGTGCTCCAGCGCCTCGGTGTGCCGGTCGGCGGGGGTGAGGGCGTCGAAGCGCAGCGCGTCCTCCGCCCAGTTGTAGGCGGCCAGCACGACACCGCCGGGCGCGCCGCCGTCGCTGGGGTGGGAGGGGAAGTAGATGAACCGGCTGGCTTCGTCGGAGATGCAGCCGCCGCCGACCGCGGCCACCGCCGCGCCGTGCGGGGCGGGCTTGTAGTCGTTGCCGAGCTTGCTCTTCCAGGTGTTCTCGTCCCACTCCCACCAGCGCTCGGTGAACTCCAGCAGCACCTTGTGCGCGGTGTCGTGCTTGAGTTCGTTGATCGCGCGGCGCTTGCCGTAGGGGAGCAGCGGCTCGAAGTCGACGTGCCGCAGCGCCGCGAACGGCACCGCCAGCACCACCATGTCCGCCCGGTAGTCGGTGGACTTGCCGCCGATCGCGCCGTCGCAGGCCTCGTCCTCCGGGCCGCTCTCGGGCTCGGCCGTCACCGTCACGCCGTGCTCGTCGGTGCGGACCCGGGTGGCCACCTGGCCGCGCGCGATCGTCAGGCCCTTGGAGAGCGCCTCGGTGAGGGCGTCGGTGCCCGCGTTGAACTCGAAGTAGGTGACGGACGGGTTGATGTCGCCCGCGTCGAACACGGAGTGCAGGAAGCCGTAGGACAGCCGGCTGGTCAGGTTCTCCAGCGTGCCGACCGCCTGGATCTGGGCGTCGCCCCAGCCCTCGCCCTCCTGCAGGTAGCGCAGCAGCGAGTAGCCGTCCATGTCGTACAGCAGCTCGGCCATGCCGGTGACGCGCTCGGCGATCGGCTTGTCCGTCCAGGTGCCGTCCTTGTTCTTGTCCATGGTGTAGCCGCGGGCGGTGTCGAGCGCCTTGTCGAAGGCGTTCGAGGTGGTCTGGTTGCTGTCCCAGCCGAAGCTCTTGTTGATCGGCGCCGGGTCCTGCGCGTACTGCTGCTTGGTGACGGTCTGCCCGTTGACGTGCAGGAAGCGGTTGCCGAGACCCTTCGGCGCGACGTACGCGGGCGCTTCGCCGCTGGCGAACTCCTCGCCCGTCCACGACTTGTAGACCACCTTGGCGTCGTGCGAGACCTGGTCCGGCACCGGCGGGAGGTCCACCAGGTCGAACGGGCGGCGCGGCACCTTCAGGTGGTCGGCCAGCGCGAGGGTGAGCACGTGGCTGGACGGGATGCGCATCGCGCCGGCCTCCGCGTGCAGCCGGGAGTCCTGCCACACCTCGCCGCGGAAGGTCTTCACCCGGCCGCCCACCCGGCTGCGGTTCGCCTCCAGCACCCGCACCTTGTGGCCCGCCGCCTGCAACAGCCGGGCGCACACCATGCCGGCCACGCCCGCGCCGACCACCAGGACGTCGCGCGTCTCGGTCTTCTTCACGCGCTGACGGCCGGTCAGCAGCTTCAGGTACTCGAGCGTCAGGTCATTGTGGTCGGCGTCGGTCAGCAGGATCCGGCGCGCCATGACGAGCGCCGCCGCCTTCCGCGCCGGGTCGGACGGAGCCGCGTCCGCCGCACGAGAGGTGTCGGCCCCGGGGCCGGCCAGGGCGGCGGCCGTCACCGCGCCGCCGGAGGCAAAGAGGAGTCCGCGTCGAGAGATCATCGGCCCAGCGTGGCAGCGCGCCGCGCCCCGGAACGCGCGCTCCGCCCATCGAGTCCCTTTCACCACTCGCACAGGGGGCGCTCGTCGCACCCGCCCAGCGCGCCCCTCCCGACATGTGCGCCGGGCGCTCGTTCAGCACACCCAGTCGGCGGGGTACGCCTCCCGGAACGCCGTCAACTCCTCGGCGGTGCGCGCGTGGACGTGCAGCCAGCACAGGTCCTCGCCGCCGTCGTGCCGCATCAGCAGGCCCGGGGCGGCGTACCAGCGCAGGAACGCCCATGCGGCGTGCTGGTCGGGCAGGCCGCCGCGGAGGGCGAGCGCGGCGTCGGGGGAATCCTGGGCGTCGGGGCGAGTGTGCACGGCCGGGGACGGTAGCAGTGCGGTCGGACGCGGTCTGCCGGGAGGGGCGGCCGATATGGTATTCCACAGAACCATGGAGAATCGAGGAACGTCCGTGACCAGTACCACCGCGCCGCCACCCGCCGAACTCGCCGCCGACCCCGCCGTTCAGCGGCACATCCTGCGGGTCCTGGTCACCTCCCAGATCCTCAGCGGAGCCGGACTGGCCGCCGGCATCACCGTCGGGGCGCTGCTCGCCCAGGACATGCTCGGCAGCACCGGGCTGGCCGGGCTGCCCAGCGCGCTGTTCACCGCCGGGAGCGCGCTCGCCGCGATCGTGGTCAGCCGAATATCCGCCGCCCGCGGCCGACGTCCCGGACTCGCCCTCGGGTACGCCACCGGCGCCGTCGGCAGCGTCGGCGTGATCGCCGCCGCCGCGCTCCACAGCCCCGTCCTGCTGTTCCTCGCGCTGTTCGTCTACGGCGCCGGAACCGCCACCAACCTCCAGGCCCGGTACGCCGGAGCCGACCTCGCCGCACCCGGGCACCGGGCCCGGGCGATCTCCACCGTGCTGGTCGCCACCACCCTCGGCGGTGTCCTCGGCCCCAACCTGGCCGACCCCACCGGCGCCCTCGCCGAGGCCCTGCACCTGCCCCGCCTCGCCGGACCGTTCCTGCTGGGCGGCGTCGCCTACGCCGCCGCCGCGATCGTCCTCGCCACCCGGCTGCGCCCCGACCCGCTGCTGCTCGCCCGCGCCGCCGCCGCGGCCGCCCCGACCACCGAGGCCGACACCTCCGCCGCCACCGACGCCACGTCAACCGCCCGCGTTCGCAACCGCGTCCTGCTCGGAGCGCAGGTCATGGTGGTCACCCAGCTCGTCATGGTCGGCGTGATGACCATGACGCCCGTCCACATGCACGACGCCGGACAGAGCACCGCCGCCGCCGGATTCGTCATCTCCCTGCACGTCGCCGCGATGTACCTGCCCTCCCCGCTCACCGGACGGCTCGTCGACCGGTACGGCCCGCTCGCCATCGGCGCCGCCGCCGGACTCACCCTGCTCGCGGCCGGCACGCTTGCCGCCGTCGCCCCCGCGGACTCCGCCCCACTGCTCGCCCTCGCGCTCGTTCTGCTCGGCCTCGGCTGGAACTTCGGCCTGGTCTCCGGCACCGCGATCCTCACCGACGCCGTCCCGCTCGCCACCCGCGCCAAGACCCAGGGCAGCATCGACGTCGCCATCGCCATCTCCGGCGCCACCGGCGGCCTCGCCTCCGGCACCGTCGTCGACCTGGCCGGCTACCCCGTCCTCGCCTTCGGCGGCGGCCTGCTCGCCCTGCTGATCCTCCCCGCCCTCGCCACCGCCGCCACCCGGGCCAAGCGATGACCGACCACCAGACGCCCCAACTCACCGTCGACGGACGCGGATTGCTCTGCGTCACCCTGCTGCTGCGCCTGCGCGCCGCCATCACCGACGCCCCCGCCGGCACCATCGTCCACGTCCACGCCACCGACCCCGCCGCCCCCCTCGACCTCCCCGCCTGGTGCCACCTCACCGGCCACCACTACCTCGGCCCCATCTCCGCCGAGACCTACGCCCTCCGCCTGACCGCCACCCCCACCCCCACCCGCCCCGACGCCCCATGGCACCGCCCGGCGGACTGACGCCCCTCCGGGCGGACGCCGGGTGGTCCCGCCGCTGCCGAGCCCTGCGCGCCGCGCCCGGCCGCGGACCCGTCCCTCACCCGCGCCGGACGCCCCATGGCACCGCCCGGCGGACTGACGCCCCTCCGGGCGGACGCCGGGTGGTCCCGCCGCTGCCGAGCCCTGCGCGCCGCGCCCGACCCGCGCCGACGCCCCGTGGCGCCCCCGGCGGATTGATGCCTTTGGGGTGGAGCGCCTCGCGGTCGTGTTGCTGCCGGGTTCGTTTGTGCTGCGCCTGGTGGACTGCCGCCACTCCACGCGGAGCGCCCTGCGGTCGCGTCGCTGCCGAGCCGTTCGCGTTGCGCCCGGCAGCCGATCCGCCCCCCGACCCGTGCCGCGTGGACTGACGTCACTCCACGCGGAGCGCCCTGCGGTCGCGTCGCTGCCGAGCCGTTCGCGCTGCGCCCGGCAGCCGATCCGCCCCCCGACCCGTGCCGACGCCCCGTGGCACCGCCCGGCGGACGTACACCCCTCCGGGCGGGCGCAGGGCAGGGCGCCTCGCGTGACCTCCCCGCCCGTCACGGCTACTTCGTTCCCGTCGCCGTCGAGGCGTTCGCGCCTGCCCATCGACCCGCCCCCACCCGCCCCGACGCCCGCCCCGACCCGCCCCGACGCCCGCGCCGACGCCCGGCGGACCCGGTCCCGTCGCCGTCGAGGCCTTCGCGCTGCGCCGGCCGCCGGTCCGACCCTCACCCGCCCGACGCGTCGTGGCTGCCCGGCGAACTGACCCCCTCGGGGGCGTGACCTCCCCACCGGTCGCCCCCGTCCCGCCGCCGCCGAAACCCGCGCGTCAGATCATCGACCCGCCCCGACGCCCTGCGGGCCGACAGCTCCCAGGCCTCCCGGCCGGAGGGCGGACTGAGCACCTCGGATGGGGATATAGGCTGGTCGGGCAGCGGTTCGCCCCCGTCCGAGCCAGGGCTGGAGCGTCGCAAGAGGGAACCTGGTGCGAGTCCAGGACTGCCTCGCAGCGGTGAGCGGGAACGACCGCCGTCACATGCACTGGGCCCGACCGGTCCGGGAAGCGACGGCCAGTAGACAGGCCCTCCTGGGGAGATGCCCGCGAGTCCGAAGACCTGCCGCCGCCCGCGGTGCCCACCGGCGCCGCGGATCGTCCAGCCGTGACTCGCGAAGGAGAGTTGACGTGGCAGATCAGACCGTCGCACCTGTGGTGTCCGCCGCAAAGCCCGCAAAGCCCGCACAGGCGTCCGAGGTGACGCTCGCGCACATCATGAGTGAGCACGACACCAACCTCTACGGCACCATCCACGGCGGCGTGGTGATGAAGCTCATCGACGACGCCGCCGGCGCGGCCGCCGCCCGGCACGCCGAAGGCCCGGCGGTCACCGCCGCCGTGGACAGCATGACGTTCCTGGCCCCGGTCCGGGCCGGCGACCTGCTCACCGCGCACGCCGAGCTGGAGCGGGCGGGGCGTACCTCGATGACCGTCCATGTCACCGTCACGGCCGAGCGCTGGAACGCCACGGGGCCGGTCACCCGGGTCGCCACCGGCCGGCTCACGTTCGTCGCCATCGACGCCGACAGCCACCCGCGTCCCGTCCCGGCCCTGCTGGAACCCGCGGCTGCCTGACGCGGCGCCACCGTCCGTGAGCCCGGAATGCCGTCCCACCTGGCGTTCCGGGCTCATGGCTGTCGTCGCCGCAAGGTGATCACCCTCACGTAGGGACAAACCGCACCATTGCGGACGGCGTGTGATCGACATGTTCCGTTCAAGCTCCGATTACCCCACCATGGCAGCGTGTGCCCGCCTACGCGCGTAGCGCACCGCACCACACCCCATGGTTCCTGTGGTCCTAGGAGATTGACAGATGATCAGAACGTGGAAGGCCGCCCGCCCGCTGGCCCTCGCCGCCGCCGCACTGGTGGTCGCCGCCGGCGCGAGCGCCGTCCCGCAGCACGCCACCGCGGCCACCCCCAAGAACGCCGCCGCGGCCGCCACCGGCACCCCGAAGCGGGTGCTGTTCGACAACACCAAGGCGGAGACCGCGGGCAACGCGGACTGGATCATCTCCACCAGCCAGCCCGACCCGCTGGCGCAGAACGCCAACCCGACCAGCGAGACCAGCTGGACCGGCGCCATCTCGGCCTGGGGCGTGGCGCTGCAGAAGACCGGCAACTACAGCCTGAAGACGCTGCCCGCCGGCAACACCATCACCTACGGCACCGGCGGCGCGCTCGACCTCGCCAACTTCGACGAGTTCGTGATCCCCGAGCCCAACATCCGCCTCAGCGCGGCCGAGAAGACCGCCGTGATGACGTTCGTGCAGAACGGCGGCGGCCTGTTCCTGATCTCGGACCACACCCAGAGCGACCGCAACAACGACGGCTGGGACTCCCCGGCCATCATCAACGACCTGCTGACCAGCAACGGCGTCAACAACAACGACCCGTTCGGCTTCTCCGTCGACCTGCTGAACATCACCACCGACAACCCGCGGGCGATCTCCTCCGCCACCGACCCGGTGATCAACGGGCCGTTCGGGACCGTCACCGGCTCGATCATCCGCAACGGCACCACCTTCACCCTGAAGCCCGCCGACAACCCGAACGTCAAGGGCCTGGTCTACCGCACCGGTTACAGCGGCAACACCGGTGCGGCGTTCGTCACTTCGACGTTCGGCAAGGGCCGGGTGGCGATCTGGGGCGACTCCTCGCCGATCGACGACGGCACCGGCCAGCCCGGCAACACCCTCTACAACGGGTGGAACGACCCGGCCGGCACCGACGCCGCGCTCGCCCTCAACGCCACCGACTGGCTCGCCCAGGGCGGCGGCTCCGGCGGCAACACCGGCTCGGTCTCGCTGACCAACCCGGGCGCCCGCACCGCCACCGTCGGCACCGCGACCAGCCTCCAGCTGTCCGCCACCGACACCGCCGGCGGCACCCTGTCCTACGCGGCCACCGGCCTGCCCGCCGGACTGACCGTCAACCCGGCCACCGGCCTGATCAGCGGCACGCCCACCACCGCCGGCACCAGCACGGTGACCGCCACCGCCACCGACTCCACCGGGCCGTCCGCCACCGCCACCTTCACCTGGACGGTCGCCGCGAGCGGCGGCACCACCTGCACCCCCGCCCAGCTGATCACCAACCCGGGCTTCGAGACCGGCAGCACCTCCGGCTGGACCGAGACCAACAGCGGCGGCGCCAGCACCATCAACAGCAGCACCAGCGAGCCCGCCCACTCCGGCACCTACGACGTCTGGCTGGACGGCTACGGCGCCGCCAACACCGACACCCTCGCCCAGACCGTCACCCTGCCGACCGGCTGCGCCAACTACAACCTCAGCTTCTGGCTGCACATCGACACCGCGTCGTCCCCGACCACCGTCTTCGACACCCTCACCGTCGCGGCCAACGGCACCACCCTGGCCACCTACTCCAACGTCAACGCTGCCGCCGGCTACCAGCAGCGCACCTTCAACCTCGCCGCCTACGCCGGCCAGAGCGTCACGCTGAAGTTCACCGGCGCCGAGGACTACACCAAGCAGACCTCGTTCGTCCTCGACGACATCACGCTGAACGTCTCCTGACGCACCGTCAGCGCCCTCATCGCCCCGGGCCGGGCAGCCCCATCCGGTCCGGGGCTTTGCCGTTCGCTTACCTGGGCATCGAAATCCGAACTGCTTTGTGAAGGTCTTGCCATGAGGATCTTCACCTTCCTAGACTGCGGCAATCCATACCAGGCGCGTCCATGTCACGGATTTGGGGGTGGGCCGAGATGAAGCGTTTCCGCTTACTCGTCGCGGGCAACGCGGTTTCCGCGTACGGCAGTTATCTGAACATGGTGGCGCTCAACGTCTTCGTCTACCACCTGACGGGCAGCGCGCTGACGGCCGGTCTGTACATGGCGGTGCGGCTGCTGACGAGCGTGGCGTCCGGGGTCGTCGCGGGCGCTCTCGCGTCGCGGATTCCGCGCAAGCGGCTCATGGTGGGGGCGGATCTCACCCAGGCCACCGCGTTGGTCCTGCTGCTGCTGGCGCCGTCGGGCGCCCGGGTCGCGCTGCTGTTCGGGCTGGCCGTCATCGCCGGCGCCTGCTCGACGGTGTCGGGGGTGTCGCTGCGCAGCGCGGTGCCCGAGATCGTCGGGGCGGAACTGCGGACCAGGGCCAACAGCCTTCTGGCGACCGGCCGTTCGCTCGCGATGGTGGCCGGGTTCGGCTCCGCGGGCATCATCGTCTCCCAACTCGGCTACCGCTGGGCCTTCGCCTTCGACGCGCTGTCGTTCGTCGTCTCGGCGAGCGTGCTGCTGTCGCTGCCGATCCGGACCGAGGCCGCGCGGGAGAAGGAGACCCCGGCCGCCGCGAAGGCCGAGCCGGCGGGCGGCGGCGGACGGTGGGCCACGCTGGTGCTGCTGCGGTCGATGCCCGTGGTGGCCGTGATGGTCCTGGTCCGGGCGGTGGACGGCCTGGGCTCCTCGTCCCACAACGTGGCCCTGCCGATCTACTCCGACGCGCTCGACCACGCCCATCCGGCCGCGTTCATCGGCCAGTTCTGGGCGACCTGGGCGATCGGCAACATCGCCATGCAGCAGATCCTGTCCCGCTGGACCTCCCGTACGGGCCGCAGCCCGGGTGAGCGGATCTTCGCGCTGGGCGCCTGCGTGATGTCGGCCGCGTTCATTCTCGTCTTCAGCGGGCTGCCGACCGCCCTCGCGGTCGTGGTGTCCCTGGTGGCGGGCATGGCGGACGGCCTGACCGAGGTCGCCTACGTCTCGCGGCTCCAGACCACCCCGGACGCGCAGCGGGCCCGGCTGTTCGGCCTGTCGGCGTCGGTGGAGAACCTGGGCTTCGGCCTCGGCATGATCCTCAGCGGCGCGTTACTGGAGCACTTCTCACCGCTGCAGGTGGTGGGCGGCCTGCACGGGCTGGCGATCCTGCTCTGCGTCGGGTTCCTGCTGCTGCTGGTGCGCGGCGCGGTCGCGGGACGGGCCACCCCGGCGCGTGAGCGGAAGACGGAGGAAGCGGTCGACGACCGGGTCCCCGCGTCCGAAGGAGGACGGACATGACCGCTCCCGACGACCGCCGGGTCGCCGTCATCGGGCTCGCGCTCCGCCTTCCCGGCGCCAATACCGCAGACGGCTTCTGGCGGCTGATACGCGAAGGCGAGGACCGCGTCCGGCATTTCACGGAAGAAGAACTCGCCGCCGCCGGAATCCCGCCCGAGAAGTACCGGGCACCGGATTTCGTGGGCGCCAGCGCCGTCCTGGACGACATCTCGCATTTCGACGCACCGTTCTTCGGCATGAGCGGCCGAGAGGCTTCCTACACCGATCCGCAGCACCGCCTGTTCCTCGAAGTCGCCTATCACGCACTCGAGAACGCCGGCTACCCGCAGGAGCGCCCGGGTGCGCGCATCGGTGTCTGGGCCAGCACCGGGTACCAGCTGTATCCGATGCAGACCTACCTGCTCAACAACGTGTTCCAGGGAGCGCTCGCGGACGACTGGCTCTCCCGCCTGCAGGTGGTGATCGGCAACTCTCCCGACTTCACCGCCACCCGCACCTCCTTCCGGCTGGACCTGACCGGCCCGTCCGTCAACATCCAGACGGGGTGCTCCAGTTCGCTCGTCGCGGTGAAGACCGCCGCGCAGGCGGTGCTGGACGGCGAGACCGACATCGCGCTGGTCGGGGCCGCGGCCGTGCACACGCCGCAGGTGCTGGGCTACGAGTACGTCAAGGGCTCGATCCTGTCGAGGACGGGCCGGGTGCGGGCGTTCGACGGGTCGGCGGACGGCACGGTCGGCGGCAACGCCGTGGCCGCGATCGTCCTCAAGCGGCTCGACCGGGCCGTCGCCGACCGGGACACCGTCCACGGCGTCATCAGCGGCTGGGGCGTCAACAACGACGGCGCCGCCAAACACACCTTCAGCGCGCCCAGCGCGGTCGGCCAACAGGGCGCGATCCGGCGGGCGTTGGAGACGGCCGGGGTCGGCGCGGACGAGATCGGCCTGCTGGAGACCCACGGCACCGGCACGCTCAAGGGCGACCCGATCGAGTTCGACGGCGCCACCGCGGCGTACCGCGTCGACACCGACCGCACCGGCTACTGCGCACTCGGGTCGACCAAGGCCAACATCGGCCACCTGGACGTCGCTTCGGGCCTGGTGGGCCTGATCAAGGCGATGCTCGCGGTACAGCACGGGGTGATCCCGCCGATGGCCAACTTCGAGCACCCCAACCCGGCGCTCGACCTCGACACCAGCCCCTTCTACATCCCCCGCGAAGCCCGGCCGTGGCCGCAGGACGGCCGCCCGCGCCGGGCCGGGGTCACCTCGCTGGGCATGGGCGGCACCAACGCCCACGTCCTGCTGGAGGAGCCGCCGCCCGCGTCCCCCCGGCCGGCGGACGACGCCCACCCCACGCCCGGCGTCCTGCTGGTCTCCGGACGCGACCCGCAGGCGCTCACCGCGAACGCCCGCGCCCTCCGCGCCCACCTGCGCCGGCACCCGGACACCGCCCTGCCCGACCTGGTCACCACCGCCGCCCTCGGCCGCACCCACGGACGGCACCGGCTCGCCGTGCGCGGCGACAGCCCGGCGGCACTCGCCGCCGCGCTCGACCGCTGGTTGACCGGCCCGGCCCCCGCGGGCGGCGGGCGCGGTCCGGTGTGGACCGGCCTCGCCCCGCGCGAGGGCGCGACCCCCGTCGGCTTCCTGTTCGCGGGCCAGGGCAGCCCCTCCCGGGGCATGGCCGCCGCCCACGACGGCAGGTTCCGGGAGGTCGCGGACGTCCTCGACGCCTGCGAGGCCCAGTACCGCCGGGAGTACGGCACACCGCTGCTGGGCGCGTTCCGCACCGGCACCGAAACCGCCGAGCACCAGACCTGGCCGACCGGCACCGCGCAGCCCGTACTGTTCGCCCTCCAGGCGGCACTCACCCGGATGTGGGACCGGGCCGGCGTGCGGCCCGCGATCGTCGCCGGGCACAGCGCCGGCGAGTACGCGGCGCTCGCCGCCGCCGGGGCACTCACCGTGGCGGACGGCCTGCGGCTCACCGCCGAACGCGGCCGACTCATGCAAGGCTGCCCGCCCGGCGCGATGGTCGCCGTCGCCGCCGACCGGACCACCGCCGAACAACTGGCCGCCGAGATCCCCGGACTCGAGATCGCCGTCGCCAACGGCGAACGCTCGCACGTCCTGGGCGGACCGGTCGAAGCGGCCGAGAAGCTTCTCGCGCTGCTCGCCGAACGCGGCATCCCCGGCGAGCAGCTCCCCGTCGACCGCGCCTTCCACACCGCGCTGACCGAACCGGCGCTCGGAGCGTTCCGCACGGTCCTGGAAGGCATCGACTTCCGGCCGCTGACCATCCCCTTCGTGAGCGGGCTGGACGGCAAGCTCCGCCCTGCGGGCTGGGTACCGGACGCGGACTACTTCCTGCGGCACACCCGGGAAGAGGTGCGGTTCGACGCCGTACTCGCAACGCTCGGAGCGGGCGATCCCGTGCTGCTCGACATCGGCCCGCACCACACCCTCGGCGGCCTGGCCCGACGCGCCCTGCCCACCGCCACCGTGGCCTCGGCGATGCGCCGCGGCGCGGGCACCGACCCCCTGTGGTCCGCAGCCGCCGCCCTGCACTGCGCGGGCGCGCCCGTGGACTGGCACCACCTGCTGGAAGGCACCGGCGGCGGCCGCACCCCGCTGCCCGCCTACCGCTTCCAGCGCCGGCACTACTGGACAGGCCCCGAACCGGCGATCAGCGCATTCGGTGAACCAACGGAAGACGAGGACGCAGTGGAACTGAGCAACGCAGGCACGATCACCGCCGACGACGTGTGCCGTCACATCGTCGAAGTGACGGTCGGTCAGCTGGGGGCGGAACCCGGGACGGTGAACGACGACACCTCGTTCTTCGACCTGGGCGCCGACTCGTTGCAGCTGATCCACATGCTGCGGCTCATCGAGCAGGAACACCAGGTCAAGATCGCCATGCGCGAGCTGTTCGAGGAGGCCGGCACGCCTCGGCTGCTGGCCGAGCTGATCGTGGGCCGGATCCCGGGCGCCCCGGCACCCGCCCCTGCTGCGCCCGCCGCTCCCGCCCCCGCGCCCGTCCCCGTCCCCGTCCCCGCTCCTGCCCCCGCGCCGGTCGTCCCCACGCAGGTCGCCCCCGCGGTTCAGCCCGCCGCCCCGGTGTACGCGACACGTCAGGAGATCGAAGACCTGGCCCGCCAGATCCAGCAACTCACCCAGATCCAGCTCCAGATGATGACGCAGCTCTCCGAACTGGTGACCCGCCAGCTCGCCTCCCTGCCCGGCGGCGCGTCCACTCCGGCCGGTGGCCGATGAGCGCCCGGCAGCACCAGGACGGCATCGCGGCCGTCACCGCCGCGGCCGACAGCGACCTCTCCGCGATGGCGGAACTCTCGCGACGGATCGCCGAGCAGCTGGCCGGCGCAGCCCCGACCGCATCCTTGACCGCCGCCGCGCCGTCCGAGCCGACCGCGCCCGTGCCGTCCGGCGCCGCACCGAAGATGCACGGCCCGCGGGTCGCCGTCGACCGCGCCTCCGGCATGGCCAGCGGCACCGGGCCGGAGAGCCGCAAGCGGCACCTGGACGAGCTCGTCCGCCGGTACACCGCGAAGACGCTGACGTCGAAGGAGCTGGCGCAGCGCCACCGCCGGGTGCTGGCCGACAGCCGGGCCGTGGTCGGCTTCCGCTCCAGCACCAAGGAGATGCTGTACCCGATCGCGGCGCGCGGCGCTTCCGGCGTGTCGATCACCGACATCGACGGCAACAGCTACACCGACATCACCATGGGCTTCGGTGTGCTGATGTTCGGCCACGAGCCGCCGTTCGTCCGCGAGGCCGTACGCGAACACCTGTCTCGCGGTGTGCAGTTGGGGCCGCGCAACGCCGAGACGGGCGAGGCGGCCGAGCTGCTCGCCGAGATCACCGGCATGGAGCGGGTGGCGTTCGCCAACTCCGGAACGGAGGCCAACTCGGCCGCGATCCGGCTCGCCCGCGCCGCCACCGGACGCCGGAAGATCGTGACGTTCCACGGTTCGTACCACGGGCACGCGGACAACGTCCTCGGCCGCGCGGCGGGGACGGGCGAGGAGCACGCGACCGCGCCCGTGTCGATCGGCATCCCGGACAGCGCCGTCGCCGACCTGCTCGTCCTCGACTACGGCGACCCGGCGTCGCTGCGCGTCATCGAAGAGCAAGCGCCGTTCATCGCCGCCTGCATCATCGAACCGGTGCAGAGCCGCCACCCGTCCCTGCAACCGGTCGAGTTCGTCCGGGAGTTGCGCGAACTCACGCAGCGCCACGGCATCATCCTCATGTTCGACGAAATGCTGACCGGCTTCCGCCCGGCGCTGCGCGGCGCGCAGGAGCTGTACGGGGTGACGCCGGACCTCGCCACCTACGGCAAGCTGCTCGGCGGCGGCTTCCCGATCGGCGCGATCGCCGGACGGGCCGACATCATGGACGGCGTCGACGGCGGCTACTGGAACTACGGCGACGCCAGCTACCCGCCAGGCGAGACGACCTTCTTCGGCGGCACCTACATCCAGCACCCGGTGTCGATGGTCGCCGCCCGCGCCGTCCTCACCCACCTCAAGACGCAGGGGCCGTCGCTCCAGCAGCGCCTCAACGACCGGACGGACCGGTTCGCGGCCGGGCTCAACGGCTTCTTCGAGGCCGAGGAATTCCCGCTGCGGCTCGCCCACTTCGGCTCGATGTTCCGCTTCGAGCACCGCGCCGACATGGAACTGCTCTACCACCACCTGCTGCTGCGCGGGGTGTTCGTCTGGGAGTGGCGGAACTTCTTCCTGTCCACCGCGCACACGGACGAGGACCTCGCCGTCGTCACGGACGCCGTGCAGGGCTCGCTGCGCGAGCTGCGCGACGCCGGGTTCTTCCCGGGCGCCCGCCCGCTGACCCGGCCGGCCGCCGCACCGGCCTCCGCGCCGGTCGTCCCCACTCCGGTGGCCCAGGCGCCCGTCGCGCCGCAGGCACCGGCACCGGTCGCGCCGATGCCCCTCTCCGGTCCGGCCCGCGACCGCACCCCGGCCCCGGCCACGGTTCCGGCCGCCGCTCTGGCTTCGGCCGCCGTCCCCGCCACGGTCCCGGCCTCGGCCACCGTCCCGGCCACGGTTCCGGCCGCCGCTCTGGCTTCGGCCGCCGTCCCCGCCACGGTCCCGGTCCCGGCCTCGGCCACCGTCCCGGCCACGGTTCCGGCCGCCGCTTTGGCCTCGGCCGCCGTCCCCGCCACGGTCCCGGCCCCGGCCACCGTCCCGGCCCCGGCCACCGTCCCGGCCCCGGCCACCGTCCCGGTCCCGGCCCCGGCCACCGTCCCGGTCCCGGCCCCGGCCACCGTCCCGGTCCCGGCCCCGGCCACCGTCCCGGTCCCGGCCCCGGCCACGGTCCCGGCCCCGGCCACGGTCCCGGCCGCCGCTCTGGCCTCGGCCGCCGTCCCCGCCACGGTCCCGGCCTCGGCCGCCGTCCCCGCCACGGTCCCGGCCTCGGCCGCCGTCCCGGTCCCGGCCTCGGCCACGGTCCCGGCCGCCGTCCCGGCCCCGGCCGCCGCTCTGGCCACGGTCCCGGCCGCCGCTCTGGCCCCGGCCCCGGCCGCCGTCCCGGCCCCGGCCCCCGCCCCGGGGTCCGTCCAGCCCCGCACCGCCGGTCCCGGCCCCGACTTCAGCATCTACTTCTTCGGCGACTACCCCCAGGAGGACGCCCCCCGCCTGGACAAGTACGCCATGATCCTGGAGACCGCCCGGTACGCCGACACCCACGGTTTCCACTCCCTCTGGATGCCCGAACGGCACTTCCACTCCTTCGGCGGCCTGTTTCCCAACCCCGCCGTGCTCGGGGCGGCCCTCGCCCGGGAGACGGAACGCGTCCGCATCAACGCGGGCTCGGTCGTCCTGCCGCTCCACGACCCGATCCGGGTCGCCGAGGAGTGGTCGATGGTGGACAACCTCTCCGGCGGACGGATCGGCATCGGCTGCGCGAGCGGCTGGAACGCCAACGACTTCGTCTTCTTCCCGGAACGGTTCGGCCGTCACCGGGAGTCGATGTTCGACCAGCTCGCCGAGGTCCGGAAGCTGTGGCGCGGCGAGGCCCTCACCCGCACCGTCGGGGACGGGAGCGAGACCGAGCTGCGGCTGTTCCCGCAGCCGGTCCAGGACATGCCGCCGATGTTCACGGCGGTCGTCGGCAACCCGGCCTCCTACGAGTCGGCGGCCCGCCACGACCTCGGCATCGTCACCAACCTGATGTCGCAGACCATCGACCAACTGCGCGAGAACATCGCCCTCTACCGCCGTGCCCGCGCCGCCCACGGCCTCGACCCGGCCACCGGGCGGGTCGCCATCCTGCTGCACACCCTGCTCGGCGCCGACCACGACCGGGCGCGCGAGGCGGCGTTCGAGCCGCTCTCGCGGTACATGCGGGCCTCGCTCTCGCTGTTCGGCGGGGTGGCGAACAGCCTCGGGTACAAGGTCGACATGTCGTCGCTGAGCCAGGACGACCAGGACGTGCTGTTCGAACGCGCCTACCGGCGGTACTGCGACGACCGGGCACTGATCGGCACGGCCGACAGCGTGCGGCCCGTCGTGGACGCCGTCAGGGCGGCCGGTGTCGACGAGATCGTCGCGCTGGTGGACTTCGGCGTCCCGGCGGCCACCCTGCGGGCCGGGCTGCCCCACCTCGACTCGCTGCGCCGCTCCTACGCCCGGCCCACCGCCGCGCAGCCCGTGCCCACCGCCGCGCAGCCCGTGCCCACCGCCGCGCAGCCCGTGGTGGCCGTCGCAGCACCGCCCCGCACCACCGACACCCCGGCACCCGAAGCGCAGCAGCAGCACCCGCTCTCCTTCGGCCAGCAGCGCATCTGGATGCAGGAGCAGATCCTGCCGGGCCGCACCGCCTACAACGAGTCCAAGGCCCTGCTCCTGGACGGCCCGCTGGACGTCCCCGCGCTCCGGTCCGCCGTGCGTGCGCTGGTGGCCCGTCACGAGAGCCTGCGGACCGTCTTCCGCGACGCCGGCTCGGGCGAGCCCGTGCAGGTGGTGCTGCCGCCGCACGAGCCGGACTTCGAGGTGATCGACCGCTCGGCCGAGACCCCGGCGGGGGCCGACGCGCACGCCGCCGTCCAGGACGTGCTCGACGCGGAGAGCGCCCGCCGCTTCGACCTCGCGAACGGGCCCCTCTTCGTCACCCGGCTGGTGAAGCTCGCCGAGCAGCGGCACGTCCTGGTGCTGTCGCTCCACCACATCGTGGTGGACGCGGCGTCGGCGACCGTCATGACCCGCGACCTCTCCGCCTTCTACCGGGCCGAGACGGCCGGCCGGACCGTCCCGGACGGCGAGCTGCCCGCACTCACCTGGTCGTACACCGACCACGCCCGTGCGCAGCGGGACGCCGCCCGGAGCCCCGGGGCGTCGGCGGACCTCGCGTACTGGCGGGAGACCCTCGGCGGCGACCTGCCGGTGCTGGACCTGCCCGCCGACCGTCCCCGCCCGGCGGTGATGAGCTCCGAGGGCAAGGCCGTCTTCCGCGCCCTGACGCCCGAACTCTCCGACGGGCTGCGGGCGTTGAGCCGGGGCCGGCGGGCCACCCTGTTCATGACGCTGATCGCGGGCTACGCGGCGCTGCTGCACCGCCTCACCGGCGACCAGGACGTGGTGATCGGCACGCCGATCTCCGACCGCCCCGAGGGTTCGGAGGACCTAGTCGGCTTCTTCATCAACACCCTGGCGCTGCGCGTCGATCTGTCCGGCGACCCCGACTTCGGCACCCTGCTCGACCGGGTCCGGCGCACCGCGCTGGACGCCTACGACCACGCCGACGTGCCGTTCGAGTCGGTCGTGAGGGAGCTGGCGCCGAGCCGCGCCACCGACCGCACACCGGTCTTCCAGGTGCTCGCCGAGTTCGAGCGGGACGAGCCGTTCCGCCTCGACCTGCCCGGCGTGCGGGCCACCGCGCTGGACGCCGGGGCCGACAAGTCCCTCGCCGACCTGTGCGTGTACTTCACCGACGGCGGACCGTCGGAGGGCATCCGCTGCCACCTGGAGTTCAACACCGACCTGTTCGACCTCGCCACGATCGACGGCTGGTTCACGGCGTTCTCCGGCATCCTGACGCAGGCCGTGGCCGACGCTTCGACGCCGCTTTCGCAGTTGGGCGCGAGCACCGCCGACGGCTGGCTCCGCGGCCCGGTGCGCGAGGTGCCCGCCACGACCGTGCACGCCTGGATCGCCCGGCAGGCGGCCCGCCACCCGGGGCGCCCGGCCGTCGTGGACGGCGAAACCGTCCTGACGTACGGCGAGTTGGAGCGCCGGGCGACCCGGCTCGCCGCCGTCGTCCGGGACCGGATCGGCGCGCCGGTGCCCGGCGTGCACCGGCCGGTCCCGGTGTGGCTGAACCGCTCGCCCGAGCTGATCGTCGCGCTGCTCGCCGTCCTCAAGGCCGGCCACGGCTTCGCGCCCATCGACCCGGACCTCGGGCTCGCCCGCGCCAAGGCCGTGCTGGCCGACTGCGCCTCGCCGGTGCTGCTGACCACAGGCGACGCGGCGGCCGCCCTCGACCTGCCCGCCGACGTCACCGTGCTCGACGTCACCGTGCTCGACGTCAACGACCCCGGCACCGCCCCCGCCGCGGCCGACGACCCGGCGACGTCCTCCTCGCTGTGCTACGCGCTGCACACCTCGGGGACGACCGGCCGGCCCAAGGGCGTCGCCGTCCCGCACAGCAGCCTGGTGTCGTTCTGCCAGTGGCACCACCAGCACTTCGCGACGACGTCCGAGGACCGCACGGCCCTGGTGTCCAGCGTCAGCTTCGACGGCTCGCTGATGGAGATCTGGCCGACCCTGACGGCGGGCGCCACGCTCGTCGTCGCCGACGCCGAGACCCGCAAGGACCCGCTGGCGCTGGCCCGTTGGTACACCGTGCACGGCATCACCTTCGCCTTCCTCACCACGGCCTTCGCCGAGTCGCTGCTCGGCCTCGACGAACGCCGCCAGCCGCCGCTGCGCCATCTCGCCGTCGGCGGCGACGTACTGAGGGTGCGGCCGCACGCGTCGGCGGCGTACCGGGTCACCAACGTGTACGGGCCGACGGAGGCCACCATCCTGTGCACGGTGGCGACCGTCGCCCCCAAGGGCGCCCAGGCCGGCCCGATCCCGATCGGCCTGCCCGTCGACAACGTCCGGATCCGGCTGGTGGACGCCGACGGCAGGCCGGTGCCCGACGGGACGCCCGGCGAGCTGTACGTCGCCGGAGCCGGAGTCGCGCACGGCTACCTGGACCGGCCGGACGAGACCGCCGCACGGTTCCTGCCCGACCCCGAGGGCCCGATGTACCGCACCGGCGACCTGGTGCGGCGCAACCCCGCCACCGGGGAGCTGGAGTTCTGCGGGCGCGCCGACGACCAGGTGAAGATCCGCGGGTTCCGGGTCGAACCGGGCGAGGCGACCGAGCAGTTGCGTCAGGTGTGGGGCGTGCGGGAAGCCGCCGTCCTCGCCCGCCGCGACGCCCGCGGGGACGCCCACCTGGTCGGCTACCTCGTCCCGGCCGAACCACTGGGCGGCGACGACGCGACGGCCGCCGCACAGCGCACGGCCTTCGCGACCCTGGCCGCCGGGGCGCTCGCACGCCGGGTGCCGGACTACCTGGTGCCGCGGGCCTGGGCGGTCCTCCCGGCGCTGCCGCTCAACGGCATCGGCAAGCTGGACCGTCCCGCCCTGCCCGAGCCGGACATCACCGTCCCGACGACGCCCGCCCCGCCGACGGCGCCCGCACCGGCCCCCGCCCCGTCGCCGACCCTCCAACGGGTGCGCCGGCTGTGGGCGGCCGAGTTCGGCATCGACGCGACCGCGGTCGACCCGCAGACGTCGTTCTTCGAGCTGGGCGGGCACTCGATCACCGCGATCCGGCTGGTGAACCGGGTACGCGAGGCACTCCAGGTCGACGTGCCGGTGACCCGCCTCTTCCAGCAGCCGACCCCGGCGGCGATGGCCGCCTTCGTCGACGCGTCCCGCCCGTCGGCGGACGAAGCCTCCGCTCCGGCCGCCTCGCCCGACCGCCCCCCGCTCACCGCCACCCAGGGGAGGTTCGCGGACCGCATCGGCAAGCTCCCCGTGCCCGAGGTGTTCAACGTTGCGATGCGGCTCCTCATCACCGGCCCGCTGGACGTCGCCGCCCTCCACACCGCCCTCACCGGCCTGATCGAGCGCCACGAGTCGCTGCGCACCAGGTGCGTCCGCGACGACCGGACCGGGGAATGGTGGCAGGACGTCCTGCCCGCCGTCCCGGTCGAGCCCCCCGTGGAGGACCTGCGCGGTCTGCCGGAGAGCGAACGCGAGGCCGAGCTGTCCCGGATCAGCACCGAGGCCGCCAGGCACCCGTTCGACCTCGAAGCGGGCGTCCTTCCGGCCGTCCGGCTGGTGCGCACCGGCGAGGAGTCCTGGGCGCTGGTGTTCGTCATGCACCACTCGATGTGCGACGGCTGGGGCGTCAGCGTCCTGTTCAAGGACCTCGAGACCCTGTACCGGGCCGCCCTGACCGGCGAGCCGCACAGCCTGCCGCCGGCGACCCAGCAGACCGACTACGCCCGCTACGAGCGGAGCCTCGACGAGGCCGACCGCGAGGACGACATCGCCTACTGGGAACGCCAGTTGAAGGACGCGACGTTCACCCACGACTTCCCGCTGGACCACCCGCGACCCGAGCAGCTCAGCGGCCAGGGCCAGGTGGCACAGTTCACCGTGTCACCCGAAGCACGAGGCCGCATCGAGGAGTTGGCCAAGCGACTGGGCACCACCCCGTTCGCCGTCACCGTCACCGCCCTGGGCCGCTTCATGGAAACCCTCAACGGCCGCGCCGACAACCTCCTCCAGGTCGCCTACGCCAACCGCGCGCGCCGCGAGGACGAAACACTGCTCGCCTGCACCGTCTCCTCACTGCTGCTGCGCCTGCGCACCGACAACTCGACCCCGTTCGCCGACCAGGTCCGCGCGACCGCCCGCTCCGCCCACGAGGCGCTGGAACACCTGATGCCGCTCTCCCGCTCCGGCCCCCAGCTCCGCGAACGCGGCTACCCGAACGTCCCCGACCGGCTCGCCCACGGCTTCCAGTACCAGAACTCCCTGGAGACCGACATCGACCTCCCCGGCCTCACCGTCCAGGTCGAGGACCTGATGGTCCCGGCCGCCCGCGGCGAATTCAACCTCGGCCTCGTCCCGGCCGGCGACGCCCTCGCCGGCTACCTCGAGTACACGACCGACCTCTGGAACCCCGAAACCATCACCACCTGGACCACCCGCTACACCACCCTCCTGGACAACCTCGTCACCCAGGCCCTGACCGACACCCCCGAAGCCAGCTAGCCCCACCGAAACGCGAAAGACCCCCAGGGGAACCTGGGGGTCTTTCACTCGGTGTCCGAGGGGGACACGCACCGTCCCGGTCACGTCCCGGCGGAACCAAGCGCGATCTCCGTGTCCCGCCCGCCCCAGCCGTCCGGACTGCGCCAGATGACGTGAACGTCGAAGATGTCGCGGATGGTGTCGGCCGACCAGTCCTCGGCGGGCGGCTCGGAGAGCACCAGGTAGAGACCGTCTCCAGCAATCTGGTCGCACCCGAACGCAGGTCCGCGTAGGTGGAGTGGCCCCTGCAGTTCGGAGAGGCGGGTACGCGCATCGGAGACGTCGCCGTCGTTCTCGATCAGTTCGTCCAGGACGCTCAGTACCGCGATGTACCGCTTCGCCATAGTGTCCGAGACGGGTGCCCGGGGGGCGGCGACCTTCGTCCGCGAGGCCTATCCCGTACTTCCCCGCATGGACGGACCGACGTCCCGTAGCCTCTTGGGCACGGACGAGGGGCCTGGACAGGGTGGGGACATGGAACGACAGGGCGGGGAACAGCGGCTCGGCTACTGGCGAGTGGAGAACGGCTCGGCCGTGGCTGTCGGCTATGCGGAAGCCCTGGCCGCGTGGCGTGCGGCGGCGTATCCGGTTCTGGTCCAGGTCGCGGGGAGGTATCGCGCGGTCATCACCTACCGGGAACTCGGCGAAGCCGTGCAGGAGGCATCCGGTGTTCGCACCAGGGCGCTCCTGCACAACTGGATCGGGCGGGTACTCGGCGGAGTCGTCCACGAGGCGCACCGCCGTGAGGACCCGCCCCTGACAGCGCTGGTGGTCCACAGTACTGACGGCATGGTTGGGGAGGGCTACAACGAGGTTCTGCAGGTCGCCGGCCTGCCTGCCGCGGCGGACGCGCACGACCGCGAGGTCCACGCCGCCACCTCCCGGCTGGCGTGCTACCGCGCGTACTGCACCGCACTGCCTGCCGACGGCGGGAGCCCGGCGCTGGCACCCCGCTATCAGGACACCGTCGCCCGCCGACGCACAGCTGCCGCTCTCCGCGACCCGGTGCCGGTATGCCCGTCCTGCCACGTCCAGCTTCCTGCCACCGGTATCTGCGACAACTGCGACTGACGCCGGCCGCGGGGCGCATTTCTGGGTTGCCTACCCCATGGCCAGACCATGATCATTAGTCGCATACGGGAATATCTGCGTTGCGGCATGGACGGCCCCCTTGCGTCCGTCCTAGCGTCTCCAGGGAGGCGGGGGAGGTCCCTTGCCGACAGGGAGGGGGGCACGATGGCACGCGAGGAACTGACGCGCCTCACCGGCAACGGCTCGGGGGAGTGCAACCAGAACGATTGCCCGAACGTGTACCGGACCGAGCGGGGCTCGTTCGTCATCCAGGGCGACGTCACCGAGGTGTTCACTCCGCCGACCGGCGAGGGGCTGGTGGAGATCCCGGAGGCGACTCTGAGGGAGGCGTTCCGTGCTCTTGGATGGTGAGGCGTGGGCAGCCAGGTTTCGCGACTTCGAGAGGGAAGCGTGGAGGCTTGAGACCCTGCCCGCCTACAACGTCCCGCAGGAAGCTGAGGAGATCCGCGCTTTCAAGGCAGGCGAGCGAATCGACCCGCGCACCCACTCGAATTCCTACACCGAGGATCTCCGGCGAGTAAGGCGAGAGGGGAAGTCAAAGGGGCGCGTGCACATCGTCACACGACCTCTTTCGGACTACCTCCTCTACGAGTTCATGTACTACGAGGCCCACGCCATGGCGGGCGAAGAAATTCGGATCATGGATGTTACCGGCCGGAGCAATCCGTTGGTTGGCGTCCCGGATTTCTGGATGTTCGACAAGAGGGAAGTGGTCCTCATGAACTACCAGGCCGACGGGACGCAAATCAGCCGGGAAGTGTATGGCGGCGATCCGGCCGAGTTTGTCGAATACCAGAGAACCGCCCTAACGGAGTCGGTTCCCTTTGAGGAGTACGTGAAGGGCCTTGCTTGACCCTGAGGAGCTGGGGCAGTCAAATGCTGACCTGGCGGCAATACTGCGTGAGCTGCGAAAGCGAGCTGGACTCTCCGGGGTCCAGCTCGCTCAGTGCGTTCACATGTCTCAATCCAAGATTTCGAAGATTGAGACCGGACGGGCCACCCCTTCGCTTGTCGACGTGGAACTGATCCTGAGAGCGCTGCAAGCACCTCCGGAACTGGTCGCTCATGTCACGGCGCTTGCGCGTATCGCCAACACCGAGTGGCAGGACGCGCGATCGCTGCGACGGAAGGGGCTGGAGAAGAAGCAGGTAGAGCTTGCGACGCTTGAGAAGACTTCGGTCGAACTCCGGTACTTCCTGCCGACGATGATCACAGGACTCCTCGCCACGCCGGACTACATCGCGGCGAGCCTAGCCATGTACCCGGGCGACCACTCGAAGGCGATCAGCAAGAAGCTGGAAAGACAGGCTGTCCTTTACGATCCGGCGAAAAGGTTCACCTTCATTCTGACCGAACAGGCATGCCGTTGGCCGCTTGTGCCGGCTCAGGCCATGGCAATGCAGCTTGACCGGCTCGTCTCGGTATCTCGACTTCCTAGTGTCAGTCTCGGGGTGATCCCGTTGTCTGGGCACCTTCCGTGGGGCCCACTCAACGTATTCACCGTGTACGGCCGTGAGCTTGCGACGGTTGAAGTGTCCACCGGCGCCCTTGTCTTTAGGGATGCGAGGGACATTGATGAGTATCTGAGCGAGTTTCAAGTGTACGAGCAGTTTGCACTCTGGGGAGACGAGGCCCGCGAGACGATTTCGAGCTGGGCTGACAGGTTCCGTCAAAATGTCTAGTCGAAATCGGGAATATTGTTGTACGTGACTCCGAAGCTCCCCTAATTTGGTGGCTCGCCCGATGAATCTGAGAGCCACGGGGAGCCACGGAATGCCTGTCACAAAGCCGGACGAGAGGCGGCCCAGCCGCACAACGAACAAGGGATGTGCCAAATGTGCACGGCTGGCTGAACAGGCCCAGGCCGCGGTACTGACGGTTGACCGCTCGCGACTGTCCGATGTGCGGGTGATGGAGCGTCGCCACCGCGACGAGGAGCACGGCCCACAGGAGTGCGCGGCATGACCCGCGCTGTGTTCCGCTTCCGGAACTACACGATGTCCAGCGACGAGACAGCCGCTCCGACCTACGAGGCAACGTGCGTCGCGGGCGAGGACACCGACTGTGGATCGGTGTCCGGGGAACACCTCGACCCCACGCCGGTCGAGAAGTGGATTGCTGAGCACACCCGGGACACGACACGCACCCGCCACCGGCGCACGTTCAGCGACTACACCGACGTGCAGCCCGATCAGTGGCTCTGAGCACTGGGCATCCCTCAAGACTTCCGCCCGGTTCTCGGGTGGAGATCGGCCGTCTTCGGCCACGTACACAGGAGGTAGCACTGTGGAGCGCATCGACCTGTACGAACTCCCGATCGGAACGCTGGAGTTCCGTCGTGCCTGCGGCGGCAACCAGGGTGGCGGGGACGACACCGAGACGTGCGTGACGCTCGCCCCGATCCCCGATTCTCCGGGCGCGTACGCGCTGGGCGACAGCAAGCGGCCCGACCGTGAGCCGCTGCTCTTCACCGCCGACGAGCTGAGCGCCGCCGGAATCGACCCGGCCCGGTTCGGCCTGTCGGTCTAACCGCCGAGACAGCCCCGGTCGGCCACACCCCCGCTTCGGCCGGCTGGGGCTCACCCTTCCCCGAGGAGAGGCGCAGTGCAGCAGCACATTCACGGCTACCGGTGGACCGGTCGGGGCCAGGACCTTGCGAGCGAGGAAGGGCGGCGGCCCGAGCATCCGGAATTCGATCCGAAGCACCCGAGCATCGCAGAGCGGAAGCGGCCCGTACTCCTGTTCCGGCATGACGACCGGCCACCGCTGATGGTGCATCACTGGTTGCTCAAGCCGGTTCGGCCGCACGAGACCTTTCAGCTGCCCAAGGAGGCGGCTGACTGGTTGGCCGAGGAATGGCGGACGTCCGGCGCTGAGGCGGCCGACTATCTGTCTACGGCGGTGCGCAGGGACGGGGCGGAAGATCAGTTGGACCAGGGAAGTGATGTGGTGTGGTCCCTGTGGCTGCCCTCCGGTGCGGTTGTCTACCGGGCCTGTGTGTCCTGTCCGCCTCGTGGCGTACACGGGCCCGTGGTGCCGTGCCCGATCGGCCTGTGAGCCGTTGACGGCTGAGAACCAACGAAAGAACGCCCCGGCCGATATGGCCGGGGCGTTCGTTTGTTTGTCTGTCCGTCACAGAAGTGCGCGGAAGGGATTTGGTGCAGCGGGGGTTGCGGGTACCGGGACTCGGGCCGGAGTGGTCTTGGCGGGTCGGTAGGCGTCCATGCGGACGACGCGCGCGGGTCGGTTCTTGTCACTGTGGGCATTTGGCCGGCTGAGCGGAGCGTGACGGGAATCGTTGGCCGTGGTGAGGGTGTAGACGGTGGCCGGGCGGCCCAGGCCGGAGCGGTCGAGCGTGACTGTGACACCGGGCAGGGCCCGGACCGGGGGAGAGCCCTGTAGAGGCGCCGGCGAACGTCCGGCACCACTCGCCGGGCTGCACGATGGCCCGGTACGGGCACAGTCGTAAGGACGGGGCCCACAAGCTGGCCGCGAGCAATGCCGACCGGATCGGCCTGTCTTCCCTGGTCCAGCAGCGGATTCGGTGGGCTGTTGGTCACGTGGTTGGTCACGCCACGGCCCGGAAACGCAAAAAACCCCAGATCAACTGGGGTTCCTGCTGGTGTCCGAGGGGGGACTTGAACCCCCACGCCCGATAAAGGGCACTAGCACCTCAAGCTAGCGCGTCTGCCATTCCGCCACCCGGACTAGGTGTTGTCTTCGCGGGGCGTTCCCCGCGGCGACATGGACAACAGTAGCAAAGATCGCCTGGTAGACCCAAAACCGGGGGCGGTGGGGTGGGCCGGGCTTCGAAAGCGGGGGTGTCCGGGGCCGCACCCTTGGGGTGGGGCGGGTGCTGGGGGAGGATGGCGGGATGGCGCCCGCGGCTCCCGGCCGGGCCGGGGCGGCGCGGGCCGCAGCCGCGCCGGGCGGGCCGAGGTTAGGTGGGAGCGATGAGTGTGGGCAGCGAGCGCGCGGTGACGGCCGAGTCGGAGGTCGCCGAGATCTGCCGTGACCTGATCCGTATCGACACCAGCAATTACGGCGACGGCTCGGGCCCGGGGGAGCGGAAGGCGGCCGAGTACGTCGCCGAGCAGCTCGCCGAGTTCGGGCTGGAACCGCAGATCTTCGAATCGGCGAAGGGCCGCGCCTCCACCGTGGTGCGGATCGAGGGCGAGGACCGCTCCCGTCCCGGGCTGCTGATCCACGGCCACACCGACGTGGTGCCCGCCAACGCCGCCGACTGGACGGTCCACCCGTTCTCCGGCGAGATCACCGACGGCTGCGTGTGGGGCCGCGGCGCGGTCGACATGAAGGACATGGACGCGATGACCCTCGCGGTGGTCCGCGACCGGCTGCGCACCGGCCGCAAGCCCCCGCGCGACCTGGTGCTGGCGTTCCTCGCCGACGAGGAGGCCGGCGGCACCTACGGCGCCCGCTTCCTGGTGGACCGTCACCCCGAGCTGTTCGAGGGCGTCACCGAGGCGATCGGCGAGGTCGGCGGCTTCTCCTTCACCGTGAACGACCAGGCCCGGCTGTACCTGATCGAGACGGCGGAGAAGGGCATGCACTGGATGCGCCTGACCGTCGAGGGCCGCGCCGGGCACGGCTCGATGGAGAACGACGACAACGCCATCACCGAGCTGTGCGAGGCGGTGGCCCGGCTCGGCCGGCACCAGTTCCCGCTGCGCATCACCAAGACCGTCCGGGCGTTCCTGGACGAGCTCTCCGACGCGCTCGGCGTCCGGCTCGACCCGGACGACATGGACGAGACGCTCCGGGTGCTCGGCGGCATCTCCAAGATGATCGGCACCACCCTGCGCAACACCGCCCAGCCCACCATGCTCGGCGCCGGCTACAAGGTGAACGTGATCCCCGGCCAGGCCACCGCTCACGTGGACGGCCGCTTCCTGCCCGGCTACGAGGAGGAGTTCCTGGCCGAGCTGGACAGCGTGCTCGGCCCGCGCGTCAAGCGGGAGAGCCTGCACTACGACAAGGCGCTGGAGACCAGCTTCGACGGCGCCCTGGTCGAGGCCATGCAGACCGCGCTGCGCGCCGAGGACCCGATCGCCCGGGCCGTCCCGTACTGCCTGTCGGGCGGCACCGACGCCAAGTCCTTCCAGGACCTGGGCATCCGCTGCTTCGGCTTCGCCCCGCTCCAGCTCCCGCCGGACCTGGACTTCGCCGGCATGTTCCACGGCGTGGACGAGCGGGTGCCGGTGGACGGCCTGAAGTTCGGCGTCCGGGTGCTGGACCGCTTCATCGACCTGGCCTGACGGCACGCGACGGCACGTAACGGCATGTGAGGGCACGTAACGGCACGTGAGGGCACGTGAGGGCGCCGGAAATCCCGGAAAATATGAGAAGCAGTCGAGCGTGAGAAATGCCGATCAGCTGTTCGCTTGATCACTTCAACGGGTGAATGTCGGCCCGGCCCCGCATCCCGGGTGCCGGGCCTTCGTTCTTCCGTGTGCAGCCCGGGGGAACGGGCTGGAAACGACCAGGAGGAACAGTCAGATGAAGGTCAAGAAGATCGCTGCCGTCGCCGCCGCCACCGGTGGTCTGGTGCTCGCCGGCGCGGGTGTCGCCTCGGCGCACGGCGGGGCGCACGCGGAAGGCTCCGCGGTCGGCTCCCCGGGCGTGCTCTCCGGCAACCTGATCCAGATCCCGGTGCACGTCCCCGTCAACGTCTGCGGCAACACGATCAACGTGATCGGCCTGCTCAACCCGGCGTTCGGCAACGGCTGCGCGAACTTCTGAAGGGATTGCTGACGGCGTTCCGTCGACGAACGACGGGGCGACCGACGCCCTGAACTCCCGCCCCCGTACGGCTTCTGCGCCGTACGGGGGCGGACGCGTGTCCGGGGTTGTTCGGCGGCTCCTCGTGCGGGTGAACGTCGCGGTTCCCGGAATACCGGAGACCTCACTCGATCGGATGAACCGACTGCAACTGGCTCAACCTTCACCACCGAGGGTCGTTGAACGTAGTGCTGCCGCAATTGCGGCACGGAATTCCGACTATCGGATCGATGAGTGGTCCCGGCTGACGGAATGCCGAAGTCATCGGAAGTCGGTTCAGCAATCCACCGGCATCAGTCCACCGGACAGAGAAAACAAGGGGAGTCAATGCGACAGGTCGCCAGGAAAGGCCTCCTCACGGCCATGGCCACCGGCAGCGTGCTGGCCTCGACCGCGGGCTACGCCCACGCCACTGCCGACGCCCACGGCGTGGCCGCGAACTCGCCGGGCGTCGGCTCGGGGAACGCGGTGCAGGTCCCTGTGGAGCTCCCCGTGAACGCGTGCGGAAACACCCTCAACGTGATCGGCCTGCTCAACCCGGCCTACGGCAACAACTGCGCGAACCACAGCGGCTCCGGCACGGCCGGCACCGGCTCCACCGGCTCGAACAACGGCGGTTCGGGATCCGCCGGCGGTTCGGGATCCACCGGCGGCTCGGGGACGTCCGGGACGGGCGCCTCGGCCGGTGGGACGGCCACGAACTCGCCGGGCGTCGGCTCGGGGAACCAGGCGCAGGTGCCGGTCGACGTGCCGGTCAACGCGTGCGGCAACACGATCGACGTGGTGGGCCTCGGCAACCCGGCGTTCGGCAACAACTGCGGCAACCAGGTCGCGCCGCCCGTCGTGCCCCCCACCCCGGTCGTCGAGACGCCGCCGCCGGGCTGCACCCCGCCGAGCGGCGAGTGCACGCCACCGGTCACCCCGCCCGTCACTCCGCCCGTGACCCCGCCCGTGACCCCGCCCGTGACGGAGCGCACCACCCCGCCGGCCACCCACCACGCGGGCGGCGAGGTCCGGGCCGCCGCGGACAACACCGGCCAGCAGCTTGCCTCCACGGGCGCCTCCGGCCTGGAGATCCTGGCCCCGGCCGGCATCCTGCTGCTGCTCGGCGGCGGCGTGCTGTACCGCCGCTCCCGGGTCCTCGCCCGCCGCTAGAACAAACCCGCCCGGCCCCGGCGGTCGACGCCGGAACACCCGCGCCCGGGCCGCCCCGTCGCACGATTCGACGGGGCGGCCCGGGCGCGGGCATGCGCGCTACCAGGTGGAGCGGACCTGCCGGATGATGCGCCGCTTCAGTCGGACCGTCCGGCTGCCGTCGGGATACAGCCGGAGCCGGTCGAGCTCCCACTGCCCGTACTCGGCGTGGTCGGTGAGCAGTTGACGCGCGGCGTTGCGGGACGTGCCGCGCGGCAGACGAAGCGACTGGTACTCGTACTCCGGAAGCCGGACCGGTTTGGTAGGGATCAAGACTTTTCCTCCGCTGCTGTGCTGCCTGCAAGCCTACGGCGCGCCGCCGGCCGGTGGCCGGTTCGGGTCCTTACCGCCCCGGGCGGCAGGACGAGCCTTGCCCGGGCCGGAGCTGACCGTCAATCAGTTTTCCCCTCCGGTAGGGATACCCGCCCCGGGCCGCGCTGATGCGCGGCCGAGGAGTCCCCAACAGGGCCGGAGCGCCCTCGTGAAGCGCGGTGACAGAAAGGGGCGGAACGGACATCCAGGGTGAACTTGCCTGATTTTCAGGGCCGTAGGTGACAACCGCTGTGCGTGTCGTCGCCAGGTGGATATAGCGTCTGCACCATGTCTGATGCCGCGCAGCTGACCATCACCGAGGTACGGGCCGCCGCAGAGGCGGTCAAGGCCGCTATCGACCGCCACCTGCAGGCCGTCTCCAGCTCCACCGAGCCCGGGGATCCGGTCGTCGTGCACGCCTACGAGGAGCTCGCGGCGGCCGCCATTGCCTACGACCAGATCCTTTACGAGGTCTACGACGAGGTCACCCCCTTCGAGATCCCGGGCGACGAGTCCGGGACGGGTTACCAGGGCCCCGAACAGCCCGAGGCGATCAGCGTGCTGATCCGCCGCGACTACCTGATCACCGACCCGAAGCGCCTGCGTGCCCAGGCCGAACGGGTCGACGAGGCGCTCACCCCCGGCGGGGGCAGCGAGGCCGAGGTGACCGCGGCGATCGGCGTGCTGTTCGGCGAGTACGAGCCGGACGAGATCGCCGCCCGGGCCGAGGAGTTCGGCCTGGAGGAGGGCGACTCCACGCTGTGGGTGTCGGCCACCGACCCTGCCGAGCCCGGCGAGTGGCTCCCCGAGCCGTTCGACGGCGCCGACCCGGAGCTGCTGATCTGCCGCTTCGACGTCAGCGAGGTCTACGACGACGAGCTGGACGACTGACGGACCACCCGCCCGACCCGGGAACTCCGAGGGCGAAGGGCCCGGGACGCATCGGCGGCCCGGGCCCTTCGCCGTCCACCCGGCGGCTTCCTGCAGCGGCTTCCTACTGGTCGGCGAGGACCGACCGCAGGCGGGTGGTGCGGTCGGCGGCGGGGCGGTCGGCGACCGCCTGGGCGAGCGCCGGGCCCGCCGCGTGGACCACCGACAGGTGCCGCTCGGCCCGGCCGAACGCCGTGTACACCCACTGCCTGGTCAGCTGCCCGGCCGCGTCCTCCGGCAGTACCACGACCACCGCCGGCCAGCGCCGGCCGACCGCCTGATGGGCCGTCATCGCCCAGCCGTGGCGCAGCTTCGCGGCCTGCTGCGGGGAGAGCGTCAGCCGCCCGCCGTCAGCCAGCTCCAGGTGCAGGCCGGCGGCGTCGCCGTCCAGCACCCGCCCGGGCAGGTTGACGCCCAGCGCGGGGGAGTGCACCACCCGGTCGCCCGGGTCGAAGCCGCCGAACCGGCCCGGGCCGGGGTTCAATCTGGCCTTCGCGGCGGCGTTCAGCGCCCGGGTGCCGGCCGGGCCGCCGTGGCCAGGCGTCAGCAGCACCGTCTGCTCGGACGGGATCGACAGGGCGCGCGGAATGGAGTCGGTGAGCAGCTGCACGGCGCGGTGCACGGCCTCGCCGCCGTCCTTGGCGGTGAGGATCACCACCTCCTTGTCGGGGGCGTCCACCGGCTGGAGCTCGCCGATGCCGATGCCCGAGACCAGCTCGCCGATCGGCCCGAAGTCCGGCGTGCGGGAGGCCACCGCCGGGCACGCCTTGGCGGCCAGCAGGTCGGCGAAGAACCGGCC
Organism: Kitasatospora sp. NPDC048407; assembly: GCF_043200475.1. Taxonomy (NCBI): domain Bacteria; kingdom Bacillati; phylum Actinomycetota; class Actinomycetes; order Kitasatosporales; family Streptomycetaceae; genus Kitasatospora; species Kitasatospora sp. NPDC048407. The sequence continues at coordinate 253,726 of NZ_JBICXW010000001.1, read as the reverse complement.
CGGGCCGGCCGACCACAGGCCGCCCGGGTCGCCGGACAGCACCAGCCGGGTGCCGTCCGCGAGCGCCTCCAGCAGGGTGGCGGCGGTCTCCACGTCGAGCAGCGGGGCGTCCAGCACCACCAGCACGTCCAGCGGCAGGGTGCCGTCCACCGCGCGCGGGAGCCGCTCGCCGTACAGCAGTTCGGCCAGGGTGCCGATCCGGTCGGCGGCGGGGGAGCCCTCGGGGAGCAGCGCGGCCAGCGCGTCGCGGCCCTGACCCGTCCAGGTCGCCGCCCAGGCCCGCAGGCCGAGCCCGGCGGCGGCGTGCAGCAGCGCGGCCGGTTCGGCGCGGGCCGACTCGCCGCCGGTGTGCAGCACCAGACCGGACCCGGCGGCGTTGCGCACCAGCTCCTGCGCCGACCGCGACGGCGCGGCCTCGGCCGCCGCCTCCCACGCGGCCGGGCCGGGCTGCTGCACAGGGGCTTCCGCAGCCGCGCCCTCCTCGACGGTCTCCTCGGCAGCGTCCTCGACCGGCTCCTCGTCCGGCGCGAACTCGTCCGTGTCCTCGCCCGGCGCGAAGGTGGACAGCAGCCGGACCAGGCCCTCGCCGAGGCTCTCCTCCGCCAGCGCCAGGCGCTCCAGGGCGAGCAGGGTGCGGACGGGCGGCTCCTCGTCCTCGTCGTGGCTGCCGGGCGGCATCGGCAGTTCCTCCTGGAACGGCATCACCCGTCCGTCCTCCAGCACCGCCTGGAGCGCGCCCGCCGGGTCGGGGACGTGCTGGGCGCGCAGCGCCTCGGAGACCTCGCCGAGCTCCTGCGCGGAGTGCCCGCGCAGCGCGGCCTGCTCCAGCAGCCAGGCCACCAGCGCCTGGGCGCGCCGCGGGTCGCCGGGCTGCGCCTTCGGGCCGAGCAGCCCGCGGGCGAAGCCGTCGGCGTGCTCGGGGCGGACGCCGGGCAGCGAGAGCACCGCCCACGGGTCCTCGCGCAGCTGCTCGGCCGCGTCCTCACCGAGCGCGGCGACCGCGGCGGGGGCGAGCTGCGCGGGCGCGCCGCCGGCCGCCAGCACCTCGGCGACGGCCGTCAGCGCGGCCCGCCGCTGGGCGTCGGCGGTCGGGCCGTCGGCGCGCGGCGCGGCGGACGAGCCGGGGGCGGACGGCTCGTCAGGGCTGCCCGAGCCGCTCCGGCCGACGGCCCGGATCGCTTCGGCGAGGGCGGCGACGGTACCGGCGTGCTGCTCGGCGGCCGGGGCCGGGCTCTCCTCGGGGGTGGTCATGCGGAAGGCTCCTTCAGCGGGCCGGACGGCTACAGCTCCGTCCAGCCCTGGTCCGGGTAGCGGTGCACCGGGGCCGACACGTCGTCCAGGGCAGCGCGGATCTCACTCGGAAGCGTAAGGGCCTCCACCGACAGTGAGGACTGCAGCTGGGCGGCGGTGCGGGCCCCCAGCAGGGCGGCCGACACGCCGGGGCGGTCGCGGACCCAGGCGAGCGCGACCTTCAGCGGCGTGGAGGCCAGACCGTCGGCGGCGGTCGCCAGTGCGTCGACGATCCGGCGGGACGTCTCGCCCAGGTACGGCTTGACCGGCCCGGCGGGGTGCTGGCCGGCGCCGCGCGACTCCGCCGGCACACCGTGCCGGTACTTGCCGGTGAGCACGCCCCGGCCGAGCGGCGAGGCGGCCAGCAGGCCCACCCCGGCGTCCAGCGCGGCGGGCAGCGCCTCGCGTTCGATACCGCGCTGGAGCAGCGAGTACTCGAGCTGGACGGCGGCCAGCGGGGCGCGGCCGGGCGAAGCGCGCTGCCAGGCCGCGGACTTGGCGAGCTGCCAGCCGCTGTACTGGCACACCCCGGCGTACCGGGCCCGGCCGGAGGAGACCGCCAGGTCGAGCGCGTGCAGGGTCTCCTCGGTGGGCGTCGCCGGGTCGTACGCGTGCACCTGCCACAGGTCGACGTGGTCGGTGCCGAGGCGGCGCAGCGAGGCGTCCAGGGCGTTCAGCAGGTGGCCGCGGGAGCTGTTGTGGCGCCCGGAGCCGGGCAGCAGGCCGGCCTTGGTGGCGATCACCAGCTCGGAGCGCGGGACGAGGCCGTCGGTCAGCCGGGACAGCAGGTACTCGGCGCCGCCGTCGGCGTAGACGTCGGCGGTGTCCACCAGGGTGCCGCCGGCGTCCACGAAGGCCTTCAACTGCTCGGCGGCCTCCTGCTCGTCGGTGTCCCGGCCCCAGGTGAGGGTGCCCAGGCCGAGCCGGGAGACCCGCAGACCGGTGCGCCCGAGCTGTCGCTGTTGCATCGCGTCCCTCCGTCAACCCTGCTGCGCCACCCGCGACGGCGCAGGTCGGGGGCGGTGGCCCCCACGTGCGTGAGAGTAGCGGCGAAACCGGTTGCCGCCCGGGACGACCCGCCCGGCCGACAGGCTCAGCAGTACGTCTCGACGAACAGCAGGACGCGGCCGTGGTCGTCGGTGAACTCGTACGTTTCGTGGATGGGCAGCTCGGCGGCGCCGAACCGGGCCCGCGCCGCCAGCCGGGCGGCCGGGCGCTCGTCCGCCGGGAGGAAGCGGGGGAGCCACTGCCCGGCCCGGTCGTCGTAGGCCACGTCCATCGCCATCCGGTCGGCGGTGACGGCGAGCCGCTTGGCCCGGCGGGGGTCCAGCGGCCCGCCCGGGTGAGACGCCAGTGGCAGCCGTCGGCGACGGGCATCGGGTGGCAGGAGACCTCGGGCTGCTCCTCCGGCGGTGCGGGCATGGCCGCCACCAGGGCGGCGAAGGTCGGGGCAGGTGGTCGCTTCTTGGGCATCCGGGCAGCAGTTCAGGGCGGTGTGGGGGACAACGTGGCTACCGGCCAGTAGTGTGACCGCCGACACGGGGGCTACTCTCACCGCACCACCTGGACCGGAAGGCAGTGGGCACATGCGACTCGGGATCAACCTCGGCTACTGGGGACTCGGCCTGGACGCCGACAACATCGCCGTCGCCCAGGAGGCGGACCGCCTCGGCTACGCGGTCTGCTGGGCCGCCGAGGCGTACGGCTCGGACGCCGCCACCGTGCTGTCGTACGTCGCCGCGAAGACCGAACGGATCGACGTCGGCTCCGCGATCTTCCAGATCCCGGCCCGCACCCCCGCGATGACCGCGATGACCGCCGCCACCCTCGACACCCTCTCCGGCGGCCGCTTCCGGCTCGGCCTCGGCGTCTCCGGCCCGCAGGTCTCCGAGGGCTGGTACGGCGTCAGGTTCGACAAGCCGCTGGCCCGCACCCGCGAGTACGTGGAGATCATCCGCAAGGCGATGTCCCGCGAGCGGCTGGTCCACGACGGCGCCAACTGGACGCTGCCGCTGCCCGGCGGGCCCGGCAAGGCCCTCAAGCTCACCGTCCACCCGGTGCGCGAGCACATTCCCCTCTACATCGCCTCGATGGGCCCGAAGAACCTCGAACTCACCGGCGAGATCGCCGACGGCTGGCTCGGCCTGTTCTTCTCCCCCGAGCACGCCGCCCTCTCCGTGGACGCCCTCGCCGCGGGCCGTGCCAAGGCCGGCCTCGGTCTGGACGGTTTCGACCTCTGCCCCACCGTCAACATCGCGGTCGGCGACGACATCCACGCCGCCGCCGACACCCTGCGCGACTACACCGCCCTCTACCTCGGCGGCATGGGCAGCAAGGAGAAGAACTTCTACAGCCAGCTCGCCCGCCGGATGGGCTTCGAGCAGGCCGCCGACGAAGTCCAGACCCGCTACCTCGCCCACGACAAGCCCGGCGCCGCGGCCGCGGTCCCGCACGACTTCATCGACGCCACCGCCCTCCTCGGCGACACCGCCCGCATCGCCGACCGCATGCAGGCCTACGCCGCCGCCGGCGTCACCACCTTGACCCTTGCTCCCGCAGGCTGGACGCTCGACGAGCGGATCGCCGCCCTGCGCACGGGAGTTGACGCCCTGGAGCGGGCCGGCCTCGCCTGACGCAGCCGATGGTGCTGTCAGGTGGTGTCCCCGTTCGGGTGCGGAGGGCTGCTGGTGGGTCCGCTCGGATCGCTCGGGTTGCTCCGGCCGCGCGATTCGAGCCAGCGGCGGTACCGTTCGGCCGGGTCGGGCCGGGGTCTCCACTCGGTGATCGGGCCGTGCGATGGGTTCGGAGGGGGAATCGGGCTAGGAGTAAACTTGGGCGGTTCGTAGTATTTGCAGCCGATGCCGTGGGGCCCGGGATCTATAGTCAGATCGCTCATTCTTGTGGGGCCGGTGGGGCCGTGGTAGCTGCTGCCTTCGGAGGCGGCGCCGGGTTTGTTGAATGTCGGTGGGCGGTCCTGGTCCCCGTCCCCGCCGGCGCGGGTGAGGTCGGAGTGCGGGCCGCCGTCGGGGCCGGGCGGGGCGCTGTGGTGCTTGGCCGAGGCGGCGCCGGCGTGCAGGCCGGCGCCCGCGCCGCCGGAGAGGCCGGAGCCGAGCAGGGAGGAGGTGTCGACCTTGCCGGTGGTCAGGTACTGGGTGGCGGCGTCGGCGCCGACCCCGGTGGCCGCACCGATCGCCGCCTTCCCGGGCAGCGACCGCGCGGCGCTGCCCAGGCCGAGCCGGCCGGCCGCGCCGCCCAGCCCCTTGCCGACCAGGTGACCGGAGGCACCGCCGATCGCGCCGGCGAGGGCGTTCTGGCCCAGCTCCTTCAGGTCGATGTTCCGGCGGTGCCCCTCGGCGAGCTCGATGCCCTGGGCGAGCAGGTCGATCGCGGCCATCTGGGCGGCCTGCCTGGCCGCCATCGCCAGCGTCTCCTTCAACAGCGTCTTCAAAACCGTCGAAACCGCCGTCCGGCCCGCCGCGACGAACGCCGGTATCTGCGCCATCGAAGCACCGGCGGTCACCGGAGCCTCGGCCTCGGCGGTGGCGATCTCGAACGCCAGGATGCCCAGCTGTGCGACGATCTGGATCTTCGCCGTCTCCGCCGCGTTGGCGACCTGCTCCAGCAGGTCGCCCATCCCGTCCAGCGCGTTGACCACACCACCGAGCCGGCCCGGGTCGTCCACGCTGCCCGATCCGACCGAGAACCTGACCCAGTACGCGCCCAGCGCGTCGGCCGCGGCACCCTGCTGCCCGTCGAGAGCACGCCGAACCGCCGAATCCGCGCCCTGCGCAGCCTCCTTGAGCCCCTCGGCCGCCCGGCGGCAGTGCTCGGCCATCTCCCGCAACCGGTCCTCGTCCGCCTCCGGCCAACGGCAACCCGCCAGCAAAAGCAGGACCCACTGAAGCGGCTCGGGGAGTTCAACGGCCACGGACTGGTACCTCCGACTGCGAACGGTCCACGACGGCGCCCGGCCGCCACCGCGCCCGGAACAAGCCGTCCGGAGAAGCGGGTTCGAGCAGGAGCGAAGGTATCCGGCCCGACCACTCGCGTCCCGGCGGAACCACCGGCAGAAGTACGGGCCGCCGATTCCTGCCGGTGCGCGCCGCGCTGGTATGTTCCTGACGCATCATCCGCCGACGCGCCAACAGAGTCGCCGCCGCGACCCGCGCAGGCGGCCGGCACCACGGTCAGGGGCGCAGTCCTCGAACCGTCCCGGCGCCCGCCGTAAGGAGCCCGTCGTGCCGCTCACCCGCCAGGCGCCGCGCATCGCGCCCGCCGTCCGGCCGTGACCGCCCCCGGCGAGTTCGGCGCACTGCTGCGCCGACTGCGACTGCGCGCGGGCCACAGCCAGGAACACCTCGCCAACGCCGCCGGGCTCGGCGTGCGTACCCTCACCGACCTGGAACGCGGCAGGGCCCGCGGGCCGCAGCGCCGCACCGTCGAGGCACTCACCCGGGCCCTGGCCCTGGACCCGGACGACGCCCGCGCGCTGGAGGCCGCCGCCGCCCTGGGCCGCCCGCGCGCCGTGCGCGCGGCGCCACTCGCCGGTACGCTCGCCCTTCCCCGCGACCTGCGGGACTTCACCGCGCGTACCGAAGCACTCGACAAGGTGCGCGAGGCGGCGTCCTGCTCCGACCACGGCCCGGCCCCCGTCGCCCTGATCACCGGTCAACCGGGCCTGGGTAAGAGCGCGTTCGCCGTCCACGCGGCGCACCTGCTCGCCCCCGAATACCCCGACGGCCAACTCGCCCTCGACCTGCGCGGCACCGACGAGCAGCCGACCGACCCGCGCGAGGCACTGGCCCGGCTCCTGCGCGCCCTCGCCGTGGACGAGAGCGCCATTCCCCGCAGCACCGAGGAACGCTCCGGCCTGTGGCGCACCCTCACGGCGGACCGACGGCTGCTCGTCCTCCTCGACAACGCCGCGGACGAGGACCAGGTACGCCCGATGCTGCCCGACCGGGGCAACTCACTGACCCTGGTGACCAGCCGGCACTCGCTGGCCGGTCTGGAGTCGTCGCACCGGACGGACCTCGGCCTGCTGCGCCGGGAGGAGGCCGTCCACCTGCTGACCCGCATCCTCGGCGCCGACCGGGTCGCCGCCGAGGAACAGGCCGCCCGCGATCTCGCCGACCTGTGCGGCCGGCTGCCACTGGCCATCCGGGTGGCCGGCCAACGGCTGGCCGCGCGACCGGCCGAACGCATCGGCACCCTCGTGTCGCACCTCACCGACGAGGAAAGACGGCTGGACGCCCTTCGCGCCGGCAGCCTGGAAGTCCGCGCGGCGTTCGCCCTCTCCTACCGCCGCCTCGCGCCCCCCGCACGCACACTGCTGCGCCGCGCCGCGCTCGCGCAAGGACCGGACTTCAGCGCCCACACCCTCGCCCTGCTCGCCGACCTGCCCCTGCGCCGAGCACGGCAACTGGCCGAGGACCTCGAACAGCAGGGACTGCTGCAAGCCACCCCGCAGCCGGACCGCTACCGCTTCCACGACCTGCTGCGCCTGTTCGCGGCCGAGCAGCTCGCCGAGGAGGACGACCCCGCCGCGATCGAACGGATCCGATCGCAGGCCGCCCGCTGGCTACTGGCCCGGGCCGAGGCCGCCGCCGCGCACTTCGACGCCGAACACGACCGCCCCGTCACCAGTGATCCCGACCCGGCCACCGCGCCGGCAGACGCCGGACAGGCCCGCGCCTGGCTGGAGGCCGAACGGGAACAGTGGCTGTGGGCCCTGCGGCACGCCCACGACCGCGGGCTGCACCGCGAGGTCGTGGACACCGCCGAGGCCATGCACTGGTTCTCCGACCGCACCCAGCACTGGGAGCAGTGGACCGAGGTGTTCGAGCTGTCGGCGGCATCGGCCGAAGCCCTCGGCTCCCGCGCCGAGCAGGCCGCCCACCTCAACTACCTGGCCTGGGCGCACAACCTCCGCACCTACGACCACCAGCGGGCACTGGAGACCGCCGACCGGGCCCTCGCCGCCGCGCTCGCCGCCGGAGATCGCCTGCAACAGGGCTGGGCCCTCGGCTACGGAGCCGGAGCCCTGCACCGCCTGGGCCGCACGGAGGAGGCCACCGCCCGGATGCGGTCCGCCGCCGACTGCCACCAGCACAATCCCGACCCGCGCAGCCGGCTCGCGGAAGTGAGCGCCTGGAACGCCCTCGGCACCCTGCTGCGCGACGCGGGCGAAGCCGGAGAGGCGCTCACGGTCCACCGCCGCAGCGAAGCCATCTGCCACGCCGGGATCCCCGGCCAGACCCCCACACTCCACACCGTCTACCTCGCCATCACCGAGCACCAACTCGGCTGCGACCTGGCCGCCCTGACCCGCTGGAGCGAAGCCGAGCCGCCGCTGCGCCGGGCGCTGGCCGCTTTCGAGTCGCTCGACATGCCGGCCTGGAGCGAGCCCGTCCGGCTCGACCTCGCCGTCGCCCTGCACCACCAGGGACGCCGCGACGAGGCCCGGGCCGAGCTGACCACGGCCCATCGCGCGCTCGTCGGCCTCAACCACCGGCGCCACACCGAAGCGGCCGACCTGCTGCACAAGTCGGCCACCGAACCTGCGGGCTGAACCCCCGAAAGCCGCACCCCCCCGGCAGGCCGCCGAGCCGGGGAGCGCGGCCGTTCGGCCTGGTGGCCGCCTCGCACGACGGCCTCGACACCGGGCAGGGCGATCGCCGGGGCGCGCGAGAACCGCCGGCCCGGCACTCGCCCCGGTCAGGCCCTTCGGAGCCTCGCCGGGGCGAAGTGCTGCCTCCCGGCGGGCGCGTTCGTCCAGCCGCCGGGCCGCCCGGGCGCTCGACGGGCGGATCGCCGTGCGGCGCACGGGAGGTGACGCCCCGGAGAGGCCGGGTCCGGCCCTGGACGGATCGAGCACCGGCCCTCGAACAGCGAGTAAAGGTGCTGGCAAGAAAGCGTTTTGACGGGGTAAGTGGTTCCGATACGATCACCCGCGTTCGCCGCCGTGGCAGTGCGCTCCGGCGAAGGGCGACACACCTCTGAACCACTGTTCCTTGGGGGAACGTTGAGCATACGCCGTTCGATCGCCGCAGCCGTCTTCGTCGCCGCGGTCTCCGCTCCGACCGTCCTCGGCTCCACCCCCGCCCTTGCCGACAGCGCGCCCGCCCCCACCGGCCAGTCCCTGCCGGACGCGCCCGTTGCCGACGCCCCGGCGGCGGACGCCCCGGCGGAGACCGGCCCCGCCACGCCCGCGCCCTCCACCGTCATCTCGCCGGAGGAGGAAGCCGAACTGCGGGCCCGGCTGGCCAAGGTGATCGAGGAGCCGGGGCACAGCCGGTACTTCTACGAGCACGCCAAGGCGGCGATGGCCGGCACGGCCGAGGACGTCAAGCACTTCCTGGACGTCGAGATGGCGCAGATCATCCGCAGCGACAAGCGCGTCCGGGTCTCGCAGATCCTGGAGCAGGCCACGCCGGGCAGCCGCCTGGCGGAGGCCGCGAGCAAGGCGCTGGACGGCGACGACGCGGCGATCGACCACTTCCTGGAGGTCGAGGCCCCGAGGCTGCTCGCCAACGACCGCTGGTGGAAGGTGCTCCACCAGCTGGTCCGGCCGGGCAGCTCGCTCACCATCACCGAGGCCGCCGCCCAGGTGCTGAGCGCGGACGACGCCGAGGCCTTCCGGTCCGACCTGAAGAACGTCAGTGACGACGACGCCCGGCTGTGGCTCTCCCAGGCCATGTCGCTGGGCGGGCCCGAGGTCCGGAAGGCCGCCGGTGAGGCCCTGGACGCGAACACCTCCGAGGCCTTGCACACCTTCCTGCTCACCGGCCTGGCCGAGGCCCAGGCCCGGGACACCGCCAACGCCCAGGAGACGGGCGGCGGCAACAACGGCGGCGGCAACAGCGGCGGCGGCAACAGCGGCAACACCGGCGGCACCGGCGACGGCACCACCCCGAACCAGGGCGGCCAGGGCGGCGGCACCACCGTCACCCCGGCGTCCGACACGACCCAGACCGGCACCGGCACGGGTACCAACTCCGGTACCAACACCTCCGGCACGGGCACCTCCGGCACGGGCACCTCCGGCACGGGCACCCTCGCCTCCACCGGCGTCGACGCCCCGCTCGGCACCCTGGCCGCCACCGGCGCGGCCTCCGTGGCCCTCGGCAGCGCCCTGGTGGCCGCCCGGCGCCGTCGGCAGCGGCAGTCCTGACCCCCCGTCCGCCGAACGCTCGGGTCGGCCGGCCCGGCCCCACAGCACCCCCCCCTCGCGGCGTCGAACAGTAGGTAAAGGAAAAGGCAAGAAAACCCCGCAGTGGGCAAGTGGTTTCGATACGATCACCTCGTCCGTCGCCGTGACAGCCCGTCACAGCGGCGGACGACGCGTCTTATGGAGCACTGTTCCTTGGGGGGACCTTGAACATTCGCCGTTCGATCGCCACCACCGTCCTCGTCGCGGCGGTCTCCGTCCCGACCGGCCTCGGCGCCACCCCGGCCCTGGCCGACACCACGCCCGCGCCCGCCGCGCAGTCACAGTCGGCCGCCGGGTCCGCGCTCTCCTCCGACATCACGCCGGAGGAGGAGATCGAGCTGCGGGCCCGGCTGGCCAAGGTGATCGCGGAGCCCGGGCACAGCCGGTACTTCTACGAGCACGCCCAGGCGGCGATGGCAGGCACGGCCGAGGACGTCAAGCGCTTCCTCGAGGTCGAGATGCCGCAGATCATCCGCGACGACAGGCGCGTCAAGGTGGTCGTGATCCTCTCCAAGGCCACGCCCGGCAGCCCGATCGCGGCGGCCGCGAACAGGGCGCTGAGCGGCGGCGACGCGGAGATCGACTACTTCCTCGTCGTCGAGTACCCGCAGCTCCTCGACGACGAGCGCTGGCGGAAGGTGATCGACCGGCTGATCCGGCCGGGCAGCTCGCTCACCCTCACCGAGGCCGCCACCCAGGCGCTGAGCGCGGACGACTTCGCGGCGTTCCAGGCCGGCCTGGACACCATCGGCGACAGCGACATCCGGGTGCGGCTTGCCCGGGCCATGTACCTCGGCGGCCCCGAGGTCAAGAAGCTCGTCAACGAGGCCCTGAGCTCGAACGACTCCGCGTTCCTGCGCCACGTCCTGCTCGTCGGCCTGGCCGAGGCTCAGGCCCGCGACGCCGCCAACGGCTTCTGAGTCGGCCGCGGCAGTCCCGACGATCGGCCCGAAGGCCCGGCACCCCCGCCGGGCCTTTCGGCCTTCGGTGGGTGCGCCTACAGCCAGCCCGCGCGTTTGAACAGGCGGTGCAGGACGACACAGACGCCGCCCATCACGGCCAGCGCGGCGGGGTAGCCCCAGGGCTGGCTGAGTTCCGGCATGTGCTCGAAGTTCATGCCGTAGATGCCGGCGATCATGGTGGGGACGGCGGCCAGGGCGGCCCAGGCGGAGATCTTCCGCATGTCGTCGTTCTGCTGGACGCTGACCTGGGCGAGGTTGGCGGAGAGGATGTCGGAGAGCAGCCGGTCCAGGCTCTCCACCACCTCGTTGACCTTGGCCAGGTGGTCGGCGACGTCCCGGAAGTAGGGGCGCAGTTCGGCGGGGACGAAGGGCACCCTGACCTCGCCGACGGCGGTGCCGGTCCGGGTGAAGCGCAGGGCGGGCTCCATCAGCGGGTAGGTGGCCTTGCGGAAGTTCACCACCTGCCGTTTGAAGGCGTAGATGCGTTCGGCGGCGCCGCGGACCCGGCCGGGGGAGAAGATCTCGGCCTCCAACTCGTCCAGGTCCGTCTGGAGTTCGGTGGCCACGTCGAGGTACTGGTCGACCGCCATGTCGCAGATCGCGTAGAGCACGGCGGCGGGGCCGTGGGCGAGCAGTTCGGGCTGCTTCTCGAGGTTGGCCCGCAGGTCCTTGAGGGGGCTCTCCGGCCCGTGGCGGACCGTCATCACGTACGAGTCGCCCAGGAATATCATCAGCTCGCCGATGGAGACCGACTCGTCCTTCGGGTGGTACCCGGCGGTCTTCAGAACGGTGAACACCGAGTCCTGGTAGATGTCCACCTTCGGGCGCTGATGCGCCGTCAACGCGTCCTCGACCGCCAGCGGGTGCAGGCCGAACTCGTCGACGGCATGGTCGAATTCGGCCCTCGTCGGGTCCGCCAGGCCGATCCACACGAAGCCGTCGCCGGACGCCCGGACCGCCTCCAGCGCGTCCGAGAAGTCCTCCGGTCCCTCGGTGCGCCGCCCGTCCCGGTAAGTGCCGCAATCCACGATCATGCCCGCCATTGTGACCCGAACCCCCGGGCCGCCGGGAGGGGTGCACCCCGTACGCTTGCGGTATGCCCACCCTGCTGCTCGTGCGCCACGGCCGCTCCACCGCCAACACCGCCGGAATCCTGGCCGGCTGGACGCCCGGCGTCGACCTGGACGACACCGGCCGCGCGCAGGCCGCCGCCCTGCCCGAACGGCTGGCCGGACTGCCCGTCGCCCGCCTGGTCAGCAGCCCGCTGGAGCGCTGCCGCCAGACCCTGGAACCGCTGGTCGCCGCCCGCCCCGAACTCGGCCCGCCCGACCTCGACGAGCGGCTCGGCGAATGCCACTACGGCGACTGGACCGGCCGCCCGCTGTCCGAACTCGCCGACGAGCCGCTCTGGCGCACCGTCCAGGACCACGCCTCGGGCGCGGCCTTCCCCGGCGGCGAATCGCTGCGCACGCTCAGCCACCGCACCGTGGACGCCGTCCGCGAGTGGAACGAGAAGATCGCCGTCGAACACGGCCCGGACGCGCTCTGGGCGGTCGCCACCCACGGCGACGTGATCAAGGCGATCGTCGCGGACGCCCTCGGCCTGCACCTCGACCACTTCCAGCGGATCTCCGTCGAGCCGTGCTCCGTCACCGCGATCCGCTACACCCCGAACCGCCCGTACCTGCTGCGCCTCGGCGACACCGGCACCCTGGCCTCGCTCGCCCCGCGCCCGCACGGCCACTCGGCCGGCGACGACGCGGTGGTCGGCGGCGACACCGGCACCGTCTGAGCCCGGCCGGGCCGGCACCGCACCAGCCCCACCGTCCCCACCGGGAATCCGCGCCACCCGCGCCCCACGGCAGGCCCGTTTGGCCGTAGGGTGAGAGGCGAGAAGACCGCACACCCCCGTACCGGAGCGAGCAGCGTGTCCCGTCAGGTCCACTTCTACGACCAGCCCGAGCGGTTCGTGGCCGGCACCGTCGGCCAGCCCGGCGCCCGGGCGTTCTACCTGCAGGCCTCCTCGCGCGGCCGGATCACCAGCGTCCTGCTGGAGAAGGCCCAGGTCGCCGCCCTCGCCGAACGCATCGAGGAAGTCCTCGACGAGGCGCTGCGGCGCAGCGGCGGCGACGCCTCCATCCCGGCCGCCGCGCCCGTCGACCTGCTCGACGCCGCCCCGCTCGACCTGCCGCTGGAGCAGGAGTTCCGGGTCGGCACCATGGCCCTCGCCTGGGACGCCCGCGAGGAGTGCCTGGTGATCGAGGCGCAGGCGTACGTCGAGGAGTCCGAGGACGAGGACGAGATCGAGGTCTTCGACGACGAGAACGGCCCCGACCTGCTGCGGGTGCGGCTCAGCGGCGCGATGGCCCGGGTGTTCGCCAAGCGCGCCCTCGACCTGGTCGCGGCGGGCCGCAAGCCCTGCCCGTTCTGCAACCTGCCGCTCGACCCCGAGGGCCACCTGTGCCCCCGCGCGAACGGCTACCGGCGCTGAACGAGCAGCGCGCCGTGGAAGCCCCCGGCACCGACCCGGCCACCAGCGCCGCACTGGCCGCCGACACCCCCGCCGCCCTCGCCCTGCTGCGCGAGGGCGCGCTGGCCGTCCACGGCCGCGTCACCGACGCCTCCAACGCCGTCCTCTACTGCACCGCAACGCTCGACGGCGTCACCGCCCCCTGCGTGTACAAGCCCGTCGCCGGCGAACGCCCGCTGTGGGACTTCCCCGACGGCACCCTGGCCGGCCGGGAGACCGCCGCCCACGAGGTCTCCGCCGCCACCGGCTGGCAGCTGATCCCGCCGACCGTCCTGCGCGACGGCCCGGTCGGCCCCGGCATGGTCCAGCTGTGGATCGAACCCGACCCGGACGCCCCCGAACTCCTCGACCTCCAGCCCCTGGACGGGCCCGCCGACGGCTGGCTCCCCATCGTCCGCGCCGAGGTCGACGCCGGACGCCAGGCCTGGCTGGTGCACCGCGACGACGAACGGCTGCGCCGGCTCGCCGTGCTGGACGCCGTCCTCAACAACGCCGACCGCAAGGGCGGCCACTGGCTGCCCGCCGCCGACGGCCGGATCTACGGCATCGACCACGGCGTCACCTTCCACACCGAGCCCAAACTCCGCACCCTGCTGTGGGGCTGGGCCGACCGCCCGCTCACCGCCGAGGCCCTCGAGGTCCTCGGCCGGCTCGCCACCGACCTCGACGGCGCCCTCGGCGAGCGGCTGCGCCCGCACCTGACCCCCGTCGAACTCGACGCGCTGCGGGCCCGGACCGGCGCGCTGCTGGCCTCCGGACGGCATCCGCTGCCGTCGGCTGACTGGCCGTCTATTCCCTGGCCGCCGGTCTGATACCGATCCGAAACAGAGAACAAGCGGAATCAAGCCGATCATGCCAACAGGTTGGTCTTTCAAATCAGTGCACGGTTAGAGTCGGTGCCATGCATGCCTGGCCCACTTCCGAGGTTCCCGCCCTGCCCGGTCAGGGGCTTCCCCTGCGCATTTACGACACCGCCACGAGCAGTGTCCGAGAGGTCGTTCCCACCGGCCCGACCGCCCGGCTCTACGTCTGCGGCATCACTCCCTACGACGCGACCCACCTGGGCCACGCAGCCACCTACAACACCTTCGACCTGGTCCAGCGGGTCTGGAAGGACGCCGGCCACGACGTCCTGTACGTCCAGAACGTCACCGACGTCGACGATCCGCTCCTGGAGCGCGCCGTCGCCACCGGCCAGGACTGGACCGAACTCGCCGCCCGCGAAACCGCGCTGTTCCGCGAGGACATGACCGCGCTGCGGATGCTCCCGCCCGCGCACTACATCGGCGCCGTCGAATCCATCCCGTGGATCGTCCCGCTGGTGCAGCAGCTGCTCGCCTCCGGCGCCGCCTACGAGGTCGACGGCGACATCTACTTCTCCGTCGAGTCCGACCCGCACTTCGGCGAGGTCTCCGGGCTCACCCGCGAACAGATGCTGCCGATCTTCGCCGAACGCGGTGGCGACCCCGAGCGCCCCGGCAAGAAGAACCCCCTCGACGCGCTGCTCTGGCTCGCCGCCCGCCCCGGCGAACCCGCCTGGGACACCGAACTCGGCCACGGCCGGCCCGGCTGGCACATCGAGTGCGTCGCCATCGCGCTCAAGTACCTCGGCATGGAGTTCGACCTCCAGGGCGGCGGCAGCGACCTGTCCTTCCCGCACCACGAGATGGGCGCCTCGCACGCCCAGGTCGCCCTCGGCACCCACCCCTACGCCCGCGCCTACGTGCACGCCGGGATGGTCGGCCTCGACGGCCACAAGATGTCCAAGTCCCGCGGCAACCTGGTGTTCGTCTCGGCCCTGCGACGCGACGGCATCGACCCCGCCGCGATCAGGCTCGCGCTGCTCGCCCACCACTACCGCAGCGACTGGGAATGGACGGCCGAGGACCTCGACACCGCCCTCACCCGCCTCGCCACCTGGCGCGCAGCGGTCTCCCGCCCCGACGGCCCCCCCGCCACCGCACTGCTCGCCGAGCTCCGCGAGGCCCTCGCCAACGACCTCGACGCCCCCGCGGCCCTCGCCGCGGTGGACCGCTGGGCGGCGACCGCCCACGCGAACGGCGGCGAGGACATCGGCGCCCCGGGCCTGGTCTCCCGCGCGGTCGACGCGCTCCTGGGCGTAGCCCTTTAAGGGAGCGCACCATCAGGGGCGCGGGGAACTGCGCGACAAGCGCGAAGCCCGTCCGCAAGGTCGCGATCAAGTGCAGGTCATTGTCCTGCGTCGCGATCTTGCGGTTGGGTGCCTTCCGCTTCGCGCCGTTCCCCGCGCCCCCGGTTTCGCGCCCGCCTGCCTTACATCCCTACTCGTCGTCCTCGTCCTTGGGACGCTCCGTCGCATGCCCAGTAATGGGCTTCTCGCCCTTCGGCCCCTGGTTCTCGCGGCGCCGCAGGTACCTCTCGAATTCGCGGGCGATCGCGTCCCCGGATGCCTCCGGCAACTCCGCGGTGTCCTGCGCCTCCTCCAACTGCTGCACGTACTCCGCGACTTCGGAGTCCTCCGCGGCGAGCTGGTCGACGCCGAGCTGCCAGGCGCGGGCGTCGTCGGCGAGTTCGCCCGGGGGGATGCGGAGGTCGAGGAGGTCTTCCAGCTTGTTGATCAGGGCCAGGGTGGCCTTGGGGTTGGGCGGCTGGGAGACGTAGTGCGGGACGGCGGCCCAGAAGGTGACGGCGGGGACGCCGGCGTGGGCGCAGGCCTCCTGGAGGACGCCGACGATGCCGGTGGGGCCCTCGTAGCGGCTCTCTTCGAGGTCGAGGCTGCGGGCCACCGTCGCGTCGGAGGTGACTCCGGAGACCGGGACCGGCCGGGTGTGCGGGGTGTCGCCCAGCAGCGCGCCCAGGACGACGACCAGTTCGACGCCCAACTCGTGGGCGAAGCCGAGCAGTTCGTTGCAGTAGGAGCGCCAGCGCATGCTGGGCTCGATGCCGCGGACGAGCACCAGGTCGCGCGGCTTGGGCTCGGTGACCCGGACCACCGAGAGTCTGGTGGTGGGCCAGGTGATCCGGCGGACTCCGCCGTCGAGCCAGATGGTGGGCCGGTTGACCTGGAAGTCGTAGTAGTCCTCGGCGTCGAGCGCGGCGAACACCTTGCCGCCCCAGGTCTCGTCGAGGTGTCCGAGCGCGGCGGAGGCCGCGTCGCCGGCGTCGTTCCAGCCCTCGAAGGCGCAGATCATCACCGGGTCGATCAACTCGGGCAGGTCTTCCAGCTCGATCACCCGGCATCTCCCTCCGTCCGTGGCGGGGGCACTGCCGCCCCCAGGTCCCTACCTGCCCAGCCTACGGGCTTTGAATGCCACCCGTGGCCGGGCAAGGGGCCCAAGCGTACGCCGTGAGCGGACGGGGCACCGGGTCTCAGTCGACGGGTTCGGCGCAGGCGATGGTCGGGTTCATGGCGAGGGTGCCGGGCGGGGCGGGGATGGTGAAGGAGACGGTGGCCTCCTCGGGGCAGGTGTGCTCGGTGCTGCCCTTGAGGCTGACGGTCTGCTTGACGTACTCCTTGTCGACCTTGTACTCGGGCTTGTGGTCGCCCTTCCCGTCGCACCGGGTCTCGGCGACGCTGTCGGAGCCGCTGGCGCTCTTGACGGCGTAGACGCAGTCGCCCACGACGATGCCCACTCCGCCGCCACCGCCGGGGTCGCCCGGGTGCGGGTCGTGCAGGTTGCGCAGGCAGGCCCAGGCCGACTTGTTGCGGGCGACGTTGGTGAGCGCGTTCTGGGTGAGGTCGAGGGCGACGTCGGTGCCGTCGGGGCAGTCCGCGCCGTGCGGGAGGGCGGCGGCGACGCCGGTCAGGGTGCCGCTGCGCTTGGTGACCTTGGCCTCGGCGTTCGGGCTGTCGCAGGGCACCATCTCGTAGTGCGAGGTGGTGCCGCTGCCGCCCGGGTTGAGGGCGCGGGCGCATTTGCCCTCGGCGAAGTACGAGTCGTCGAGCTGCGGGGTCGACGGGGTACTGGCGGCCGGGGTCGGGGCGGTGGTCGAGACGGTGGGGGAGGGGCTGGGCGGCGGTGCGGCCTTGGCGTGCTTGGCGGGTTCGCAGCCGACCAGGAGCAGGCCGGCGGTGAGCAGCGCCAGTCCGGTTCCGGCGGTGCGCAGGAGTGTGCGGGGCATATGGTTCCTCCGTGCCCGAGTGGTGTGCGGCGGGCGGCGTGGCTGCCCAACCCGCCTGGAAATGCCGGGCTTTGGTCAACGCTACCTTGACGGGCCGTCAGGTCGGCGAGGGGATCTCCGCCGCGGTCGGCGCGCCCGTTCGCGGTTCCCCGCCCGAACCACCAGGCTGATCCGCAGAGATGGTTCCGTCTATCGGATTTACCGTTCTGCGAGGGGAGAAGGCCATGAAGGCAGCTGTGGTCCGGGACTTCACCGAGCCGCTGGAGATCGAGGAACGCGAGGTGCCGACCCCGGCGCCGCACCAGGTGCTGGTCAGGATCGAGTGCTCCGGCCTGTGCCACACCGACATTCACGCCGCCCGCGGCGACTGGCCGGTCAAGCCGTCCCCGCCGTTCGTGCCCGGCCACGAGGGCGTGGGCATCGTGGAGGCGGCCGGTTCGAACGTCCGGCACGTCGAGGTCGGCCAACGGGTCGCCATCCCGTGGCTGGCCGACGCCTGCGGACGCTGTGACTACTGCGTCACCGGCTGGGAGACGCTCTGCCTGTCCCAGCACAACTCCGGCTACTCGGTGGACGGCGCCTACGCCGAGTACGCCCTCGCGCACGGCGACTACGTGGCGCCCGTCCCCGACGGCGTGGACCCGATGGACGCCGCCCCGCTGTCCTGCGCGGGCGTCACCACGTACAAGGCGGTCAAGCTGGCCGGCGCCCGGCCCGGCACCCGGGTGCTGATCTCGGGCATCGGCGGCCTCGGCCACCTCGCGCTCCAGTACGCGCGGATCTTCGGCGCCGAGACCGTCGCGGTGGACATCACCGACGACAAACTGAAGCTCGCCGAGGACCTCGGCGCCGACCACGTCATCGACGCCCGCACCCAGGACGTCGCGCAAGAGGTGCACAAGCTCGGCGGCGCCGACGCCGCCGTCTCGCTGGCCGTCAGCAACGCGTCCTTCCGCGCCGCCTACGACTCGCTGCGCCGCGGCGGCACCCTCGTACTGGTCGCGCTTCCCGCGGAGGGCGAGCTGACGCTGCCGGTGTTCGAGACGGTGCTGAACGGCACCAAGGTGATCGGCTCGATCGTCGGCACCCGGCAGGACCTCGCGGAGGTGTTCCGGCTGCACGGGCTGGGCCGCACCAAGGTGATCCGGGAGACCCGCAAGCTGGAGGACGTCAACTCCTGCTTCGAGGACGTGCTCGCGGGCAAGGTCTCGGCCCGCCTGGTGTTCGACCTGCGCTGACCCCAGCGGCGGAGAGGGGGACGGGACACCCGTCCCCCTCGACGACACCGCGTCAGGCAGAAGCCCGCCCGGTCATCAGGGCGGTGATCTCCGCGGCGAGCTCCGGGCCGAGCTCGCCCCAGCCCTCCTTGTAGCCGTACACGCCGGCCAGGGTGCGGGCCTCGTAGTCGCCGTTCAGCACCTCGATGTCCTCGGCGGTGATCAGCGACGGGTGCGCGACGCCGAGCGCCGAGGAGACCTTCGTCAACTCCTTGCGCAGGGTGCGCAGGTAGACCGCCGCCCGGGCCGACTTGGAGACCGGGTCGACGCCGCGGGCCAGCCACGGGTTCTGGGTGGCGATGCCGGTCGGGCACTTGTCGGTGTGGCACTTCTGGGCCTGGATGCAGCCGATCGACAGCATCGCCTCGCGCGCCACGTTGATCATGTCGGCGCCCAGCGCGAACGCCACCGCCGCGTTCTCCGGCAGGCCGAGCTTGCCGGAGGCGATGAACGTCAGCTCGTCGGTCAGCCCCAGCTCGGCGAAGGTGCCGTAGACCCGGGAGAAGCCCATCCGGAACGGCAGGGACACCGAGTCCGCGAACATCCGCGGCGCCGCGCCGGTGCCGCCCTCGCCGCCGTCGATCGTCACGAAGTCGACGCCCCGGTCGCCGCGCGCCATCCGCGCGGCCAGCTCCTGCCAGAAGTCCAGCTCGCCGACGGCGCTCTTGATGCCGACCGGCAGGCCGGTCTCGGCGGCCAGCAGCTCGACGAAGTCCAGCATCGAGTCCACGTCGCCGAACGCCGAGTGCCGCGACGGCGAGGCGCAGTCCTCGCCCACGGGTATGCCGCGGATCTTCGCGATCTCGGGCGTCACCTTCGCGCCCGGCAGCATGCCGCCCAGGCCCGGCTTGGCGCCCTGCGACAGCTTGATCTCGATCGCCCGGACCGGCGCCCCCGCCACCACGTCCTTGAGCTTGTCGAGGTTGAAGGTGCCGTCCTCGTTGCGGCAGCCGAAGTACGAGGTGCCGAGCTGGAGCACCAGGTCGGCGCCGTTTCGGTGGTACGGCGACAGGCCGCCCTCACCGGTGTTGTGCATCGCGCCGGCCTGCGCCGCGCCCTTGTTCAGCGCGGTGATGGCCGCGCCGGAGAGCGAGCCGAAGCTCATCGCGGAGATGTTCACCACGCTGCCCGGCCGGAACGCCTTGGCCCGCCCGCGCGGCCCGCCCAGCACCTTGGCCGACGGCAGCGGCGCCTGCGGGTCGTGCCCGTCCGGCAGCGGCCCGGCGAAGGTGCGCTGCTTCAGGTAGGCGCGGCCCTGCGCCTGAGCGACGTCCACCTCGGTGCCGAACCCGAAGTAGTTGTTCTCCTCCTTGGCGGAGGCGTAGATCCAGCTCCGCTGGTCACGGCTGAACGGCCGCTCCTCCTCGTTGGAGGTCACGATGTACTGCCGCAGCTCCGGCCCGATCGTCTCCAGCGCGTACCGGGCGTGCCCGAGCACCGGGAAGTTCCTCAGCAGTGCGTGCTTCTTCTGGAGCAGGTCGCGGGCGGCGAGCGCCGCCACCGCGGCGGCGGCGGCAGCCGCGCCGATCTTCCGGGCTTGCATGGACGTTCGTTCCTCCTGGGTGCAGGCCCCTTCCCCACACGGCGGAGCCGAGAGCGATGCTAGGAAACCCTCCGGACCGTCCCGCGCACCGGGGGCCGGACGGCCGGATCGCACCAGGTCAGAGGCACCAGCCGTCCCGGTACGCCGCCCAGTGGTCCGGGGTCGCCGCGAAGTCCACGTACAGCGCCAGCCCGAAGTTCTGCCGCGAGCCCGGGCCGAGCGCGAGGCGGGCGCCGCGGACGGCGGCGCGGACCGTCTCGGCGTCGCCCCGGTGGGCCGGGGTGTCGTCCCAGTACGCGGGCAGACCCATCAGCAGATCGGTCCCCGGCGGGGTGTTGGCCAGCGCCAGTTCGGTCTGCCGGGCGACGTAGCCGCCGTACAGCGACTCCACCGGCATCGAGGTGTCGTAGGACATCACCGCGACCTGGTCGACCCGCCGCGCGGCCTGCGCGAAGTACCCGGCGCTCCACCACTTGCCGTGGTCGGTGAGCGCGAAGGTCACCCGGCCGATCATCGGGACGGGCTCGATCTGCGGCGCGGCGATGGACAGCGGCACGCCCCGGGCGGCGGTCAGCGCGTGCACCTGGTCGAGCAGCGCGAGGAACCCGGGGGAGTCGTTGTGCACCGGTTCCAGGTCGAAGTGGACGCCGTCGAAGCCCAGGTCGAGGACCTGTTTCGCGGAGGCGGTGATCCGCTCCCGCACGTCCGGCCGGTCCAGGTGCAGGCCCACTTTCTCCGGCGCGACCACGTCGCCCAGCCAGGACTGGATCCGCACCCCCGGCATCGCGGCCCGGGCCCGCTCCAGGAAACCGGCCACCCCCGGGGCCAGCTTCGGATCGAGCGAACCGTCGTGCTCCAGCGGGCCGGTGTGCACGTACAGGTCGTGGATGCCGGTGCCGCGCACCCGCGACGCCAGCATCGTCAGATCGGCGTCGGTGCGCCGCCCGTCCACCCAGGCGTGGCCCAGCCAGATCGCGTCCCGGCCGCGGGTGCGGGCGTCGGCCGCCGGGTCGCCGGAGTAGTACCAGCGCAGCGCCAGACCCGCGCCCACCAGCGGCACCACCAGCATCGCGAGCACCACCACGCACGCCGTCACCACCCGGCGGCGCCGGGTCCAGCGGGTGCGGCGGCTCCAGCGGCGACGCGCCCGGGCGGGCACCGTCCGCCATACGGACGGCCCAAGGGCACGGACACGGTGACGCCACCTGCTCGAACGCGATGAAGCGGGCATGGACGGGCTCCCTTCCGGTGGATGGGGACGCCCACGATGCGAAATGGGTTCCATCACACCGCCGTCGGGCGGATACCCTGACCGGGTGCGTCCCCGGTCAAGGGGGGCCGCATAGCCGACAGCCGTCGCACTCAGGGAGCAGCCTCATGGCCACCGTTGTATCCGCGTCCACCCAGCAGGACCGCGCCACCGCCTTGCGCGAGGCCCTCGCCACCCGGGTGGTGGTAGCCGACGGAGCGATGGGCACGATGCTCCAGGCCCAGGAGCCGACGCTGGAGGACTTCCAGCAGCTCGAGGGCTGCAACGAGGTCCTCAACCTGACCCGCCCCGACATCGTCCACTCGGTGCACGACGCGTACTTCGCGGTCGGCGTGGACTGCGTGGAGACCAACACCTTCGGCGCCAACCACTCGGCGCTCGGCGAGTACGACATCTCCGACCGGATCTTCGAGCTGTCCGAGGCCGGCGCCCGGATCGCCCGCGAGACCGCCGACGAGTACACCGCCAAGGACGGCCGCACCCGCTGGGTGCTCGGCTCGATCGGCCCCGGCACCAAGCTGCCGACGCTCGGCCACACCACCTTCGAGACGGTCCGCGAGGGCTTCCGGCAGAACGCGGCCGGCCTGATCGCGGGCGGCGCCGACGCCCTGCTGGTCGAGACCAGCCAGGACCTGCTGCAGACCAAGGCCTCCGTGCTGGGCTGCCGCGAGGCACTCGCCGAGGCCGGCCTGAACCTGCCGATCCTCGCGCAGGTCACGGTGGAGACCACCGGCACCATGCTGCTCGGCTCGGAGATCGGCGCCGCACTGACCGCGCTGGAGCCGCTCGGCATCGACTTCATCGGCCTGAACTGCGCCACCGGCCCCGAGCAGTACAGCGAGCACCTGCGCTACCTGGCGAAGAACGCCCGGATCGGCCTGTCCTGCATGCCGAACGCGGGCATGCCGGTCCTCGGCAAGGACGGCGCGCACTACCCGCTGACCCCCGAGGAGCTCGCCGACGCGCACGAGGTGTTCGTCCGCGACTACGGCCTGGCGCTGGTCGGCGGCTGCTGCGGCACCACCCCCGAGCACCTGCGCCAGGTCGTCGAGCGGGTGCAGGGCCGGCCGATCACGCCGCGCGAGCCGAAGCCCGAGCCGGCCGCCGCCTCGCTGTACCAGACGGTGCCGTTCCGGCAGGACACCTCGTACCTGGCGATCGGCGAGCGCACCAACGCCAACGGCTCGAAGAAGTTCCGCGAGGCGATGCTCGCCGCCGACTGGCAGGCCTGCGTGGAGATCGCCCGCGAGCAGATCCGCGAGGGCGCGCACCTGCTCGACCTGTGCGTGGACTACGTGGGCCGCGACGGCGTCGCCGACATGAAGGAGATCGCCGGCCGCCTCGCCACCGCCTCCACCCTGCCGATCGTGCTCGACTCCACCGAGCCGCCGGTGCTCCGGGCCGGCCTGGAGATGCTCGGCGGCCGGGCGGTGCTGAACTCCGTCAACTACGAGGACGGCGACGGCCCCGACACCCGCTTCGGCAAGATCGCCGCACTCGCCCGCGAGCACGGCGCCGGCCTGATCGCCCTCACCATCGACGAGGACGGCCAGGCCCGCACCGCCGACAAGAAGGTCGCCATCGCCGAGCGGCTGATCGAGCAGCTGGGCCGCGAGTACGGCATCCACGAGAGCTCGATCCTGGTCGACTGCCTGGCCTTCACCCTGGCCACCGGCCAGGAGGAGTCCCGCCGCGACGGCATCGAGACCATCGAGGCGATCCGCGAACTCAAGCGCCGCCACCCGGACGTGCAGACCACCCTCGGCCTGTCCAACATCTCCTTCGGCCTCAACCCGGCCGCCCGGCAGGTCGTCAACTCGGTCTTCCTGCACGAGTGCGTGGAGGCCGGCCTGGACTCCGCGATCGTGCACGCCGCGAAGATCCTCCCGATGAACCGCATCCCCGAGGACCGCCGGCAGACCGCCCTCGACCTCGTCTACGACCGCCGCAGCGAGGGCTACGACCCGCTGCAGAAGCTGCTCCAGCTGTTCGAGGGCGTCTCCGCCGCCTCCAGCGCCGCCTCCAAGGCCGAGGAGCTGGCCGCCCTCCCGCTGGAGGAGCGCCTGCAGCGCCGCATCATCGACGGCGAACGCAACGGCCTGGAGGCCGACCTGGACGCCGCGCTGACCGAGCGCCCGGCGCTGGAGATCATCAACGACACGCTGCTGTCCGGCATGAAGGTGGTCGGCGAACTGTTCGGCTCCGGCGAGATGCAGCTGCCGTTCGTGCTGCAGTCGGCCGAGGTGATGAAGGCCGCGGTGGCCCACCTGGAGCCGCACATGGAGAAGTCCGACAGCGAGGGCAAGGGCACCATCGTGCTGGCCACCGTCAAGGGCGACGTCCACGACATCGGCAAGAACCTGGTCGACATCATCCTGTCCAACAACGGCTACAACGTGGTCAACATCGGCATCAAGCAGCCGGTGTCGGCGATCGTCGAGGCCGCCCAGGAGCACAAGGCCGACGTGATCGGCATGTCCGGCCTGCTGGTCAAGTCCACGGTGATCATGAAGGAGAACCTGGAGGAGCTCAACCAGCGCGGCCTGGCCGCCGACTTCCCGGTGATCCTCGGCGGCGCCGCCCTCACCCGCGCCTACGTCGAGCAGGACCTGCACGAGGTCTACGACGGCGAGGTCCGCTACGCCCGCGACGCCTTCGAGGGCCTGCGGCTGATGGACGCCCTGATCGGCGTCAAGCGCGGCGTCCCCGGCGTCGTCCTGCCGGAGCTGCGCAAGCGCCGGCACGCCCGGGTCGAGGTCGAGGAGCCGGAGGAGGTCAACCTCGGCCAGATCCGCTCCGACGTGGCCGTCGACAACCGCGTCCCCACCCCGCCGTTCTGGGGCGACCGGATCATCAAGGGCATCCCGTTCCAGGACTACGCCTCCTGGCTCGACGAGGACGCCCTGTTCAAGGGCCAGTGGGGCCTCAAGGGCGGCCGCTCCGGAGGGCCGTCGTACGAGGAGCTGGTGGAGACCGAGGGCCGCCCGCGCCTGCGCGGCTGGCTGGACCGCCTGCAGACCGAGGGCTGGCTGGAGCCCGCCGTCGTCTACGGCTACTTCCCGGCCAACTCCAAGGGCGACGACCTGATCCTCTACCGCGAGGACGGCTCCGAACTGACCCGGTTCACCTTCCCCCGCCAGCGCCGCGGCCGCCGCCTGTGCCTGGCCGACTTCTTCCGCCCGGAGGAGAGCGGCGAGCGCGACGTGGTCGGCCTCCAGGTGGTCACCATGGGCAACCGGATCTCCGAGGCCGCGGGCGAGCTGTTCGCCGGCAACTCCTACCGCGACTACCTCGAATTGCACGGCCTGTCCGTGCAGTTGGCCGAGGCACTGGCCGAGTTCTGGCACGCCCGGGTCCGCTACGAGCTCGGCTTCGGCGACGAGGACCCGCAGGACGTCAAGGACATGTTCGCGCTCAAGTACCGCGGCGCGCGCTTCTCGCTCGGCTACGGCGCCTGCCCGAACCTGGAGGACCGCGCCAAGATCGCCGAACTGCTCAGGCCCGAACGGGTCGGCGTGATCCTCTCCGAGGAGTACCAGCTGCACCCCGAGCAGTCCACCGACGCCATCGTCCTGCACCACCCCGAGGCCAAGTACTTCAACGCCCGGTAGAACACTTCCACCACAGATCATCCGTTCGCCCCGCAGGCGCCCGGTGCAATCCGCCCCGGCGGGCGTATTCTTGATGATCCTGAACGGGCCGGTCCGCTCACCAGCGGGCCGGCCTGTGCCATCCCCGGACGCAGTGCGCTCCGGACGACCACCCGGAAGGACGGCGCGCATGACGACGGTCTCGACCCCGATCCGTGTCGGCGGAGACGGCAGCGGCTTGCAGGCCGTCCTGCTGGACATGGACGGCACCCTGGTCGACACCGAGGACTTCTGGTGGCAGGCCGAGGTCGACCTGTTCGCCGAACTCGGCCACCACCTCACCGCCGAGGACCGCACCCACGTGGTCGGCGGCCCGATGACCCGCGTCATCGACTACCTGCTCACCCGCACCGGCGCGGCCATCCGCCCCGCCGACCTCGGCGCCCAGATCAACCAGCGCTTCGTCGACCTGCTGCACGGCGGCGTTCCGCTGATGCCCGGCGCCGAGCGCCTGCTCAACACCCTCGCCGCGCACGGCATCCCGGCCGCCCTGGTGTCCGCCTCGCACCGGCACATCATCGACATCGTGCTGCGCAGCCTGGGCGCGCAGAACTTCGCCTTCACGGTGGCCGGGGACGAGGTCCCGCGCACCAAGCCCTTCCCGGACCCGTACCTGACCGCCGCGGCCCGCCTGGGCGCCGACCCGGCCCGCTGCGTGGTCGTCGAGGACACCCCCACCGGCGTCGCCGCCGCCGAGGCGGCGGGCTGCCCCGTCATCGCGGTACCCTCCATCGCCACCATCGAGCCCGGCCCCGGCCGGCTGGTGCTGTCCTCGCTGGAGCAGGTCGACCTCGACCTGCTGCGCACCCTGGCCGGCGCCCGGGTGTGACCTTCGTCTCCTTCATGCGGTTTTCCGGTTCCCCTCCGCGTCCGTGGGTACGCGGACCGTATCCGGCAGCAGGTGCGAAATCGGGCATTGGCTGACAACTCGTCGGTTCCCGGAGAGTAGCTTTCCGGGTCTCGCCGACCCATTGTTCGAACAGTCGGTGACCGACCCGGTGCGATGTGGCACGCTACATCCGATCAGTAGCCATCCCGCGCCGCCGCCCACCGCCGTCAGACCCCGGCCGGGGGCGCCCGCGCGTCGTACCAGACCTGCGCCGGCCACCCCACCCCGCGGCCGGCCGGTTCTCCGGCGTCGGCCGGCCGCACGCAGTAAGGAAGACCACCCCGCATGACTACGCCCAACCGCCTGGCCGTGCTCAGCTGCGCCGCGCTCGTCGCCACCACGGCGGCCGGCTGCGCGTCCGTGGAGAAGGCTGCCACCGGCGGCGACAACGGTGCTGCGATCACCCTGGGCACCACCAACGGGACCACCGTGCTGGACCCGGCCGGCGCCTACGAAATCGGCTCCTGGCTGGTGCTCAACAACTCCTTCCAGTCGCTGCTGGCCTTCCCGCCCGGCGCTACCCTGCCGCAGCCGGACGCCGCGGAGTCGTGCCAGTTCACCGGCAACGACACGATGACGTACACCTGCACGCTGAAGACCGGGCTGAAGTTCACCAACGGGCACCCGGTGACGGCCGAGGACGTCAAGTACTCGATCGACCGCACCAAGAAGATCAACGACCCGGCCGGTCCGCTCCCGCTGCTGTCCACCATCAAGTCGGTGGAGACCAACGGCGACCGCGAGGTCACCTTCCACCTGGAGACCCCGGACGCGGTTTTCCCGGCCAAGCTGGCCTCGCCGGCCGGCGCCATCGTGGACCACGCGGTCTTCCCGGCCGACAAGCTGCTCGAGAACGACAAGCTGGTCGGCTCCGGCGCGTACAAGATCGACGCGATCGAGAACCACGGCAAGAGCCCGGCCAAGGTCACGCTGTCGCCGAACCCGACCTACAAGGGCAGCGCCACCAAGCCCGAGAACAGCAAGTTCACCGTCCGCTTCTACGAGAAGGCGGACGAGCTGAAGGCCGCCCTCGACAAGGGCGAGGTCGACGTCGCGGACAACAGCCTCGAGCCCGCCACGGCCGCCCAGATCAAGAACGACGACCAGTCCGGCAAGGGCAACCTGCGGGTCGCCGAGGGCGACAGCGGCGAGACCTTCTACCTGGTGTTCAACACCAAGGACGACATCGGCGGCAAGCAGCCGGTCCGCCAGGCCGTCGCCCAGCTGCTCGACCGCAAGGCGCTCGCCCACGACGTGTACGCGGGCACCGTGCTGCCGCTGTACTCGGTCGTCCCGGCCGGCGTGGTCGGCCACAACACCGCCTTCTTCGACAAGTACGGCGAGCCGGACATCGCCAAGGCCAAGAAGATCCTGACCGACGCGCACATCAGCACCCCGGTCAAGCTCAACCTGACCTGGTCCCGCTCCCGGGCCGGCGCCGCCGAGCTGGAGAACGTCAAGAAGCAGCTGGACGCCAGCGGCCTGTTCCAGGTGACGGTCCAGCAGGAGCCGGACTGGAACACCTTCATCGCCAACTGGTCGAACAACAGCTACCAGGCCTACCTGATCGGCTGGACCCCCGACTACGTCGACGCGGACAACTACATCACCCCGCTGGTGGTCGGCGGCGGCGCGTTCCACAACAACTGGGACGACCCGCAGATCAGCACCAAGCTGGTGCCGGAATCGATCAAGCTCACCGACCGCACCGGCGGCGGCGCCTACGCCATAATCCAGAACCGGCTGGCCGACGCCGTGCCGATGGTCCCGCTGTACCAGAACAAGTCGTTCTACGTGTACCGGACCGGTGTCACCGGCGTCGACAGCACCGTGGACAACACCAGCCGCTTCCGCTTCTGGGAGATCGGCCGCACCGGCAAGAAGTAACGTTTCGCCCGGCCGTACGGCCACCAGAACGGCCCGCCACCCCCAAACCGGGGTGGCGGGCCGTCGGCCGTTCCAGAGGGCCTACAGGGCGCCGGGGCGCACCAGACCGCTCTCGTACGCGTACACCGCGGCCTGCACCCGGTCGCGCAGCTGGAGCTTGGTCAGCACGTGGCCGACATGGGTCTTCACCGTCGTCTCGGAGACGAACAGCTCGGCCGCGATTTCCGCGTTCGACAGCCCGCGGGCCACCAGCCGCAGCACCTCCACCTCGCGCTCCGTCAGCACGGTCAGCGCCTGCGGCGGGGCCTCGTCACCCGACGGCAGCTTGGTGGCGTACATGTCCAGCAGCCGGCGGGTCACCGACGGGGCCAGCATCGCCGCACCGTCCGCCACCACCCGGATCGCCTGCACCAGCTCCTCCGCCGGGACGTCCTTCAGCAGGAAGCCGCTGGCGCCCGCGCGCAACGCCTCCACCACGTACTCGTCCAGGTCGAAGGTGGTCAGCACCAGCACCTTCGCCGGGCCGCTGCGGTCCGGGCCGGCGATCCGGCGGGTGGCCTCCACGCCGTCCATCCGCGGCATCCGGATGTCCATCAGCACCACGTCCGGCTGCAGCGCGCGGACCTGGTCCAGCGCCTGCTGCCCGTCGCCCGCCTCGCCGACCACCACGAGATCGGACTCCGCCTCCAGAATCATCCGGAAACCGGTACGGAGCAGCGGCTGGTCGTCCACCAGCAGCACACGGATCGTCACCTACGACTCCTTGCGGGGATTGGTCAGAGTAGCCAGGGGCAGCGGATACGGCGGGGGAGTGCCGCCGAACTCCGGACAGCTGGACTTGTGGTCGCACCAGTCGCACAGCCGGTTGCGGGTCGCCGGGAACTCACCGGTGGCCACCGCCGCCGAGATCGCCTCCCACAGCGCCTCCAGCTTCCGCTCCACCGCCAGCAGATCGGCCTCGTCCGGGTCGTACGTCACCACGTCGCCGCCGCCGCCGAGATACACCAGCTGCAGCCGCTTGGGGAGCACGCCCTTCCACCGCCAGACCACCAGCGCGTAGAACTTCATCTGGAACATCGCCTTGCCCTCGAAGTCCCGCGAGGGCGCCCGGCCGGTCTTGTAGTCCACCAGCCGCACCTCGCCGGACGGCGCGACGTCCACCCGGTCGATGTAGCCGCGCAGCAGCAGGCCCGAGGCCAGCGCGGTCTGCACGTACAGCTCCCGCTCCACCGGGTGCAGCCGGGTCGGGTCCTCCAGCCGGAACCACTTCTCCACCAGCTTCTCGGCATCGCCCAGCCAGGCGGCCAGCTTCCCGGCGTCATCCGGGAACAGATCGGCCAGCTCCGGCCGTTCCCCGAGCAACCGCTCCCACTGCGGGGCCAGCAGCCCCCGGGCCCGCTCGGGGGTGCGCTCCACCGGCGGGTGGTCGAACAGCCGCTCCAGCACCGCGTGCACCAGCGTCCCCCGGGTCGCCGCCGCACTCGGCGGCTCCGGCAGCCGGTCGATCACCCGCAGCCGGTACAGCAGCGGGCAGGTCATGAAGTCACCCGCCCGGGACGGCGACAGCCCGGTCGGCGCGGCCGCCGGACGGGCAGTGGGCGTGGGGTCGGTCTGCTGCATGCCCCGACCCTATTGCACCGGACGGACAGCATGGGCGAACGGGTCGAGAAGCTGGGTATGGCACAAGGAGAGCGGGGTGCGCCGCCGCAGCGGGCCGGAGATCACGTAGCGTACGAGGAACCCACGTCGCGAACGCGAAATCCACGGAGCGTGCGGGGCACCAGAGGGTCGGCGGAGAGTGGAGGGAGCACGGTGAACGACACCAAGGGGCGGGCACCCGGGGCACCGGACTCGCCGCACAGGGGCGAACCGCCCCGCGGCGGCATCCTGATGGGCCGCCCGTTCGGCGTGCCCGTCTACGTCACCCCGTCCTGGTTCCTGGTCGCCGCGCTGATCACCTGGATCTTCGGCAGCCGGCTCGCCTACGTCCTGCCCGAGCTCGGCGCCACCCGCTACCTGCTCGCCTTCTCCTTCGCCGTCGCCTTCTACGGCTCGGTGCTGGTCCACGAACTCGCCCACACCCTGGTCGGCCTGCGCTACAAGCTCGGCGTGCGCCGCATCCAGCTCCAGTTCCTCGGCGGCATCTCCGAGATCGAGAAGGAGGCCGACCGCCCCTGGCGCGAGTTCTGGCTCGCCGTCGTCGGCCCGCTGCTCTCCCTGGTACTGGCCGGCATCTTCTGGGCCGGCCTGCGCGCCGTCGAACCCGCCACCGTCCCCGGCGTGCTGCTGGCCGGCCTGATGATCTCCAACCTGGTGGTCGCCGCCTTCAACCTGCTGCCCGGCCTCCCGCTCGACGGCGGACGGATGCTGCGCGCCGTCGTCTGGGCCGTCACCGGCAACCCCATGAAGGGCACCCTCGCCGCCGTCTGGACCGGCCGCGCGCTGGCCATCGCCGTCGTCCTCGGCCTGCCCGTCATCGGCGCCGCCCAGAACGCCCAACGCTCCACCGGCGAAGCCATGCTCGACGGCGTCCTCGCCGCCATCCTCGGCTTCATCATCTGGCAGGGCGCCGGCAACTCGCTGCGCAACGCCCGCCTCAAGGAGGTCCTGCCCGGGCTCAAGGTCCGCGACCTGGCCCGCCGCAGCATCGACGTCACCGCCGACACCCCCCTCGGCGAAGCCCTCCGCCGCGCCCACGAGGCACACGCCGGCGCCCTCGTGGTCGTCGACGGCCGCGGCGAACCCACCGGCCTGGTCAAGGAATCCGCGGTCCACAACGTCCCCGAACACCGCCGCCCCTGGGTCGCCGTCTCCGCCGTCTCCCGCGACCTCGAACCTGGCCACACCATCCCCGTCGACCTGGCCGGCGAACAGATCCTGGAAACCCTGCGCCGCGCCCCCGCCTCCGAATACCTGGTGGTCCGCGCCGACGGCACCGTCTACGGCGTGCTCTCCCTCACCGACCTCGAACGCCGCCTCACCGCCGCCGTACTCGGGCGGCCGGGCGCCTGAACCGATCATGTGGTCGGGACGGCCCTCCGGCTCCCGTAGGATGGCCCCCATGTCCGAACCGACCGGTGCCGCCCGCCGACGCGGGCCCTTCCAGGTCGGGGACCAGGTCCAGCTGACCGACCCCAAGGGCCGCCACTACACGTTCACGCTCCAGGCCGGGAACCAATTCCACACCCACAAGGGTGCGTTCCCGCACGACGAGCTGATCGGCGCTCCCGAGGGCACGGTCGTCCGCACCACGGGAAACGTCCCGTACCTCGCGCTGCGCCCCCTGCTCCCCGACTACGTCCTGTCCATGCCGCGCGGCGCTGCCGTGATCTACCCCAAGGACGCGGGGCAGATCCTGGCGATGGCCGACATCTTCGCCGGCGCGAGGGTGGTGGAGGCGGGCGTCGGATCCGGCGCCCTGTCCACCTACCTGCTGCGCGCCGTCGGCGACACCGGCATGCTCGCCTCCTACGAACGGCGTGAGGACTTCGCGGACATCGCCCGCAGCAACGTCGAACGCTACTTCGGCGGCCCGCACCCCGCGTGGAAGCTCACCGTCGGCGACCTCCAGGACAACCTGGTCGAGACCGACGTCGACCGCGTCATCCTCGACATGCTCGCTCCCTGGGAGTGCCTGGACGTCGCCTCCAAGGCGCTCGTCCCCGGCGGCCTCATCTGCTGCTACGTGGCCACCACCACGCAGATGTCCCGCACCGTCGAGGCGCTGCGCGAACACGGCACCTTCACCGAGCCGCAGGCCTGGGAGACCATGGTCCGCACCTGGCACCTCGAAGGCCTCGCCGTCCGGCCCGACCACCGCATGATCGGCCACACCGGCTTCCTGCTCACGGCTCGCCGCCTGGCCGACGGCGTCGAACCCCCGCTCCGCCGCCGCCGCCCCGCGAAGGGCGCCTACGGCGAGGACTACGACAACGCCGAGCCCGAGCTGACGCTCGCGGAGCGGGCTGCGGTGCGCAAGGCGCAGCGGGAAGCGGCCGCACATGATGGCCGCGACCTGAGCTGAGAGATTCGGCTACCAGGGGCGCGGGGAACTGCGCGAGCAAGGAACGCACGTCCGCAAGGTCGCGATCAACGGCAAGTCATTGCCCGCGTCGCGACCTTGCGGACGGGCGCCTTCCGATTCGCGCAGTTCCCCGCGCCCCTGTTTTCGCATCCACCCGCTTCCGCCCCTGGTTGTTCGCCCACACTTCCCACTGTGCGAAAATGCCCACACCGGAAGGGGAGTTCGTGGTGCATGCGCAGTCGGGGTTGAAGCACTGGGTGCTGGTTGCGGCGGGATGTGCCGCTGTTGTGGGTGGGGCGCTCGGGGCGAACTCGGCGACCGGGGCCGTGGTGACGGGTCATCAGGTCGAGGCGGTGGTGCCGGAGGTGGATCTGTCGAAGGTCCAACTGCCCATGGAGTGCGGGCCGTTCCCGGTCGCGGTGAGTCTGAAGGCGTCGGCGGTGGTGGACGGGAAGCCGCTCGGGGTGCTCGCGGCGCACTGCCAGGCCGACATGGGGACGCCGCCGGACCAGATGTTCGTGGTGGAAGGCGCCGGCAGGCCGGTCGAGTTGCTCTCGGACCGGGACGGCTACACGCTCACCGAGTTGGCGATCCGCTCCGACGGTTCGATCCGCGGCGCGGCTCGCGGCTACTCCTCCGACGACATACCGCGCTTCTCGCCGGACGTGGCCGTGGAGTTGGTGTGGACGAAGTCCACCGGCGGGGTGTGGGCGAAGACCGAGACCCGGACCGCCGCCCACACCGCCTGACGGTTCGTCAGTCCGCGTCCGGACCGTAGACCTCGACGCCGTCGGCGGCACGGCGGACGTGGATGCAGTCGCCCGGGCAGTCCTTCACCGAGTCGACGACGTCCTGAAGGAGCGTGAGCGGGACGGGCACCGTCTCGCCGGGCTGCTGCCGCAACTCGTCGTCCTCGCCCTTCACATAGGCGAGTCCGTCGATGTCGAGTTCGAAGACCTCGGGCGCGTACTGCGCGCAGATCCCGTCCCCGGTGCACAGATCCTGGTCGATCCAGACTTCGAGTGCCTCGCCCGTCCCCGCCATTGCCCCTGCCGTTTCTGCTCTGGTCGCCCCGCATTCGGGGACATTCCTGTCACGATACATCCGCGCTGCTTTGAACCGTTGAGGGGTGGGCATCTCCTCTGTCAGAGGGGAAGCGTGCAGGGCGAACATCGGACACGCCCGATCCATCTTTCTGATCTAGGGGTTTACATGACCCTGGTCCCAGGTAGGTTTGGGTCGTCCAGCTCCCC
Organism: Kitasatospora sp. NPDC048407; assembly: GCF_043200475.1. NCBI lineage: Bacteria > Bacillati > Actinomycetota > Actinomycetes > Kitasatosporales > Streptomycetaceae > Kitasatospora > Kitasatospora sp. NPDC048407. Next base: position 220,838 of record NZ_JBICXW010000001.1, on the reverse strand, counting down.
CAGGAGGAGGTGAGGACCGTGGCAGCCAACGATGACGACTACGACCGCAGCGCCGGCAGGCCCGCACGGGGGTCCGACGAGGCCGCGCAGGTCTCCTACCTCGAGCAGGAGATCGCCGTCCTTCGGCGCCGGCTCGCCGATTCTCCGCGCAGCTCAAGGGTGCTTGAGGAGCGGATCGTCGAGCTGCAGACCAACCTGGCCGGCGTGACCGCCCAGAACGAGAGGCTCGTCGCCACCCTGCGCGAGGCCCGCGACCAGATCGTGGCCCTCAAGGAGGAAGTGGACCGGCTCGCCCAGCCGCCCGCCGGATTCGGCGTCTTCCTCGAGCAGAACGAGGACGGCACGGCCGACATCTTCACCGGCGGCCGCAAGCTCCGGGTCAACGTCAGCCCCAGCGTGGAGCTGGACGAGCTGAGCCGCGGCCAGGAGGTGATGCTCAACGAGGCGCTGAACGTCGTCGAGGCGATGGCGTTCGAGCGGATCGGCGAGATCGTCACGCTCAAGGAGCTGCTGGAGGGCGGCGACCGCGCGCTGGTGGTCGGGCACACCGACGAGGAACGGGTGGTGCGCCTCGCGGAGCCGCTCCGCGAACTCACCCTGCGGGCGGGCGACGCGCTGCTGCTGGAGCCGCGCTCGGGTTACGTGTACGAGGTGGTGCCGAAGTCCGAGGTCGAGGAACTGGTCCTCGAGGAGGTCCCGGACATCGACTACCGGCAGATCGGTGGCCTGGCCAACCAGATCGAGCAGATCCGGGACGCGGTCGAGCTGCCCTACCTGCACGCCGACCTGTTCAAGGAGTTCGAGCTCCGCCCGCCCAAGGGCGTGCTGCTGTACGGCCCGCCCGGATGCGGCAAGACGCTGATCGCCAAGGCGGTCGCCAACTCGCTGGCCAAGAAGGTCGCCGAGGTGACGGGCCGGCCGCAGGGCAAGAGCTACTTCCTGAACATCAAGGGCCCCGAGCTGCTCAACAAGTACGTGGGCGAGACCGAGCGGCAGATCCGCCTGGTCTTCCAGCGGGCCCGGGAGAAGGCGGGCGAGGGCACGCCGGTCATCGTCTTCTTCGACGAGATGGAGTCGCTGTTCCGCACCCGCGGTTCCGGCGTCAGCTCGGACGTGGAGAACACCATCGTCCCGCAGCTGCTGGCGGAGATCGACGGCGTGGAGGGCCTGGAGAACGTCATCGTGATCGGCGCCTCCAACCGCGAGGACATGATCGACCCGGCGATCCTGCGGCCCGGCCGGCTGGACGTCAAGATCAAGATCGAGCGGCCGGACGCCGAGGCGGCCAAGGACATCTTCTCCAAGTACCTCAAGGACTCGCTGCCGTTCCACCCCGACGACGTCAAGGAGCACGAGGGCTCGGTGCCCGCCACCGTCGCCGCCATGATCCAGTCGGTGGTCGAGCGGATGTACTCCGAGACCGAGGAGAACCGCTTCCTGGAGGTCACCTACGCCAACGGTGACAAGGAGGTGCTGTTCTTCAAGGACTTCAACTCCGGGGCGATGATCCAGAACATCGTCGACCGCGCGAAGAAGATGGCCATCAAGGACTTCCTCGACCACGGCCAGCGCGGTCTGCGCGTCTCCCACCTGCTCGCCGCCTGCGTGGACGAGTTCAAGGAGAACGAGGACCTGCCCAACACCACCAACCCGGACGACTGGGCCCGCATCTCCGGCAAGAAGGGCGAGCGGATCGTGTTCATCCGCACCCTCGTCACCGGCAAGCAGGGCGCCGAGTCCGGTCGCTCCATCGACACTGTCGCCAACACGGGGCAGTACCTGTAGTACGCGAACCACCCGTCCGGCTGCGGCGCTCGCAGGGCTCCGCAGCCGGACGGCGCGTCTGCACCGGCAGTACCGACAGGGTCAGGAGGGCCGCATGACCGTACGGCGCGTGATGGGGATCGAGACCGAGTACGGCATCTCCGTGCCGGGCCACCCGAACGCCAACGCCATGCTCACCTCGTCCCAGATCGTCAACGCGTACGCGGCGGCGATGCACCGGGCGCGCCGCGCCCGCTGGGACTTCGAGGAGGAGAATCCGCTGCGCGACGCCCGGGGCTTCGACCTGGCCCGGGACGTGGCGGACGCCAGCCAGCTCACCGACGAGGACATCGGTCTGGCCAACGTCATCCTCACCAACGGCGCCCGGTTCTACGTCGACCACGCGCACCCCGAGTACTCGTCCCCCGAGGTCACCAACCCGCGCGACGCGGTGCTGTGGGACAAGGCCGGCGAGCGCATCATGGCCGAGGCCGCCGCCCGCGCGCTGGAGCTGCCGGGCGGGCAGCGGATCCTGCTCTACAAGAACAACACCGACAACAAGGGCGCCTCCTACGGCACCCACGAGAACTACCTGATGCAGCGGGCCACCCCGTTCGCCGACATCGTCCGCCACCTCACGCCGTTCTTCGTCTCCCGCCAGGTGGTGTGCGGGGCCGGCCGGGTCGGGCTCGGGCAGGAGGGTGGCGGGCACGGCTTTCAGATCAGCCAGCGCGCCGACTACTTCGAGGTCGAGGTCGGCCTGGAGACCACCCTCAAGCGCCCGATCATCAACACCCGCGACGAGCCGCACGCGGACTCCGAGAAGTACCGCCGGCTGCACGTCATCATCGGCGACGCCAACCTCTCCGAGATCTCCACCTACCTCAAGCTCGGCACCACCGCGCTGGTCCTGTCGATGATCGAGGACGGCTTCATCGCCGTCGACCTCGCCGTCGACCAGCCGGTGCGCACCCTGCACCGGGTCTCCCACGACCCGGAGCTGAAGCACCTGGTGTCGCTGCGCTCGGGCCGCAAGCTCACCGCCGTCCAGTTGCAGATGGAGTACTGCGAGCTGGCCCGCAAGTACGTCGAGGACCGGTTCGGGCAGGACGCCGACGACCAGACCATGGACGTGCTGGCCCGCTGGGAGGACGTGCTGGGCCGGCTGGAGCGCGACCCGATGAGCCTGTCCCGGCAGCTCGACTGGATCGCCAAGAAGGAGATCCTGGAGGGCTACCGCCAGCGCGACGCCCTGAACTGGGACAGCCCCCGGCTCCAGCTGGTCGATCTCCAGTACAGCGACGTACGCCCCGACAAGGGGCTGTACAACCGCCTGGAGGCGCGCGGCCGGATGGAGCGGCTGCTCACCGAGGACGAGGTGCGCCGCGCCGTCACCGAGCCGCCCGAGGACACCCGCGCCTACTTCCGCGGCCGCTGCCTGGAGCAGTACGCCGACCACGTGGCCGCCGCGTCCTGGGACTCGGTCATCTTCGACCTGCCCGGTCGCGACACCCTCCAGCGGGTGCCCACGATGGAGCCGCTGCGCGGCACCAAGGCACACGTCAAGGAGCTGCTCGACCGGTGCCGCACCGCGGAGGACCTGGTTCGGGTCCTGTCCGGCGGGTAACTTTTCGATCACCACGGGTGAACATTTCCCCGACGGGGAATCATTCAGGTGAGCAGCGAGCGTTGTACCGGAACACCGAGCGAGCGGGGTGAGGAAAATGGCGGAGAAGGACACCGGCGGCGGCCAGCAGCGGGCCAGCCGCTCCTCCGAGGAGGTCGAGGAGCAGGCCGCGGAAACTCAGGCCTCGGACGACCTCAAGGAGCGGCAGGAAAAGCTCAGCGACGACGTCGACGCGGTACTGGACGAAATCGACGAAGTGCTGGAATCCAACGCCGAGGATTTTGTGCGCGGATTCGTGCAGAAGGGCGGCGAGTGAGAGGGGGCAACCCCTTTCCACCGGAAAAGAGCACGGCGAGCGCCGCAGGCATGCCCAAAGCGCGCCTGCGGCCTCGCCTTCTCTACGGCCCGTCGTCCAAGGACGTGGATCAGGCCCCGGGAGCGGGTAGGGTCCGGGGCACAACTCCAACTTTGGATCTTCGATCTGGAAGGACACGTGTGGAAGCCAACCTCAGTGGCACCGGGCGTCTACCGGCTGCCTTCCTCACCCCCGGTTCCTCCTCGTTCCTCGACTTCCTCGACAGCCACGCGCCGCACCTCCTGCCGGGGCGGCGCACCCTCCCCGAGGGGGTGGTCGTCGAGGCCCCGCACGGCACCACCATCGTGTCCGCGGTCTTCGAGGGCGGCGTGGTGCTCGCCGGCGACCGCCGGGCCACCATGGGCAACGTCATCGCCCAGCGCGACATGGAGAAGGTCTTCCCGGCCGACGAGTACAGCGCGGTCGGCATCGCCGGCACCGCCGGCCTCGCCATCGAGATGGTGCGGCTGTTCCAGCTGGAACTCGAGCACTACGAGAAGATCGAGGGCACCGTGCTCTCCCTCGAGGGCAAGGCCAACCGGCTCACCACCATGATCCGGTCCAACCTGGCGATGGCCATGCAGGGCCTCGCCGTCGTCCCGGTCTTCGCCGGCTACGACCTCGACCTCGGCCGCGGCCGGATCTTCACCTACGACGTCACCGGCGGCCGCTCCGAGGAGCGCGCGGGCTTCGCCGCCACCGGCTCCGGCTCGGTGTTCGCCCGCGGCTCGATGAAGAAGCTCTACCGGCCGGGGATGACCGCCGAGCAGGCCGCCACCCTCACCGTCCAGGCGCTGTACGACGCCGCCGACGACGACTCGGCGACCGGTGGGCCCGACCTCGCGCGGAAGATCTTCCCGATCGTCACGCTGATCACCGAGGACGGCTTCCGCCGGCTCAGCGAGGAAGAGGTCACCGCGATCGCGGTGTCCATCACCGACCAGCGGCGCGAGCACCCCAACGGCCCGCAGGCCCCGCTGCTCTGAATCCGCCTCAACCACCCGAAGGGAGACCGGCGGTGTCCACCCCGTTCTACGTCTCGCCCCAGCAGGCCATGGCGGACCGCGCCGAGTACGCCCGCAAGGGCATCGCGCGCGGACGCAGCGTGGTCGTGCTGACCTACGCCGACGGCATCGTCTTCGTCGCGGAGAACACCTCCCGCGCCCTGCACAAGGTCTCCGAGATCTACGACAAGATCGCGTTCGCCGCGGTCGGCCGCTACAACGAGTTCGAGAACCTGCGGATCGGCGGCGTGCGCTACGCCGACCTGCGCGGCTACTCCTACGACCGGGCCGACGTCACCGCCCGCGGCCTGGCCAACGTGTACGCCCAGACCCTGGGCACCATCTTCTCCTCGGTCGGGGAGAAGCCCTACGAGGTCGAGCTGATCGTCGCCGAGGTCGGCCGCACCGACGCCGACGACCAGATCTACCGGCTCACCCCCGACGGCTCGGTGGTGGACGAGAAGAACGCCGTCGTGGTCGGCGGCAACGCCGACTCCATCGGCAACTACCTCGGCCAGCGCCACCGGGCCGGCCTGACCCTCGCCGAGGCGCTCAAGCTCGCCGTCGACGGCCTGGCCCGGGACCCCAACGGCGGCAGCCCGCGCACCATGACGCCCGAACAGCTGGAGGTCGCCGTCCTCGACCGCCAGCGGGTCCAGCAGCGCAAGTTCAAGCGCATCCTGGGCAGCCAGCTGTCCCGGCTGCTCAGCGGCGACGAGAGCGCCGCCACCGACGAGGACGAGGCGTCCGACACCGAATGACCGCGTCCGGCGGCCCGCCACCTGCCTGGTGGGCCGCCTGACGATCCATCACCGCACCGAAGGGTTTCACGGAGCTTCCCACAGAGAAGAGTCGCCATATGGACCGCCGAATTTTCGGGATCGAGAACGAGTACGGCGTCACCTGCACCTTCCGCGGCCAGCGCCGCCTGTCGCCGGACGAAGTCGCCCGCTACCTCTTCCGCCGTGTCGTCTCCTGGGGCCGCAGCAGCAACGTCTTCCTGAAGAACGGCGCCCGGCTCTACCTCGACGTCGGCTCCCACCCCGAGTACGCGACCCCCGAGTGCGACGACGTCGTCGAACTGGTCACCCACGACAAGTCCGGCGAGCGGATCCTCGAGGGCCTGCTGGTGGACGCCGAGCGGCGGCTGCACGAGGAAGGCATCGCCGGCGACGTCTACCTGTTCAAGAACAACACCGACTCCGCCGGGAACTCCTACGGCTGCCACGAGAACTACCTGGTCGCCCGGCACGGCGAGTTCTCCCGGCTGGCGGACGTGCTGATCCCGTTCCTGGTGACCCGCCAGCTGATCTGCGGCGCCGGCAAGGTGCTGCAGACCCCGCGCGGCGCCGTCTACTGCGTCAGCCAGCGCGCCGAGCACATCTGGGAGGGCGTCAGCTCCGCCACCACCCGCTCCCGCCCGATCATCAACACCCGCGACGAACCGCACGCCGACGCCGAGCGCTACCGCCGCCTGCACGTCATCGTCGGCGACTCCAACATGTCGGAGACCACCACCCTGCTCAAGGTCGGCGCCACCGACCTGGTGCTGCGGCTGATCGAGGCCGGCGTGGTGATGCGGGACCTGACGCTGGAGAACCCGATCCGGGCGATCCGCGAGGTCAGCCACGACCTGACGGGCACCCACCAGGTCCGGCTCGCCAACGGCCGGGAGGCCAGCGCCCTGGAGATCCAGGAGGAGTACTACACCAAGGCGCTGGAGTTCGCCGACCGCAAGGGCCTCAACGAGGGCACCGTGGCCCGCGTCCTGGACCTGTGGGGCCGCACCCTGGAGGCGGTGCGCACCGAGGACCTCGGCAAGGTCGGCACCGAGATCGACTGGATCATGAAGTACCAGCTGATCGAGAAGTACCGGGCCAAGCACCAGATGACCATGTCCAACCCGCGGGTCGCCCAGATCGACCTCGCGTACCACGACATCCACCGCCGCCGCGGCCTGTTCTACCTGCTGCAGAAGAACGGCCAGGCGCAGCGCGTCACCAACGACCTGCTGACCTTCCAGGGCAAGTCGGTGCCCCCGCAGACCACCCGGGCCCGGCTGCGCGGCGACTTCATCCGGCGCGCGCAGGAGCAGCGCCGCGACTTCACCGTCGACTGGGTGCACCTGAAGCTGAACGACCAGGCGCAGCGCACCGTGCTGTGCAAGGACCCGTTCCGGTCGGTGGACGAGCGGGTGGAGAAGCTGATCGCCGGAATGTGATCAAGTCGTCGACGGTCCGTCGGGGGCGCGCCCGAGTGCCTCCGACGGACCGGACGAATCGGGCCATACGCTGGCCTCATGCGTCGAATCGCCTGCCTGCTCTCCGTTCCCCTCGCCGCCGTGCTGCTGACCGCGTGCGGCAGCGGTTCCGGCAAGACCGCCGGGGCGACGCCCTCGGCGGCGGCCTCCCCGGTGGAGGTGCCGAGTCCGGTGGCGTCCGCCTCGCCGATGCCCACGATCAGTGGGGAGTTCGGCTCGAAGGCGACGATCACGCTGCCCGGCGGGCAGCCGAGCGGGCAGTTCGTGGTGAGCACCGAGACCGAGGGCACCGGGCCGGTCGTCAACAAGAACGACTGGGTGACCGTCAACTACACCGCCAAGGACTGGACCAGCGGCAAGGACCTGACCAGTTCCTACGACTCCGGCGGCAAGCCGCAGCTGTACCAGGCGGGCAGCGGGCAGCTGGTGCCGGCGTTCGACGTGAGCGTGGAGGGCAAGAAGGTCGGCAGCCGGCTGGTGGTGGTGGCCCCGCCGGCTGCCGGGTTCGGCTCCCAGGGATCGACGGCGCTCGGTGTCGGCAAGGACGACACCGTGGTGTTCGTGCTGGACATCATGCAGTCGGTGCCGCAGGACTCCACCGTCTCCGGGCAGGTCACCGAGCCGCCCGCGAACGCGCCGCAGGTCAAGGACAACGGCAAGGCCGCGCCCACCATCACCATCCCCTCGGGGGAGCAGCCGCCCGCCGACCTGCAGCAGTACGTGCTGATCAAGGGCACCGGCCCGGAGGTGAAGTCCGGTCAGACCCTGGTGGTCCAGTACACCGGCGTGACCTGGGCCGACGGCAAGCAGTTCGACTCCTCGTGGAGCCACGGCGGGGCGCAGGCGCTGCAGGTCGGCACCGGCAGCCTGATCAAGGGATGGGACCAGGGCCTGGTCGGCAAGACCGTCGGCAGCCGGGTGATGCTGGTCGTCCCGCCGTCGCTGGGCTACGGCGACAAGGCCAGCGGGTCGATTCCGGCGAACTCCACCCTGGTGTTCGTGATCGACATCCTGGAAGCTGTCTGATCGCCACCTGACAGCGGGGCCAGGGTCGGGCTGACCGGCTCTCATTCCGACCTGACATACTGCTGCCCCGCACCAGTGGTACACGCGTCGTCGGGCGAGATGAATTGGGGAGTCATGTCTGAGAAGCCGTCGAGCCCGGGCGGGGCCGACAACAACGGGCAGCAGCGTCCGGGAGACCGCGAGTCGATCGTGGTCCCCGCCGAAATGCTGACCCAGGCCGGCTGGGCTCCGCCGGCGCCCTCCGCGCCGGCCGCCGGGGCCGCCGAGGCCCCGCAGGTTTTCGCCTCCACCCAGCGCAAGGTCGACCCGTCCGAGGCGGGCTACGACGAGGATCCGGGCAGCTCCGGCCGCCTCGGCGCGATCCTCGGTACGGTGCTCGCGGTGCTGCTGATCGGCTCCGCGATCACGATGTACCAGGTCAACAAGGGCGACGACAAGCCCGCGAGCAAGTCCGACGCGGCGAAGCCCGCCGCCTCGGACACGCCCAGCCAGGAGCCGGTGCCGCCGATCAAGGACAGCGCCAAGGCATTGCCCACGGTGACCGGCGACTTCGGCTCCAAGGCGACCATCACCGTGCCGGAGGACAAGCCGGACGGCACCTTCGTGGTCAAGGAGCTGACCGCGGGCAGCGGCGCCAAGGTCGAAAAGGGCAACTGGGTGTCCGTCGACTACACCGCGATGGACTGGAACACCGGCAAGGAGATCCCCGGCTCGTACGGGGAGAAGGCCGGGAAGCCGCAGCTGTTCCAGGCCGACTCCGGCAAGCTGATCCCGGCCCTGGACAAGGCCGTCGCCGGGCACAAGGCCGGCAGCCGGGTGCTGGTGGTCGCGCCGCCCGCCGCCGCGTTCGGCGCCCAGGGCAACTCGCAGCTCGGCATCGGTGCCACCGACAGCCTGGTCTTCGTGCTCGACATCCGGCAGGCCACCGCGCCCGACGCGGTGCTCAGCGGCGAGATGACCCCGCCGCCGGCCGGCATGCCGCAGGTCAAGGACAACGGCAAGAAGCCGTTCGACATCACCCCGGTCCCCGGCGCCGCCGACCCGACCGAGCTGAAGTCGCACGTCCTGATCCAGGGCAAGGGCCGCAAGATCGAGAGCGGTGAGAAGGTCGTCGTCCAGTACACCGGCGCGCTGTACAAGGACGGCAAGAAGTTCGACTCCTCGCTCGACCGCGGCCAGGCATTCACCTTCGCCACCGGCGCCGGCAGCGTCATCGAGGGCTGGGACAAGGGCGTCGTCGGCCAGAACATCGGCAGCCGCATCGAACTGGTCATCCCCGCCTCGCTGGGGTACAAGGACCAGGCCAGCGGCTCGATCCCGGCGAACTCCACCCTGGTGTTCGTGATCGACATCCTGGACGCCGGCGTCGGCGGCGAGGACTGACCGGCCGCCGCTTTTGTCTAGGATGAGCAGCGTTCACGCAACCGAACGAGAAGAGCAACAGTGAGCCTGACCAAGCCGGAGATCGACTTCCCGGGCGGCGACGCCCCGACCGAGCTCCAGATCCGCGACATCAAGGTCGGCGAGGGTGCCGAGGCCAAGGCCGGCGCGAACGTCGAGGTCCACTACGTCGGTGTCACCTTCGCCTCCGGCGAGGAGTTCGACGCGTCCTGGAACCGTGGCCAGACCTTCCGCTTCCCGCTGGGCAAGGGCCGCGTCATCAAGGGCTGGGACCAGGGCGTCGAGGGCATGCGCGTCGGTGGCCGCCGCGAGCTGGTCATCCCGCCGCACCTGGCGTACGGCAACCAGTCCCCGAGCCCGCTGATCCCGGCCGGCTCCACCCTGATCTTCGTGGTGGACCTGCTGGGCGTCTGACCTCGGACGCATCACCGAACCCCCGGTTCCGCTCGGAGCCGGGGGTTCGGCTTTCGCGGAGCGTGTCCGTACCGGTACGGTCGGCGGGTCACCCCCGAACGGAGGAAAGGTCAGCGATGGCGATCGCCAAGGCAGAGCGGCTGATGAACCTCGCCCTGTGCCTGATGAACACCCGGCGTCCGCTCTCCAAGAAAGAGCTGCGCGAATCCGTCGAGGCGTACCGGGAAGCCTGGCAACAAGGCTCCGAGGACGCCTTCAACCGGATGTTCGAGCGCGACAAGGACGACCTGCGCGAACTCGGACTGATCATCGACGTGGACGAGAACGCGCTCGACGGCGAAGTGGGATACCTCGCCCGCCGAGACCGCAACCGCCTCCCCGAGATCGCCCTGGACGCCGAGGAAGCCGCCGCGCTCACCCTCGCCGCCCGGGTCTGGCAGCAGGCCAAGATGTCCGGCGCGGCCAGCGGCGCCCTGCAGAAGCTGCGGGCCGCCGGCGTGCCGTTCGCCGAGGAGCGGGAGCACGGTGCGCTGGAGCCGCGGATCCCCGGCCGGGAGGCCGCGTTCGAGCCGCTGCTCACCGCCGCGCGCGACCGGCGGCCCGTCACGTTCGAGTACCGCAAGGCCGGCGCCGCCGTCGCCGAGCCGCGGTCGGTCGAACCGTGGGCGCTGGAGTGCTGGCGCGGCCACTGGTACCTGGCCGGGTGGGACCGCGACCGCGGCTCCGCCCGGGTGTTCCGGCTCTCCCGGATCACCGGCAAGGTCCGCTCCCGGGCCGGCGCGTTCACCGGCGACGTCCCCGAGCACGTCGACGTGCGTGCCGTGGTCGCCCGGTTCGCGGGCGAGGGCGCGACCGCGGTCGCCGTGGTGCGGGTCCGCCGGGGCGCCGCGTACCCGCTGCGCCAGCGTGCGCTGGACACCCGGCCGGTGGACGCCGACTGGGACGAGCTGGACATCCCGTACGGCAACGGCCTGGGCGCCGACCTGGCCGAGTACGGCCCCGACGTCATCGTGATCGGCCCCGAGGACCTGCGGGCCGACGTCATCGACCGGCTGCGTGCCGTCGCCGGTCTCGCGGAGGTGCAGGCATGAGTAACGCGATCGATCAGACGCGGCGGATGCTGTCGCTGGTCACCTACCTGCGCGAACGCCCCGGGGCCGAGGTCGCGGAGGTGGCGCGGGCGTTCGGGATCACCGAGCGCGAACTGATCGGCGACCTGAACGTGCTGCCGATGTGCGGCACGTCCTTCCGCGGCGGCGACCTGCTCGACATCGACACCGACGGCGAGCGGATCTGGTGGCACAACGTGGACGACGTCGCCCAGCCGCTGCGGCTGGCCGCCGACGAGGCCACCGCGCTGCTGGTCGCCGCCCGCGCCGTGGCCGGGCTGCCCGGACTGCGGGAGCGGGACCGGCAGGCGCTCACCCGGGCCGTCGCCAAGATCGAGGACGCGGCCGGCGAGAGCGCCGAGTCCGCCGCCCGGATCGGCGTCACCTTCGAGGCCGAGGGCACCGTCTTCGCCGACATCGACCGGGCGCTCAGCGAGGGCCGGCTGATCTGGCTGCGCTACTGGTCGCACGGCCGCGGCGAGCTCACCGAGCGCGAGGTCGACCCGATCCGGCTGGTCACGGAGGGCCACACCTACCTGGAAGGCTGGTGCCGCACCTCCGAGGACCGGCGCACCTTCCGGCTCGACCGGATCGCCGAGATCAAGGTCCTCGACGAGCCCGCCAACCCGCCCCGGATGCAGCCCCGCGACCTGTCCGCCGGCCTGGTCGCGCCCGGCGCCGACGACCCGCAGGTGGTGGTCGAGGTCGGCCCCGGCGGCCGCTGGGTCGCCGAGTACTACACCCACGACAGCGCCGAGGAACTCCCCGACGGCGGCCTGCGGATCACCCTGCGCTCCGCCGAACCGTCCGGCCTGCGCACCCTCGCGCTGCGGCTCGGCCGGGACGGCCGGATCACCACCCCGCCGCAGCTCGCCGAACAGGCCCGCACCGCCGCGCTGGCCGCGCTGGAGCACTATCGGGACGGACGGGTCTGAACCACGTGACCGAGGGCACCAGATTCAAGGTGTACTGCTCGCAGTGCCGGGAGAAGGTCGAACTCCCGGCACCCGAGTTCCGGCTGGCGCTCGGAGCGAGCAAGGAACGCACCTTCTACAGCTTCACCTGCCCGGCCTGCGGAGCGTCCGTCCGCAAGATCGCCGGGGAGCGGATCGTCGCCGCGCTCACCGCCGCCGGCGTGCACACCATGCGGCTGCTGCCGGTGGACGGATAGGAAAGGCCGCAAGCGCATGAACTGGACCCTGGTCGGTGCCGTCCTGCTGTCCACCGCCGGTCTGCTGGTGCTCGGGGTGCTCGCCGTCCGGCTGTGGCTGGACGCGCGGGCGCTGACCCGCGAGGTGGACGGGGCGGTTGCCGCGTTGCGGCGGGCGGCCGAGAAGGACTGAGCGCGCGGGGGAGTGGGCCCGGTCACTGATGGTCGGGGACCGGGTTCCCGCTGCGACACCCCGAGCGGCTACCATCGCGCAGGGGGAGCCCTGCCTCCCTGACTTCCCGGACCTCCCGGACAAGGAAGGCGGAGCTCCGATGCGGATCCTGTCACCTGGCGTGCTGCTGATCGTCGTGGTGTTCGCCGTGCTGCTGTTCGGCGGCAAGCGGCTGCCCGACGTGGCGCGGGGGCTCGGGCGGTCCCTGCGAATCCTCAAGAGCGAGGGCAAGGCGCTGCGCGGCGAGTTCACGGCCGGTGCGCAGGGGTCTGCGGCGGCGCCTGCTGCCGCTGTTGCCGAGCCGGAGCGGGTGGTCAAGTCCGCCCCCGGCGCCTCCGGGGCCTCCCGTACTGACCGGGCCGCCTGAACCGTACGGCCCCGCACCACCACTCCGACCACCACCGACGAGCGCACGATTCGAGGACCGGGTTGAGCAAGACGACCAAAGCGCCCAAGGACCCTGAGGGGCGGATGGCGCTCGCCGACCATCTGCGCGAGCTGCGCAACCGGCTGGTCAAGTCACTGCTGGCGATCATCGTGTTCACGATCGCCGCGGCGTTCTTCCACAGGGAGCTGGTGGACTTTCTGATCAAGCCGCTGCCGGCGTGCAACCCCGACGGGTCGCTGCCGGCCGGGCTGAAGCAGTGCGTGGAGATCTCCAACATCGGTCTGACCACGCCGTTCACCGTCGCGCTGAAGGTCGCTCTGACCGCCGGCGTGGTGGCTGCCACCCCGGTCTGGCTCTACCAGCTGTGGAAGTTCGTGTCGCCCGGCCTGCACCGGCACGAGAAGCGCTACTCGGTGTCGTTCCTGGCGCTCGGCACCCCCCTGTTCCTGGCCGGCGCGGTGCTCGCCTACGTGATCATGCCGGTCACGGCGCAGATGCTGATCAGCTTCATCGCGGACGGCGTCAAGTCGATCGTGCCGGTGGAGACCTACCTCGACCTGATCACCCGCATGGTGCTGGTGTTCGGCCTGGGCTTCGAGCTGCCGCTGTTCCTGGCGATGCTGAACGTGGTCGGGGTGCTCTCCGGCAAGCGGCTGCTGGGCTGGTGGCGCGGTTTCGTGATGGGTATCACCGTGTTCGCGGCCTTCGCCACGCCGTCCGCCGATCCGCTGTCGATGCTGGCGCTGGCCGCGCCGATCTGGCTGCTGTACTTCCTGGCGGCCGGCTTCGCGCTGCTCAACGACAAGCGCAAGCTGGCACGCAACCCCGACGCGCTGCTGGACGACGAGGAGGCCTCCCACGTCGACCTGACGGTGGACGCCGTCGAGGACGCGGAGACGGTGGGCGGCGTCGAGCCGGTGCAGGCCGGGCGACGCGACCAGATCGACGACATCACCTGACAGACGGGGACTGCCCCGCTGACTGCCCCGCTGGCGGCCCTGGACCTGACGGTCCGGGGCCGTTCGGCGTTTTGGGGCCGTTCGGCGTTTTCGGTGAGTGCCCGGGGGTGGATTCGGGCTGGTGGGGGGCTTGTCGGTCATTCTGAACATGTGACATATTACTGGCGTGCTGAAGCAAACCTCCTACGACGTTGTGGTGGTCGGTGCCGGTGTGGTCGGTGCCGCGTGCGCCTACTACGCGGCCCGGGCCGGGCTGCGGGTCGCCGTGGTCGACCGCGGGCCGGTGGCCGGCGGGACCACCGGCGCAGGCGAGGGCAACCTGCTGGTCTCCGACAAGGAACCCGGCCCCGAGCTCGACCTGGCGATGCTGTCGGTGACGCTGTGGCGGGAGCTCGCGGAGGAGTTCGGCGACCGGGTCGAGTACGAGCCCAAGGGCGGCCTGGTGGTCGCCTCCGCGCCCGCCGGGCTGGATGCCCTGAACCGCTTCGCCGCCAAGCAGCGCGAGGCCGGGGTGGAGGCCGTTGCCGTTGCCGCGGAGTCGCTGCGCGAGCTGGAGCCGCACCTCGCCGAGGGGCTGCCCGGCGGGGTGCTGTACCCCCAGGACGCGCAGGTGCAGCCCGCGCTGGCGGCGGCCCACCTGCTGCGGGCCTCCGGTGCCGACAGCTATCTCGGGGAGGCCGTCACCGCGCTGCGGCGCGGGCCCGGCGGTGCGATCGCCGGGGTGGTCACCGAGCGCCGGGAGCTCGCTGCGCCCGCGGTCGTCAACGCGGCCGGTACCTGGGGCGGGGCGGTGGCCGAGCTGGCCGGGGTGCGGCTGCCGGTGCTGCCGCGGCGGGGCTTCGTGCTGGTCACCGAGCCGCTGCCGCGGATTGTCCGGCGGAAGGTGTACGCCGCGGACTACGTCGCGGACGTCGCCTCCGGGTCCGCGGACCTGCAGTCGTCCGCGGTGGTCGAGGGCACTCCCGCCGGTCCGGTGCTGATCGGCGCCAGCCGGGAGCGGGTCGGGTTCGACCGGACCCTCAGCCCCGAGGTGCTGCGGCGGCTGGCCGCGCAGGCGGTGGCGCTGTTTCCGGTGCTGGGGACGGTGGCCGTGCAGCGGGCGTACCGGGGCTTCCGTCCGTACCTGCCCGACCACCTGCCCGCGATCGGTCACGATGCGAGGGTGCCGGGGCTGTACCACGCGTGCGGGCACGAGGGGGCGGGGATCGGGCTGGCGCCGGCGACGGGGTTGCTGATCAGTCGCCAACTGGTGGGTGCCGACGCCGGGTTCGAGCTGGGGCCGTTCCGGCCGGAGCGGTTCGAGGGCGCGGGGGAGGAGTAGGTGGCCCGGTTGGGACCGCTGGTGGGTGGCCGGCGGGTTCCGGGTGCGGGGTGGTTGGGGAATTCGGTGTTGTTCGGGAGGTGTGAGCGTGGATCCGCTTGATCTGGTGGGTGCTGAGCCCGGGGCGGTGCGGGTGGTTTCGTTCGACGGTCGGGCGGTGGAGGCGCTGCCGGGGCAGACGTTGGCGGCGGCTTTGTGGGCGGACGGGGTGGTGGCGTGGCGGCGGACCCGGGTGGGTGGGCGGTTGCGCGGGGCGTTCTGTGGGATCGGTCAGTGCTTCGACTGTCTGGCGACCGTCAACGGGCGGCCCAATCAGCGGCTGTGCCTGGTGACTGCCGAGGACGGCGACGTCGTCAGCACGCAGGAGGGGCACGGGCGTGATGAACTCGCGGTCTGAGTACGACCTGGCGGTGATCGGTGCGGGTCCGGCGGGGCTGGCGGCTGCGGATGCCGCTGCCGGGTTCGGGCTGCGGGTGGCGCTGGTGGACGCGGGGGCGCGGCTCGGTGGGCAGTACTACCGGCATCCCGCGACCGAGTTGGGTGCGGCGCGTCCGGAGAAGCTGCACCACGGGTGGCGGACGTTCGCGGGGCTGCGGGAGCGGCTGGTGGCGTCGCCGTTGGTCGATCACCTGGCCGGCCATCACGTGTGGGCCGCCGAGCGGGGCGGGGACGGGTGGAGGCTGCATGCCACCCGGGGCCCGGAGGGCGGCGACCGGGTCACCGTCGAGGCGCGGCATCTGCTGCTGGCCACGGGTGCGTACGAGCGTCAACTGCCGTTCCCCGGTTGGACGTTGCCCGGGGTGGTGACGGCCGGCGGGGCGCAGGCGATGTTGAAGTCGGGGCTGGTGCTGCCGGGGCGGCGGGTCGTGGTGGCGGGCAGTGGGCCGTTGCTGCTGGCGGCCGCGTCCTCGCTGGCGGCGGCCGGGGCGCGGATTCCGGCGATCGTGGAGGCGACGGCGTATCTCGGCTATGCGCGCGGGCTGCCCGTGCTGGCGGGGAACCCGGCGAAGCTTGTCGAGGGTGCCGACCATGCGGCCCGGTTGCTGCGGCACGGGGTGCGGTTGCGCCGGCGGGCCGCCGTGGTCGAGGCGCACGGTGACGAGAGGGTCACCGGCGTCACCGTGGCGCGGCTGGACGCCCGTTGGAAGCCGGTGCCCGGCACCGAGCGGCGGATCGCGTGCGACGCGCTCGCGGTCGGGCACGGGCTGGTGCCGCAGATCGACCTGGCCGTCGAGCTCGGCGCGGCCACCGTCACCACCGCCGACCACACCGCCGCGCTGCGGGTGGACGCGCAGCAGCGCACCAGTGTGCCCGGGCTGTGGGCCGCGGGGGAGACCTGCGGTGTCGGCGGCGCGGACCTGGCGCTGGCCGAGGGGGTGCTCGCCGCTCACTCGGTGGCCGGAAAGCCTGCTCCTGCAAGGGAGTTGAGGGTCCGGCGGAGTCGGCGGGAGTTCGCTTCGCTGATGGCGGCCGCGCACGCGCCGGGCCCGGACTGGACGGGCTGGGTGACCGACGACACCGACGTCTGCCGGTGCGAGGAAGTCCCGGCGCGGGCCGTCCGGGAGGCCGTCACCGAACTCGGCGCCGCCGATGCGCGGACCGTCAAGTTGCTCACCCGGGCCGGCATGGGCTGGTGCCAGGGCCGGATGTGCGGGCCCGCGGTGGCCTGTCTGTCCGGCGGGCCGCTCGGCGGGCCCGACAGCCGGCCGCTGTCCTGCCCCGTTCCGCTGGCCCAACTGGCGCGGCAGGGCGGTTCGTCGGAGCCGCCGGAGTCGCCGGAGCTGTCGGAGTAGAGGTCGGCGGGGGTCTTGCGCCCTCGTCGAGGATTTGTAAAATGTCACACATCATATCGAGGGAGATCCCCGTGACTCGCACCGCCCACGACCCCGCCCGCCCCTGGCGCGGCATCATGGTCGCCACCACCCTGCCGTTCCGCGAGGACCGCAGCGTCGACTACGACGCCTACGCCGAGCACGTCCGCTGGCTGCTCGACAACGGCTGTGACGGCGTCGTCCCCAACGGGTCGCTCGGCGAGTACCAGACCCTCACCCCCGAAGAGCGCGCCAAGGTCGTCACCACCGCCGTCGAAGCCGCCGGGGACGGCTCGCGCGTGATGCCCGGCGTCGCCGCGTACGGCAGTGCCGAGTCCCGCCGCTGGGCCGAGCAGGCCGCCGAGGCCGGCGCCGGCTCCGTGCTGCTGCTCCCGCCGAACGCCTACCGCGCCGACCACGACGCCGTGCGCGCCCACTACGCCGAGGTCGCCGCCGCCGGCGTGCCGATCGTCGCCTACAACAACCCGATCGACACCAAGGTCGACCTCGTCCCCGCGCTGCTCGCCGACCTGCACGCCGCCGGGCACATCGTCGCCGTCAAGGAGTTCTCCGGCGACGTCCGCCGCGCCTACGAGATCGCCGAACTCGCCCCCGGGCTCGACCTGCTGATCGGCGCCGACGACGTCCTGCTGGAGCTGGCCGTCGCCGGTGCGGTCGGCTGGATCGCCGGCTACCCCAACGCGCTGCCCGCCACCAGCGCCGAGCTGTACCACGCCGCCGTCGCCGGCGACCTGGAGACCGCGCTGCCGCTCTACAAGTCGCTGCACTCGCTGCTGCGCTGGGACTCCAAGACCGAGTTCGTCCAGGCCATCAAGCTGTCCATGGACATCGCCGGCCGCACCGGCGGACCCACCCGCGCCCCGCGGCTGCCGCTGCGCCCCGAGATCGACGCCGCCGTGCGCGCCGCGACCGAGAAGGCGCTCGCCGAGGGCCACAAGTAGGCCAGGGCCGCAGGTAGTCGAAGCACCGGCCCGGACCGGGCGAGCTCGCCCGGTCCGGGCCGGACCACCAGCCGTCAGGAGGGAATCCCGCGATGCGGACCCGTCACGTCTTCCACGCCGTCGACTCGCACACCGAGGGCATGCCCACTCGGGTGATCACCGGCGGCTTCGGCACCATCCCCGGCGCCACCATGGCCGAGCGGCGCGCCCACTTCCAGCAGCACCTGGACCACTTCCGCACCCTGCTGATGTACGAGCCGCGCGGCCACGCCGCGATGAGCGGGGCGATCCTGCAGCCGCCGACCCGGCCGGACGCCGACTTCGGGGTGCTGTACATCGAGGTGTCGGGCCTGCTGCCGATGTGCGGTCACGGGACGATCGGTGTCGCCACCGTGCTGGTCGAGACCGGGATGGTTCCGGTGGTCGAGCCCGTGACGACTGTCCGTCTCGACACCCCCGCCGGGCTGGTGGTTGCCGAGGTTCAGGTCGAGGACGGCGCGGCCGTGGCTGTCACGATCCGCAATGTGGCGTCGTTCTCGGTGGCGCTCGACCGCAAGCTCGACGTGCCCGGGTACGGCACGGTGACGTACGACCTGGCGTACGGCGGCAACTACTACGCGATCCTGCCGCTGGAGCAGTTCGGGATTCCGTTCGCGCACGAGCGCAAGGGCGAGATCCTGACCGCCGGGCTCGCCATGATGGACGCGATCAACGCCTCCCCCGAGCACCGCCCCGTGCACCCCGAGGACCCGTCCATCCACAGCTGCCACCACGTCCAACTGCTCGCCCCCGGTTCGGACGCGGTGCACTCCCGGCACGCGATGGCCATCCACCCCGGCTGGTTCGACCGCTCCCCGTGCGGGACGGGCACCTCCGCGCGGATGGCGCAGCTGCACGCTCGGGGCGAGCTGGCGCTCGGGGCCGATTTCCGAAATGACTCCTTCCTGGGTACGACGTTCGTGGGCCGCCTGGTGGAGGAGACCACGGTGGCCGGGCAGCCCGCTGTCGTGCCGACCGTCACCGGCCGGGCCTGGGTGACCGGGACGGCGCAGTACTTCCTCGATCCGACGGATCCGTTTCCGGCCGGGTTCCTGCTGTAGCTGTATTTGGTATTGAAGCGAAAGGTATGTGCTTGTGAGCACCGTCGACTCGTACAACCCTGCCAACCCCGATGACTTGGTGGTTTCGGTAACTGCTGTGGGAGCGGAGGGAGTTGAGGAGGCGATCGCGCGGGCACGGGTCGCCCAGCGGGAGTGGTGGGCGCTCGGCGCGGCCGGGCGGTCGGCGGTGCTCGGGAAGGTCGCGGCGGCCGTGGAGGCGGCCACCGAGGAGCTGGCGGCGCTGACGGTGCGCGAGGTCGGCAAGCCGGTCGCCGAGGCGCGGGGCGAGGTCGCGCGGACGGTCGCGATCTGGCGGTACTACGCGCAGGCGCCGTTCGCCCCCTCCGGCGAGGTGCACGAACCCGCCGCCGGGCAGGGCCTGTTGCTGACCCGGCGCCGGCCGTACGGCGTCGCGGGCCTGGTGACGCCGTGGAACTTCCCGCTGGCGATCCCCACCTGGAAGGCCGCGCCCGCGCTGGCCGTCGGCAATGCGGTGGTGCTCAAGCCCGCCCCCGAAGCGACCGCGTGCGCGCTGCGCCTCGCCGAACTGGCCGGCCGGGCCGGACTTCCGGACGGGGTGCTGACGGTCGTTCCCGGCGGCGGGGAGGAGGGCGCGGCGCTGGTGGCGGGCACGGATGTGGTGTCGTTCACCGGTTCGACCGCCGTCGGGCGGCAGGTGGTTGCCGCTGCCGCCGGGCGCGGTGTCCCCGTGCAGGCCGAGATGGGCGGGCTGAACGCCGCGATCGTGCTGCCGGACGCGGACATTGCGCAGGCGGCCGCACACCTGGCGTCGGCGATCGCCGGGTACGCGGGGCAGAAGTGCACGGCGACCAGCCGGGTGATCGCCGTCGGCGACGCGTACGAGCCGCTGGCGGAGGCGCTGGCGAAGGCGCTGGGGGAGGCTGCGGCGGCCGACCCGGGAGCGGCGTCCACCGTGTGCGGGCCGGTGATCAACCGGCAGGCGCTGGACCGGCTCACCGACGCGATCGACAGTGCGAAGGCGGCCGGTGCGACGGCGCTGGCGGGCGGCGCGCGGGCGGAACGCGACGGGTGGTACCTGGAGCCGACGTTGCTGGAAGGCGTTCCTGCGGAACACCCGTTGGCCGGGGAGGAGTTCTTCGGGCCGGTGGCGGTGCTGGTGGCTGCTGAGGACCTGGACGAGGCGATCGCGCTGGCCAACGAGACGCGGCACAGCCTGTCGACGTCCGTTCACTCGCGGAGCCTGGACGTCGCGCTGGCTGCGGCGGACCGGCTGGACGCCGGGATGATTCGGATCAACGCGCCGTCGAGTGGCGTGGACTTCCACCTTCCGTTCGGCGGGGCGAAGGCGGCGTCGTACGGGGGGCGGGAGCAGGGGCGGGCGGCGCTGGACTTCTACACCGCTTCGCGGACGGTGAGTGTGCTGCCGGGGGGCGGGAGCTGAGACGGAGCGCCCGGCGGGGCGTGAGCGCTGGGTGCCCGAACGGGGGGCGGCGGCCGGGGAGTTGGTGACGGTCGGCCGGGCGGGCGGGCGGTCGGTCGGGCGGGCGGGCGTTCGGCTGGCCTGCCGGCGGTCGGGCTGCGCCGTTCGGGTCGGTGTTCGGATGCCGCGCGGCGGTCGGTGGTCGGCGGCCCCTGAGAGGGCGGCTGGTGCGGGCGTCGGCAGGTCGGGCGGGGGCGGGTTGTGTCAACTGCGTGCCCCCGGCGTCGGGTTGCCGAGGGTGCTGTCGCGCGGTGGTCGGCGCGAGCTTGTGGTCCAGTGGTCGGCTTCGCGTGGCGTGGGGTTGGCGTCTCGGGGCCGGGTTGGTCGTTTGTTGTTTTTGTCCGTTGTCAGCGTGCGTCTTGTCGTGGAGTACTGATGAACATCACCACCACCGACTATCACACCGCCGGTGAGCCGTTCCGGATCGTCACCGGTGGTCTCCCGCCCGTGCCCGGCGACAGCGTCGCCGAGCGGCGGGCGATTGCCATTGGGGCGGGTGGGACCGCGACTTCGCCGCGGCGGGGGGCGTTGGACGATGTGCGGCGCTTGTTGACGCGGGAGCCGCGCGGGCACGCGGGGATGTACGGCGGGTTCGTGGTTCCGGCCGATGACGACGAGGCGCACTTCGGAGTGCTGTTCTGGCACAAGGACGGGTACTCGACGGCGTGCGGGCACGGGACGATGGCGCTCGGTGCGTGGGCGGTGGACACCGGACGGGTGGCGGCGCCGGACGACGGGACGGCGCTGGTGCGGATCGATGTGCCGTCCGGGCGGGTGAGTGCGACCGTGCACCGGCGTGCTGGGCGGACGACTGCTGTGACGTTCCGCAATGTGCCGACCCGGGTGTTGGCGCGGAAGGTCGAACTGGCTGTCTCCGGTGGGTCGGTGGCGGTCGATCTGGCGCACTCCGGGGCGGTGTACGCCTCGCTGCCGGCCGCCGCGCTCGGGCTGTCCGTCGTTCCCGAGCGGTTGCCCGCGCTGACCGCCGCGGGGCGGGAGATCAGGGCCGCGCTGGAGGGGCATCCGGCGCTCGCGGAGGACCGGGACGGCGTCTACGGCGTCATCCTGTACGACGAGCTGGCCGACGCGCCCTCGGGGCCGAATCAGCGCAACGTCACGGTGTTCGCGGACGGGCAGATCGACCGTTCGCCGTGCGGCTCCGGTACGTCCGCGCGGCTGGCGCTGCTCGCGGACGAGGGGGCGCTGCGGTCGGGGCAGACGTTGCGGCACGAGTCGATCATCGGCACGGTGTTCACCGGCCGGGTTCGCGCGTACGGGCTGGAGGGCGCGGTCACCGAGGTGACGGGTGCCGCGCACCGGACCGGTGAGCACCGGTTCGTGCTGGACAGTGACGACATGCTCGGAGCGGGGTTCTTGCTGTGACCGAGACTGCTGTGACCGAGCCTGCTGTGATCGACCAGTTGGAGTTGACGCTCGATCATCGGGCGGCCGTCGAGGCGTTGGAGGGCATGCTGCTGGACGGGCTGGACGTCGAGCGGTGCCCGCAGCGGTCGGCGGTGCCGGTGCCGGCCGGGGAGTTGCTGCTGATGCCCGCCGCGACCGGCGCGTTCGCGGGGGTGAAGATCGCGGGGGTGGCGCCCGCGAACCCGGCGGCCGGGTTGCCCCGGATCACCGGCAGCTATCTGCTGCTGGACGGGCCGACGCTGCGGCCGGTGGCCCTGCTGGACGGTGCGGCGCTCACCGCGCTGCGCACGCCGGCCGTCACGGCGCTGGCGATGCGTGAGCTGGCCGGGCCGGACGTCGCGCACCTGGTGGTGTTCGGTGCGGGCCCGCAGGCGTTCGGGCATGTGGCGGCGTTGCGGGCGGTGCTGCCGCTGGAGCGGGTGACGGTGGTGGCGCGGCGGCCTGGTCCGGCGGATCAACTGGCGCGGTATGCAGCCGAGTTGGGGCTGAGTGCGGCGGTCGGTGGCCCGGAGGCGGTGGCGAAGGCGGACCTGGTGGTGTGCTGCACCACGGCGCGTACTCCGCTGTTCGACGGGCGGCTGGTGCCCGACGGGGCGGTGGTCGCGGCGGTGGGTTCGCACGAGCCGGACGCCCGTGAGGTGGATGCCCAACTGGTGGGTCGCGCCGACCTGTTCGTGGAGGCGCGCGCGGTGGCCCGGCGGGAGGCGGGGGACCTGCTGATGGCCGGGGCGGCGGAGGAAAGGCTGATCAATCTGTCGGAACTGGTGACCGGGACGGCGGTTGTCCGTCATGATCGGCCGAGGTTCTTCAAGAGCGTCGGCATGGCCTGGCAGGATCTGGCGGTGGCGGCGGCCCAGTACGAGCTCACGGGCCCGCCCGGCGAAAGCGGACCGAGGCGTTCACTCTGAGCAACGTGACATTGTACAATGGGGTTCTGCTGACACCGGAGGAACCGCCATGTCCGACCTGAAGCCCCGCAACCTCATCTCCGTCCAGGAGCGGCTGCGCGACCAGGTCGCCCACGCCCTGCGCGCCGCCCTGATCTCCGGCGAACTGCGCCCCGGCGTCGTCTACTCGGCGCCCGCGCTGGCCGCCGACTTCGGGGTCTCCGCCACCCCCGTCCGGGAAGCGATGCTCGACCTGGCCCGCGAAGGCCTGGTCGAGGCCGTCCGCAACAAGGGCTTCCGGGTCACCGAACTCAGCGAGCGCGACCTCGACGAGTTCACCGAGATCCGCGCCCTGATCGAGGTCCCGACGGTCGGCCGGGTCGCCCGCGCCGCCACCGCCGAGCAGCTGGAGGCGCTGCGCCCGCAGGCCGAGGCGATCGTCGCCGCCGCCCGCAAGCACGACCTGATCGGTTACCTGGAGGCCGACCGCAAGTTCCACCTCGACCTGCTGTCCCTCGCCGGCAACGCCCGCCTGGTGGAGACCGTCGGCGACCTGCGCAAGCGCTCGCGCCTGTACGGCCTCAACCGGCTCGACCAGCGCGGCGAGCTGGTCTCCTCCGCCGAGGAGCACCTCGAACTGCTCGACGTGCTGCTCACCGGCGACGCCAAGGCCGCCGAGGAGTGCATGACCCGGCACCTCGGCCACATCCGGCACCTGTGGGCGGCGGGCGAGCAGGGCCGCGGCTGATCGGCGTCAGGCGGGGGGCGTGCGGCTGATCGCCTGTCAGGCGCGGGGCGTGCGGCTGCGCGTGCGGCTGTGCGAGGAGTGGCCGAGTTCCGCGCCGAGGCCGAGAGTGTGCTGCGCCTGCCCCGCTGCTGACCGACGGCCCGTCTGTCAGGCGCGGGGCGTGCGGCTGTGCGAGGAGTGGCCGAGTTCCGCGCCCAGACCGAAGTAGTGCCGGAAGTTGTACACCAGCGGACTCCACGCGGCCGGCTCCACGTAGTCGGTGCCCGGCACGGTGATCGACTCGGCCGCGTGCACCCGCAGCACCTGCACCTCCGCGACCAGGAACTCCCCGGTGGCGTCCGCCCGCAGGTCCGCCACCTGGGCCTCCAGCTGAAGCGGGCACTCGGCGACCCGGGGCGGCGCCACCAGCTCCGCGGGCTGCGCCGTCAGGCCGGCGTGGGCGAACTTGTCGCGGACGAAGTGCGCCGCGTCCGCCCGGCCGGTGGTGCCGCCGAGCAGCTCCACCTGCCGCCACAGCCCCGGGCCGGGGACGTTGACCACCAGTTCGGGGCGGGCGGCGAGGTTACGGGAGGTCTGGCCGTCCGGGCCGAGGCCCAGGACCACCGTGCGGTCCAGCGCCCAGGCGGACGAGATCGGCGCCAGGTTGACCGCGCCGTCGGCGTCGAGCGTGCTCAGCAGCACCACCGGCGTGCCGAAGTACAGGATGTGCGGCTCGACCACGCGGTGCGTCAGGGAAGCGCGATCTGTCGGGGAGGTGCGGTGCGTCGGGGAAGTGCGGTGTGGCGGGGTTTTGTGCATGGCGCCGACCGTAGGCCGGGCACACTTCGGCCTGCGCCGAAGTGTCCGCGCGGCACCATGGACGGGTGGACACCCAGCTCAGCGCCCGCCGGCTCGCCGACACGGCGGCCCTGCTCGCCGACCCGACCAGGGCCGCGATCTGCCTCGCCCTGCTGGACGGGCGGGCCTGGACGGCCGGCGAACTCGCCCGGCACGCGAAGGTGGCCGCCCCCACCGCCACCGGCCACCTCAACCGGCTGGTCGCCGCCGGGCTGCTCGCCGAGGAACGCCAGGGCCGCCACCGCTACCTGCGGCTCGCCGGGCCCACCGCCGCCGAACTCGTCGAAGCGCTCGCCCAGTTCACCGGCGGGCCGCCACCCGCCGCGACCTCGCTGCGAGCCGCTCGGCAGGGCGGCGAACTCGCCCGCGCCCGCACCTGCTACGACCACCTGGCCGGGGCGCTCGGCGTCGCCGTCACCGACGCGATGACCGCCCGCGGCCTGCTGGACGACCGCCACGGCCTCGCCCTCACCCAGGCCGGTACCGACTGGCTCGCCGGGGCGGGCATCTCCGTCGCCCCCGGCCGCCGTGCCGCCGTCCGTGCCTGCCTGGACTACACCGAACGCCGCCCGCACCTGGCCGGCGCCGTCGGCGCCGCGCTGTGCGGGCACGCGCTGACGGCGGGCTGGGTGGAGCGGCGGCCCGACAGCCGGGCGGTGCGGGTGACGGCGGTGGGGGAGCGGGCGCTGGACGAGCTGCTGGGCGTGCGGTGGGCGGCGGCATAGCCCTGCGGGCAGTCCAATGCTCGCAGGGCTATGCCCATGCCCATGCCACCGCCGGCCCGGCGTCGCCGCCAGGCCTAGCGGGTCGTCAGGCGGCCGTCCTGCATCTCCAGGACCCGGTCGGTGCGGCTCAGCAGGTCGCGGTCGTGGGTGACCATGACGGTGGCCGTGTTGTGGGTGCGGGTGACCTCGGCGAGGAGGTCGACGACCTGGGCGCCGCGTTCGTGGTCGAGGGCGGAGGTGGGCTCGTCGACCAGGAGAACGGAGGGGTCGCCGAACAGGGCACGGGCGATGTTCACCCGCTGGCGCTCGCCGCCGGACAGCTGGTGCGGGCGGCGCTGTTGCTTCGGGCCCGCCAGGCCCACCGACTCCAGCAGGTCCTCGGCGCGCTGCCGGGCCGCGGCCGGGCGGCGGCCGCGGACGGATTCGAGGACCAGGAGCTGCTCCACGGCGGTCAGCGAGGCCAGCAGGTTCGACTGCTGGAAGACGATGCCCAGGCGCTCGCGGCGCAGCGACGTGCGTTCCTTGTCGCTGAGCGCGCCCGCGTCCACGCCATCGATCAGCACCTGCCCCGTGTCGGGGCGCTGGAGCGTCGCGGCGACTGCCAGCAGGCTGGACTTGCCGCAGCCCGACGGGCCCACGATGGCCGCGAACTCGCCCGGGGCGACGGACAGCTCGACGTTGTTCAGGGCCGTCAGCCGGCTCTCGCCGTCCGGGTAGGTGAGGGTGACGCCGCTCAGCGCGAGGCCGGTGCGGACGGCGGTGGTGGTCATGGCGAGGTCCTTCGGGAAGAGAGGTACGACGGTCATCGGTTGGCGCCCAGCGCGGCGAGCGGGTCCACGGCGGTGATCCGGCGCACTGCGAGGGCCGCGCCCAGCAGGCCGAGCACCACCATCGCGCCGACCGGCACCGCCACCGTGAGCACGCCCACGTCGAACGGCACCGCCGCCGAGGCGATCGCCCCGCCGATCGCGCCGATCGCCCCGCCGAGCAGCGAACCCGCCACCAGTACGGCCGCGGCCTGGGCGAGGGCGTCGCGCACCAGGTAGCCGCTGGAGGCGCCGACGGCCTTGAGCACCGCGATGTCGGGGCGGCGCTGCACCGTCCACACCGTGAAGAACGCGCCGATCACCAGGGCGCTGACCGCGAACAGGAAGCCCTGGATCATCAGCAGGCTGCCCCGCTCCGCCGAGTACCCGTTGATGCCCGCGAGTGCGTCGCTCCGGGAGACCGCCTTCAGGTCGGCGGGCAGGTCCTTCGGGGTGCCGTCCACCGCGATCGCGGTCGGCTGCTTCTGGCCGGAGACCTGCTGCCACGTCGTCGGGGTGGTCCACACGCTCGGCGCGTGCGACAGCGAACGCTCCGCGGTGACCGCGCTGACCGTCAGCCTCTCCGCGCCCAGGGTGACCTGGCTGCCGGGGGACAGGTGGTACTGCTTCGCGACGTCGGAGCCGACGGCGACCTCGCCGTCCTTGGGCGCCGCACCGGACGACACCGGCGGCAGCAGCGCCGCATCGGTGCCCAGCACGCTCACCGAGGCCGCGCCGTCGGGGGCCGTCAGCCGCGTCATCGCCACGCCCAGCGGGTGCGCGTCCCGGGTGCCCGGGGCCGCGGCGACCTTCGCCTGCTGGTCGGCCGTCACCGTGCTGGAGGCGAATGACACCTCCGGCTCCGCGCCGGCCGGCGCGCCGAACACCACGCCGTCCACGGGCAGTTCGGCGATCGTCGAGGACGCCGCCGAGGAGAGGCCGCCGGTAAGGCCGTAGAGGAACACCACCAGGGTCGTGATCAGAGTGACCACCGCACCCATCAGGGCGAACCGCCCCTTGGCGAAACGGATGTCACGCAATGCGACGAACACGGGAAACCTTCCGAAGGACACTGGACGAGACCACTCCACCTTCGCGTTTTTCGCCCGCCCTGCCATCGGCGAGATGGGCGGAGTACGCACCGTCCGAGCGGTGCACCCGAAAATCCATCGAAAGGTTGATGCCGTGCCGCGCCGACCGGCCGCCGACGCCCCGTACCCTCGGACAGCGTGCCCCGAACCGAACCATCACCGTCCTCGCCGCGCACCGAGCCGCGCACCGAGCCGCACCGCTCACCCGTCGGCCCGACGCCCGCGCTGCGGCTGGCCAACCTCGCCGTGCACGGCCTGTTCTTCGCGCTGCTCGCCGTACTGCTGATCCGCGCCGCAGCCGCCGGCGAACTCGGCCCGGCCGGCTGGGCCTGCGCCGGGGCACTCGCCGCCGCCTACGCCGCCGGTGGTCTGATGCGGCAGATCCGTGAGTCGCGCGCCCTCGGTGCCGTGTGGCTGCTCGTGGTTTCCCTGCTGTGGATCGAACTCACCCTGCACCACCCCGAGTTCAGCTACCTCGCGTTCCCGCTGTACTTCGTCTGCCTGCACGTCCTGCCACTGCGCTGGGCACTGCCCGCCGTCGCCACCCTGACCGGCGCCGTGATCGCCGCACAGGCCACCACCCCCGGCGGGCTCACCACCGCCAAGGTGCTCGGCCCGCTCGCCGGCGTCGTCGTCGCCCTGCTCACCGCCTACGGCTACGCCGCCCTCTACCGCGAGAGCAGGGCCCGCCAGCAACTCATCGACGACCTGGTCCGCACCCGTGGCGAACTCGCCGCCAGCCAGCGCGAAGCCGGCCGCCTCGCCGAACGCCAGCGCCTGGCCCGGGAGATCCACGACACCCTCGCCCAGGGCCTGTCCGGCATCGTGCTGCTGGCCCGGGAGAGCGCCGCCGCACTGCCGGACTCCCCGCCGGACGCCGCCGCGCTGCTCCGCGAAATCGAACAGACCGCCTCCGCGAACCTCGCCGAGGCCCGCCGCTTCGTCCACGCCCTCACCCCGCCCGCACTCGACGACACCACCCTCGCCGACGCGCTGCGCCGCCTCGCCGACGGCGCCGACGCCGCCTTCCACCTCGACGGCGAGCCCTACCCCCTGCCCGTCGAAGCCGAAGTCGCCCTGCTGCGCCTCACCCAGGAAGCCCTCGCCAACGCCGTCCGGCACGCCGCCGCCCAGCACATCGCCGTCACCCTCGGCTACCTCGACGACACCGTCACCCTCGACGTCTACGACGACGGCACCGGCTTCGACCCCGCCACCGCACCCGCCCCCGGCTCCTTCGGGCTGCACGGCATGCACGAACGCATCGCCGCGCTCGGCGGCACCCTCACCGTCGAATCCACGCCCGGCGAGGGCACCGCCGTCGCCGCGACCCTGCCGCTGCGCGCGATCGACCCGCCGGCCGGGACTGTCGAGGCGCCGCCGGGCCGTTCCCGTCCGTCGCCGCCCACCGGCACTGCGCTGCGCGTGGGACCGGCAAAGGTGCAGCCGGCAGGGGTGCGGCCGGCAGGGGTGCGGCCGGCAGGGGTGCGGCTCGCGGGGGTGCGGCGATGATCCGGGTGCTGGTGGTGGACGACCACCCCGTGGTGCGGCGCGGCCTGCGCGCGATGGTCGACGACCTGCCCGACGTCACCGCCGTCGGCGAGGCCGCCGACGGGGCCGCCGCGCTCGGCCTGCTCGCCGCGCTCCCGGCCGAGCAGCGCCCGCACGTCGTGCTGATGGACCTCCAGATGGGCACCGGCATGCACGGCGTCGAAGCCACCCGGCGGATCACCGCGCTGCCCGACCCGCCCGCCGTCCTGGTCCTCACCACCTACTCCACCGACGCCGACATCCTCGCCGCCGTCGAGGCCGGCGCCACCGGCTACCTGCTCAAGGACGCCCCGCCCGAGGACCTCGCCGCCGCCATCCACGCCACCGCCCGCGGCGAGACCGTCCTCGCCCCGCCCGTCGCCGCCCGCCTGCTGGGCCGGGTCCGGGCCGGGCGCCCCACGCTGTCACCGCGCGAGGCCGAGATCCTCCAGCTGCTCGCCGAGGGGCTGCCCAACCGGCAGATCTCCAAGCGGCTGTTCATCAGCGAAGCCACCGTGAAGACCCACCTGGTGCACGTGTACGAGAAGCTCGGCGTCGACTCCCGCACCTCGGCGGTCGCGGCGGGTCTGGCGGCGGGGCTGATCAGGCCCGTGGATCGCTGAGCCCTTATTTTCGGACTGGGTATGATTTTGCACTCGGTCTGGATATGCTGAGCGGATGGTCGGACTGCGGGAACTCAAGAAGGAACGGACCGGACGCCGGATCGCCGAACAAGCCCTGCGCCTGTTCGCCGAACGCGGCTTCGAGGACGTCACGATGGGCGAGATCGCCCTCGCCGCCGAGGTGGCGAGGGCGACCTTGTTCGCCTACTTCCCCACCAAGGAGTCACTGGTCCTCGGTGGCGTCGCCGGCGACGACCTGGCCACGATCGTCGCCGGCCGCCCCGACGGGCAGAACGCCCTCGACGCCCTGCGCGCCCACCACCGCACCCTGGCCGCCGGACCCGTCGCCGACCTGCCCGCGCTGCTCACCCGGGTCCGGGTGATCCAGGCCAGCCCCACCCTGCGGGCCGCCGCCGACAGCCTGCGCTACCGGCAGCGACAGGCACTCGCCGACGTCCTCGCCGAAGAACACGGCGAGACGGCAGGCGCGCTGATGGCCGCCCAGATCGCCGCCTCGCTCGCCGTCCTGCAGGAACGCCACTTCGCCCGCCTGGTCGCCGGAACCCCCGCCGACCAGGCCGGACAGACCCTCGCCGAAGACCTCGAACTCGCCTTCGACCTGCTGGAACACGGCCTCGACCGGACGGCGGAGCACTGACCGTGCGCACCCTCGGCATCACCTACGACACCGGCACCTTCACCGGCGAACGCCTCACCCGCCGCCACTTCGACCCCGCCCAGGTCCGCCACGACCTCACCGCGATCGCCGACGAACTGCACTGCGACGCCGTCCGGATCACCGGTAGCGACCCCGAACGCCTCGACCTGGCCGCGCAGTTGGCCGCCGACGCCGGACTCGAGGTGTGGTACTCGCCGTTCCCCGCCGACCTGCCGCCCGCCGCGCTGCTGCCGTACTTCGCGGACTGCGCCCGGCGCGCCGAGACGCTGCGCCGCACCGGCGCCCGGGTGGTGTTCGTCGCGGGCTGCGAACTCAGCGTGTTCGCCGAAGGGTTCCTGCCCGGCGCCACCCACCTCGACCGGCTGCACGCCATGACCACCGCCGACCTGGACTGGTGGCTCTCGCTCGGCCCCGTCCCGGAACGGCTCAACGCCTTCCTCGCCGAGACCGCGAGCGCCGTCCGCCGGGAGTTCGCCGGCCCCGTCGGCTACGCGTCCGGACCGTGGGAGCCCGTCGACTGGACCCCGTTCGACCTGGTCGGCCTCGACGCCTACCGCTCCGCGCAGAACGCCGCCGACTACCGCGAACAGCTCCGCGCCGCCCGCGCCCACGGCAAACCCGTCGCCGTCACCGAGTTCGGCACCTGCGCCTACCGGGGCGCCACCGACCTCGGCGGCATGGCCTGGCAGGTACCGCCCGGTGCCGTCCCCGACGAGACCGAACAGGTCCGCTGCTTCGGCGACCTGCTCGACGTCTTCGAGGAGGAGGGCGTCGGCGCCGCGTTCTGGTACACCTTCGCCTCCTACGACAAACCCGGCCTGCGCGACCTCGGTTCGTACGGGGTGGTGCGCACGCTGGACGGCGACGGACGCTGGGAACGCAAGCAGGTGTTCGACGCGATGGCGGGGCGGTACCGGCGGCGCTGATTCGCTTGAAGACGGCGAGCCGGCGCTCGGCCGTTACGCGACCCAGCAGTAGATGGCGTGGTTCTCGTTTCGGGCGCTGGTGGCGAGGGCGGCGAGGTCGTCCATGATCGCGCTCGCGATGTCCGCGCCGATGTGCTCGCCGTCCTCCGCGCGCAGGTGGGTCCAGGCGGTGGCGGCGCTGCGCAGGGTGGCGGGTTCGGCGGTGGCGAGAGCGGTGGACAGGCGGGGCGAGAGTGCGAAGACCAGGCATCCGCTGTCGTCGTCGTTCTGGTCGGCGACGGTCCGGGGCTCGTCGACGTCCAGGAGTTCCTCGGGGTCGGCGCCGGTCAGCAGGTGCTCCCACTCGACCGCGGCCTCCTCGGGGTCGAATCCACCGAACGACACCGACTCGAACGCCCGCCCCGGGCCGGTCGGGAGGGCGGCGGCTGACGTGTCGTCCGGGGCCGTGAAGAAGGTGATGAGGGTGCTCATCGGACGATGCTGTCATTGCGGTGGTGCTGTGCGGGCGCGGGGGCGGTGAGGTGACGGGGGGCGGGTGGGCGAGAATCGGGCGGCATGGTGACGGTCGGGTCGGTGGTGCTGGGCGCTTCGGACGTGGCGCGGGCGGCGGCGTTCTGGGGGGAGGCGCTCGGGTACGTGCCGCGGGAGGATGCGCAGGACGGCCGGGTGGTGCTGGTGCCGGGCGGTGGGGGCGGTGGGGGCGGTGGGGGCGGTGGGGTGCAGATCGCGCTCGGGTGCAGCGAGACGCCGGTGCAGGAGCGTCCGCGCGTTCATCTCGACCTGTACGCCGGGGATGCGGCGGAGCAGGCCGCCGAGATCGAGCGGCTGGTGGGCCTCGGGGCGCAGCGCGTCGAGTGGGACGGTTACCCCGAGGATCCGGACTTCGTGGTCCTCGCCGACACCGAGGGGAACCGCTTCTGTGTGATCGAAACCAGCCACGGCTGACCGGCCGGTTCCGCGCCGGGAAATCGCTGGTCAGGAGGGTGGCAGGGCTGGCATGGTGCGGGTCATGGAGTCTTTGCGGGTGATGGCGATGCGTCAGGTGGCCGGGCGGCTCTGGCCCGAGCACCTTCCGATGGCCGCTGCGGAGTTGCTGGCCGAGGGCCGCGACTCGCCGGCGCTGCGGGAGCTGGCCGGGTGGAGCGGGGGTGAGCGGAGTGCCGAGCTGGTGCAGCTGTGGTACCAGGTACTCGACGAACTGGGCGTGGAGCGCCTCGAGTTGGCGGAGGCCGAGCGGTGGGCGCTGCGGGACGCTGCCGCCCGGCTGGTCTCCGGCGAGATCGTGTCGCTCCCCGACCTGGTGGGGGAAGTCACCGGGTTGGACATCGACAACGCGGAGGAGGGGCCGGAGCTGCGGTTCTCCCTCGCGGTGCGGGAGGGCTGCTGTCAGTGGTGTGTCGAGGACCTGATCGCCGTCGGGGAGCCGGAGTTGCTTGCCGCGTGGGAGACGAAGGTGCGGGTCGCCGCGGCCGCGCTCGTGGCGGAGGAGCGGTGAGTCGGGTGCGGGTGGTCGCCCTGCGGTATGGGGCGAGTGTGTTGGCTGCCGGTGAACTTCCGATGGCCGCCGCGGCCGCGCTCGTGGCGGAGGCGTGGTGAGTCGGGTGCGGGCGGTCGCCCTGCGGTATCGGGCGGGTGAGTTGGCTGCCGGTGAACTTCCGATGGCCGCCGCCGAGTTGGTGGCCGACGGATACGAGTCGCCGGCGCTGTACGACCTGGCCGGGCGGGGGCGGCGGGAGGCGGCGTCCGAGTTGGAGCCGTTGCTGCGGGAGGCGTTGGACGAGCTCGGGGTGCCGTTCCCCAGCTGTGCGGACGGTGAGCGGTGGTGGCTGCGCGAGCTCGCCGGCCGGGTGGGGGAGGGCAGCCTGGCGCCGGGGGAGTTCGCCGAGGCGGTGATGTACCGGGAGTCGTTCGGCGCGAGCCAGGAGGACGAGGAGGCGCTGCTCGGGCTGCTGTCCGACTACTGCTCGTGTTGCGTCGGGCATTGGCCGCCCGAGGTGTTCGTCGCGTGGGAGGCGGAGGTGCGGGTTGCTGCCGCCGCGATGGCTGCGCGGACGCCCCTGCCGTGACGCCCGGGAGCGTCACGGCGGGGAGCGTCACGGCGGGGAGTGGCGGTGCGTCAGGCGTACTGGCCCGGGACGTAGTCGCCCGCGGGCTGGCGGATGATCACGTTGACCCGGTTGTAGGTGTTGATCAGCGCGATCAGACCGACCAGGGCGATCAGCTGCTCCTCGTCGTAGTGCTTGGCGGCCTCCGCCCAGGCCTCGTCGCTGACCCCGCCCGCCGCGTCCGCGATCCGGGTGCCCTGCTCGGTGAGTTCGAGCGCGGCGCGCTCGGCGTCGGTGAAGCAGGTCGCCTCCCGCCAGGCGGCGACCAGGTTCAGGCGCTGCTGGGTCTCGCCGGCGTGCGTGGCGTCCTTGGTGTGCATGTCGGTGCAGAAGCCGCAGCCGTTGATCTGGCTGGCGCGGATCTTCACCAACTCCTGGGTCGCCGCCGGCAGCGAGGAGCCGCCGATGGCGGCGCCGGCCGAGTTGATGTGCTTGATGATCTTCCCGGCGAGCGGGTTGCCGAAGTAGTTCAGACGTGCGTCCACGGTCGGGCTCCTTGTCGTGTGTGCTTCTGCAAGGACTGACCCCGCTGCTTCCCCGAATGTGACAGCCCCGCGAATGTGACGCCCGTCACGCTATCCGTCGACGTCCGTCCGGCCGTGCAGACAGGCCGCGCCGACGCTGCGCACCCACACCGGGAAGGGCGGGAACTCCGGGCCGGGCCCTGAGTCGTCGTCGACGACTTCGAGGTCCGTCCAGGGAGTCAGGCCCGGAGTGTCGTCGCGCAGATACCCTTCGACGACCGGCCGGAGGTCGCCGACCGGCCGAAACGCGCCGCCGAAGGGCAACTGCTCGGCGGGCACCGACCCGGTGGAGCACCGGAGCTGCCCGGCCTGCTCGTCATGCCACACGTAGAAGGTCGCCACCCCGGCGAAGTCGAGTTCGCGGATGCGCTCTCGGATACGGGAAGCGGTCCGCTCGAAGGCGGCGACCACCTCCGGCACGGACAGCGATCGCCGGTCCTCGTCGTCCGTGCTCAGCCACCAGGTGTTGGTCTCCCACTCCACCCGGCGGTCGGCCGGCTCCAGCACCAGCGGTTCGTCCGCCACCTCGGCGATCCAGGTCAACAGCATCCGGGGAGTATTCCGGAGTGGCCCTTGCTCCGGCAACCGATGAGCAACGGCCACGGGCTCCTGGTTCAGCGGCGGGTCGGCCCGGGCTCGAGGCGGGCGACGGTCAGGTTGGGGTCGGTGCCGGTGGAGTACGCGGCGTTGGCGATGTAGGCGGTGCGGCCGCGGACGCCGATGGAGGTCGGGTTCTGGAGGCCGTCCGCCGCGGTGAGGACGGTGGAGCGGGTGCCGTCGGGGTTGACCAGGACGACTTGGCTGGGGCCTTGGGCGAGGGCGGCGAGGATCTGGTCGCCCCGGCCGGTGAAGTCGAAGTCGTCGACGGGGCCGAGGCCGGTGGCCCGGGTCTCGACCGCGCCGGCCCGGCCGCCACGGCCGATGGGTATGCGGCGGCTGATGAAAGCAGAACTGCTGGACGGCACACCGTGACGACCGAGGTGCGGAACTGCGACTACCGGCCCTGAAGCACCGGCTGACCCCCCGCTGAATGGCCGCCGGCGCGATCCACCGCGGACGTAGGGTGGGGAGCGACCGCGGTCGGTGCGTACGGAGGCGAGGGAACGGCATGGCGTTCGACTGGGAGGTGCCGCTGATCGCGGCCCCCATGGCCGGCGGGCCGAGCACCCCCGAACTGGTCGCGGCCGTCAACGGCGCCGGCGGCCTCGGCTTCCTCGCCGCCGGGTACCGGACGGTCGACGGGACGATCGAACAGATCCGCCGCACCCGTGAGCTGACGGAACGCCCGTTCGGCGTCAACCTGTTCGTCCCCGCGCCGCCCTCCGACCCCGGGCCGGTCGCCGCCTACCGCGAGCGGCTGCGGCCGGAAGCCGAACAGTGGGGCGTCGAACTGCCCACCGAGATTCCCGCCGACCGGGACGGCTGGGACGCCAAACTCGAGGCGCTGCTGCGCGAGCCCGTCGCGTACGTCTCGTACACCTTCGGCCTCCCCCGCCGCGACGAGGCCGACGCGTTGCGGGCCGCCGGGATTCGCCAACTCGGCACCGTCACCAGCCCCGAGGAGGCGCGTGCCGCCGCCGCGCTCGGTCTCGACGCGCTGGTCGTTCAGGGGCCGGAGGCGGGCGGGCACCGTGGCACCCATCGTGCGGAGGACGTTCCCGGTACTGTTCCGCTGCTTCAACTCCTGGGTGCTGTGCGGGAAGTGACGTCGCTGCCGCTCATTGCTGCCGGCGGCCTCGGTGACGGCGCGGCGATCGCTGCCGCGCTGCGGGCCGGTGCGAGCGCCGCCCAACTCGGCACCGCGTACCTGCGCACCGACGAATCCGGCGCCACGGCCACACACCGGCGGGCGCTCGTCGAACTCCCCGACACCACCGTCACCCGCGCCTTCACCGGGCGCCCCGCGAGGGCGCTCCGCAACGCGTTCATCACCCGCTACGACGCGTACGCGCCGGCGGCGTACCCGGAGGTGCACTACCTGACCCAACCGCTCAGGGCTGCCGCCGCCCGGCGTGACGACGCTGCGGGGATGCATCTTTGGGCGGGGACGGCGCATGCGAGTGCGCGGGAGGGTGGTGCGGGGGAGGTGACGCGCGGGTTGTGGGGGGACGCGCTGCGCGTGGGGTAGGGGCAGGGGTGTTTGGGGTTGCTGCCGCTCGGCGTGACGATGCTGCGGGGACGCGTCTTCGGGCGGGGACGGCGCATGGGAGTGCGCGGGAGGGTGGTGCGGGGGAGGTGACGCGCGGGCTGTGGGGGGACGCGCTGCGCGCGGGGTAGGGGCGGGGGAGTTCGGCTGCTGCCGCCCGGCGTGACGATGCTGCGGGGACGCGTCTTTGGGCGGGGACGGTGTATGCGAGTGCGGCGGCGGTGACGCGCGGGCTGTGGGGGGACGCGCTGTGCGCGGGGTAGGGGCGGGGGAGTTCGGCTGCTGCCGCTCGGCGTGACGATGCCGTTGGGATGCGAGTGCCCGGGAGGGCGGTGCGGGGAGGCGGCGCGCGGGGTGGGGGTGGGGCGGGCGGCGGTGGTCATGTGACGTCGGCGTTGCCCTCGCGGATGTGTTCGCCGATGGCGGCGGTGGTGGAGTCGGTCATGGTCGTAGTGTGTCGTGATCGTTCCGTCCGGTGCGGGGGATTTCGGCGCCGTGTGCGACGGCGTGTGATCATGCCCGAGGACCGTCGGGGTCCATCCGCGGAGAACGGAGCCACCATGGCCGAGCGGCCCTACGTGCTGTTGAGCGTTGCGACTTCGATCGACGGGTACATCGACGACACCTCGGCGGAGCGGTTGTTGCTGTCGAACGCGGCGGACTTCGATCGGGTGGATCAGGTGCGGGCGGAGTCGGATGCGATTCTGGTCGGGGGGAACACGCTGCGGTCGGACAATCCGCGGTTGTTGGTCAACAGTGAGGCGCGGCGGGCTGCGCGGGTGGCGGCGGGGAAGCCGGAGTATCCGTTGAAGGTGACGGTGACGGCGGGGGGTGGGCTCGATCGGGGGCTCAAGTTCTGGCACTTCGGGGGCGAGAAGGTCGTCTACACCACGGATGCCGGTGCGTTGAAGCTGGGCGACAGCCTGGACGGGCTGGCCGATGTGGTGAGCACCGGCGGCGCCGTCGATTTCGGGGCGATGCTCGAGGATCTGGCGGCTCGTGGGGTGCGGCGGCTGATGGTGGAGGGCGGCGGTCGGGTTCACACGCAGTTCTTGTCGCTGGGCCTCGCCGACGAGATCCAGCTGGCGGTGGCGCCGTTGCTGGTCGGTGAGGCGGGTGCGCCGCGTTTTGTGTATCCGGCCGAGTTTCCGGGTGGCAGCACGCACCGGATGAGGTTGCTGGGGGCCGAGACGGTGGGGGACGTGGTGGTGCTGCGGTACGCGCCGTGAGGGTGGGTGTCAGTCGGTGTCGGTGGCGGCGAGGACGGCGAGGCGGCGGCCGTCGGGGGTGAGGGTGGCGAGGCCGAAGTCCCAGGCGATGTCGTGGAACCAGGGGGTGGGGGCGTCGAAGCCGAACCAGTGGCAGGCGGTGGCGCGGGCCTCGGCGGTGGGGAGGGTGGTGTCGGCCAGGGCGGCCGCGGACTGCCAGGCGGCGAGGCGGCCGTAGGCGCCGTGGGCGCCGGAGTTGTAGGCGCCGCCGGTGGAGGCTGCAGCGAACAGGACGCGCCAGGCGTCGGCCGGCGGGCAGGTGCTGACGGAGAGGGCGGAGGGTTTGGTGTCGGTGAGGCAGTCGAGGCCGAGGGTGAGGAGTGCGGCGGGGACGGACTCGACGGGCAGTGGGGTGGCGAACTCGAACACCCGGGCCTCGATGCGGCCGTTGGACTCCTCGGCCCAGTTCGCGACGGCCCGGCCGAGGGCTGCGGTCAGCTCCGGGGTGGTGGTCTCGGTGGCGGGCGGGAGCGCGGCGGCGGTGCGGCGGGTCGTCAACTGCTCACTGTCCAGGGACCCGTAGGGCAGGGCGTGGCAGCCGCCCTGCGCGCTGTAGCCGGGCAGGGCGGCGAAGGCTTCCAGCGGGGAGCGGGTCAGGGGCAGCGCGCCCAGCGGGTGGTGGGTGAAGTGCGGGGCGGTCGCCCAGGCGGAGATCCGGGGGATCGAGGAGAGGTCGACGCCGCGCAGGACCAACTCGTGGACCAGGCAGGCCCGCAGCTCGTCCGAAGCGGGCCCGGCGAACGCCGCCGCGAGGTCGGCCGGCCGGTGGCCGGACGCCAGCAGCGAGGCCGCCAGGCGGTCGCCGTTCCGGCCGTTGCGCGGTGCGGCGGCGAGCAGGCGGAGCGCCTGGCGGACGTTCTCGGCGCCCGGCGTGACGGCCAGCAGCCGGACCAGGCGGTCGAAGACGCTCCGGTACTGCCACGTTGCCCCGGGGGAATCGAGGCTCGCGGCGAGGACGAGGCCGAGGTCGGCGAGGAAGGCGGCGTCGCCCTGTGCGAGCCGTTCCTCGGCCATCGCCGAGACGCCGGTGACGTCCGTCAGGTCGGGGAGTCCGGCCAGGATTCGGGCGATGTGGGTGCGGCGATCGGTCACGGGAGCCGAGCCTACGCACCCAGCGATTGTCGGATCACCCGGGCCGGTGAGCTCCGTCCGTCAGGGCCCGACGCCCCCGACCGATCGCCGGAGCCGGGCCGACACCCGCGACCGTCGGATCACCGGGTGCCGGGCCGGGGGCCTCGACCTCGCGACGATCGGTCGGGGGCGCCGGGCCCCGGCACCCGGGGCCGTCCGGCCCTCCGCTGATCAGGCCAGCAACTCGCCCATCCAGGACTCGATGCCGTCCACCGTGCGCGGCAGGGCGCCGGACATCAGCTGGGCGCCGTCGGCGGTGATGACCAGGTCGTCCTCGATGCGGATGCCGATGCCGCGCAGGGCGGGCGGCAGGGTGAGGTCGTCGGGCTGGAGGTAGAGGCCGGGTTCGACGGTGAGGACCATGCCCTCCTCCAGGACGCCGTCCAGGTACGTCTCGGCGCGGGCCTTCGCGCAGTCGTGGACGTCCAGGCCGAGCATGTGGCCGCTGGCGCAGAGGGTGTAGCGGCGGTACAGGCCGGAGTCCTCGCGCAGCGCCTGCTCGGCGGGGACGGGCAGGACGCCCCAGTCGGAGAGGCCCTCGGCGATGACGCGCATCGCGGCGCGGTGGAAGTCGCGGAAGGACGCGCCGGGGCGCAGCGCGGCGATGCCGGCGTTCTGGGCGGCGAGGACGAGTTCGTAGGCGTCGCGCTGGGCGGAGGAGAAGGTGCCGGACAGCGGGAGGGTGCGGGTGATGTCGGCGGTGTAGAGGGTGTCGGACTCCACGCCGGCGTCGAGCAGCAGGAGTTGGGTGGGGTCGAGCGGGCCGTCGTTGCGGATCCAGTGCAGGACGCAGGCGTGCGCGCCGGAGGCGACGATGGTCTCGTAGCCGGTGCCGTTGCCCTCGGCGCGGGCGCGGGCGTTGAACGCGCCCTCGAGGACGCGTTCGCCGCGGTGGTGGCGCAGGGCGGCGGGCAGGGCGCGGACCACGTCGGCGAAGCCGGCGGCGGTGTGGTCGACGGAGAGCTGGAGCTGCTCGACCTCCCACGGGTCCTTGATCAGGCGCAACTCGGAGAGAGCGGCGGCGAGTTGGCCGTCGCGCCCGGCGTGGTCGGCGGACGGGCGGCCGAGCGCGGCGTCGAGGGCGGGGTCGACGCCGGCCAGGATGCGGGTGGGGGTGGAGCCGGTGAACAGCTTCGGCAGGTCGTCGAGGTGGGCGGTGCGCAGGCCGGTGAGGTTGGCGGCCTCGGTGAGGTCGGCGCGCCGGCCGACCCAGAACTCGCCGTAGCGGCGGTCGCGGAAGAACGCGCCGGAGCCGTCGGCCCGGTCGGAGCGGGGCCGCAGGTACAGCACGGCCTCGCCGTCGGGTTCGATCACCAGGACGTGGCCGACCTGCTCCTCGCCGGTCAGGCCGGTGAGGTGGGCGTAGGCGCTGTTCGGGCGGAAGCGGTAGTCGCAGTCGTTGCTGCGGACCTTCAACTGCCCGGCGGGGACGAGCAGTCGCTCGCCGGGGAAGGCGGCGGCGATCCGGGCCCGGCGGCCCGGGGTGTACGCGTGGCCGGGGACGCGCAGCTCGGCGGGCAGCGGCGTGGCGGCCCACCGGTCGGACATGTACTCCGCCAGGGCGGGGGAGACAGGGAGGTCGTGGCTGCCGGTGTTCAGTGCGGGCTGGTCGGCCATGGAAGGGGGTTCCTCCGAGCGGGGTCGATACCTGGACAACTGGGGTGAGGGATAAGGAAATTGCACTGCTGAGCGGCGGGCAATGACACGGCTCGGTAACGGTCCGGGCGCCTCATTGCGCAGTGCAATTTCACATTACTATGTTACAGGTCACACCTCAGGGCGGGCCAGACCCCGGCGGCACTGATCCCCGGCGGCACCGGTTCCTCGGTGATTCCCGATCCCCGTTGAGCGACCCCCAGTTCCGGAGATACACATGAACAGGCGTACCCACGCCGCCCTCGCGGCGGCCATCGCGGCATCCCTCACCCTCGCCCTCAGTGCGTGCGGCAGCAGCAGCAACGGCGGTGACGACGGCAGCGGGCAGCACGGCGTGACCACCGAGGGCAACGGCATCGTCGGCGGCACCCCGGTCAAGGGCGGCACCCTGACGATCCTGTCGAACCAGGACTTCGACCAGCTCGACCCCGCCCGCAACTGGACCATGCCGGTGATGGACGTCGGCGTGCGCATGCTCTACCGCACCCTGACCACCTTCAGGGCCGCCCCCGGCGCCGAGGGCCTGAAGGTCGAACCCGACCTGGCCACCGACCTCGGCACCCCCAGCGACGGCGCGAAGACCTGGACCTTCCACCTGAAGGACAACCTCCAGTACGAGGACGGCACCCCGATCACCGCCGACGACATCAAGTACAACGTCGAGCGGTCGTACTCGCCGGAACTGCCCGGCGGCCCCGACTACGCGGTGCGCTACCTGAACGCCCCGGCCGGCTACAAGGGCCCGCTGGGCGGCGAGCGGCTCGGCAACGAGGCCATCGAGGTCCCCGACGCCAAGACCATCGTCTTCCACCTCAAGCGCCCCGTCGCCGAGTTCGGCTACACCGTCACCCTGCCCACCTTCGCGCCCGTCCCCAAGGCCAAGGAGACCGGCGCCAACTACTCCAACCACCCGGTCTCCTCCGGCCCGTACAAGATCGAGAGCTACGACCGCGGCAAGCGCATGGTGCTGGTCCGCAACACCCACTGGGACCAGGCCACCGACCCGGTCCGCAAGGCGTACCCCGACAAGATCGTGGTCGAGCAGACCCTCAAGGGCAGCGGCATCGCCGACCGGCTGATCGCCGACCAGGGCGACGACAAGAACGCCGTCTCCTACGTCGACCTGCTGCCCTCGAAGATCTCCGAGGTGCTCACCAATCCCGAGGTGAAGAAGCGCCTGATCAGCGAGAACGCGGGCTGCACCACCAAGCTGGACATGAACACCACCAAGGCGCCGTTCGACAACGCCAAGGTCCGCCTGGCCATGCAGTACGCGGTGGACAAGGAGTCCTTCGCCGCCGCCACGGGCGGCCCCGCGTTCAACGACATCGCCACCACCTACCTGCCCCCCGTGATCACCGGCGGCACCCCCGTCGACCACTTCGGGATCAAGCCGGGCGGCGACCCGGACAAGGCCAAGCAGCTGCTCGCCGAGGCGGGCTTCCCGAACGGCTTCTCCACCGACTTCGTCACCTCCACCGGCGGCAAGCCGCAGGCCGAGGCGATCCAGGCCGCACTCAAGCGCGCGGGCGTGAACGTCACCATCACCACCGTCGACCCCACCGCCGTCAACTCGATCGTCGGCGACAAGGAGAAGCAGCCCGGACTCACCAGCCTCGGCTGGTGCCCCGACTACCCGTCCGCCGCCACCTTCCTGCCGATGATCTTCGACGGCCGGGCCATCAAGGACAAGGGCAACAACGGCAACATGACCCGGTTCAACGACCCGGCCGTCAACGCCGAACTCGACCGGATCGCCGGCCTGGACGACCTGCAGAAGGCCAACGCGGCCTGGCTCGCCCTGGACGCCAAGATCATGGACGCCTCGCCCGCCGTCCCGCTGATCTGGCAGAAGAAGCCCGTCCTGGTCGGCTCCAACATCGCCGGCGCGTACGCCCACCCGGTCTGGGCAGGCCAGCTCGACTACGCCGTCATCGGCCTCAAGTCCGTGAACTAGAGCGGGAGTCCACCACCATGACGACGACCCCGCTCGCCCCGGCGCCGGCCGGGGGAGCGGGGGCCTCGGACACCGCCGAGACCCCCGCCTCCCCCTGGAAGCTCGCCCTGCACCGCCTGCGCCAGCAGAAGACCGCCCTCGTCGGCGCCGGCATCATCGCCTTCTTCGTGCTCGCCGCGCTGCTCGCCCCGCTGCTCACCGCGATCAGCGGCACCCGCCCCGACACCGTCGACAAGAAGGCCGTCGACCCCTACCTCGGCGGCCTGCCCCGCGGCGCCCTCGGCGGCATCAGCCCCCAGCACTGGCTGGGCGTCGAACCGCTGCTCGGCCGCGACATCTTCGCCCGGCTGCTCTACGGCGCCCAGATCAGCCTGCTGGTCGCCTTCAGCGCCGCCGTCCTGATCACCCTGATCGGCACCGTCCTCGGCATCACCGCCGGCTACTTCGGCGGCCGCGTCGACGCCCTGATCAGCCGGTTCATGGACGTCATGATGTCCTTCCCCAGCCTGATCTTCATGATCGCGCTGCTCTCCGTCGCCCGGGACGTCAACCGCGTCCTGCTGCTGGTCGGCGTCATGTCGCTGTTCTCCTGGCCGTACATCGCCCGCGTGGTCCGCGGCCAGACCCTCTCGCTCAAGCACCGCGAATACGTCGAGGCCGCCCGGGCCAGCGGCACGAGCAGCGCCCGCATCCTGTTCGGCGAGATCCTGCCCAACCTCACCGGCACGATCATCGTCTACGTCACCCTCGCCGTCCCCGGCCTGATCGGCACCGAGGCCGCGCTCAGCTTCCTCGGCGTCGGCATCCGCCCGCCCACGCCCTCGTGGGGCCAGATGATCTCCGACGCGGTGCTCTACTACAAGGTCGACCCGATGTTCTTCATCCTGCCCAGCGCCTGCCTGTTCCTGGTGGTCCTGGCCTTCACCCTGGTCGGCGACGCCCTGCGGGACGCCCTCGACCCGAAGGGCAGCCGGGCATGATCGGATACGTGTTCCGCCGGCTCGCCGCGATGGCGGCCACCCTGTTGATCGTCTGCGCGCTCACCTTCGCCGTCTTCTACCTGCTCCCCAGCGACCCCGCCGCCCAGTTCTGCGGCAAGGACTGCTCCACCGAGCGCATCGAACTCGTCCGGCAGCAACTCGGACTGGCCGACCCCCTGATCGTCCAGTTCTGGCACTACGTCACCGGCATCTTCACCGGGCAGACCCTCGGCACCGGCCCCTACGCCGTGCAGTGCGGCTTCCCCTGCTTCGGCTACTCCTTCCAATCCGCCCAGCCCGTCTGGGCGTTGATGATGGACAGGCTCCCCACCAGCGTCTCGCTCGCGGTCGGTGCGGCCGCGCTCTGGCTGATCCTCGGCGTCGGCGCCGGCGTGATCTCCGCCCTGCGCCGCGGCACCTGGATCGACCGCACCCTGATGGTCGGCACCATCGGCATCGCCGCCCTGCCGGTCTACTTCACCGTGATGATCCTGCTCTACGCGGTCGTCACCGTGGCGGGCATCCTCCCGTACCCCCGGTACATCGCCTTCGGTGAGAACCCCGGCCAGTGGGTCACCAACCTGATCCTCCCGTGGATCACCCTCGCCCTGCTGAACGCGGCCATCTACGCCCGGATGACCCGCAACTCCGTCATCGAGACGATGGCCGAACCGTACGTCCGCACCGCCCGCGCCAAGGGCATGCCGGAACGCCGAGTGGTCGGCAAACACGGTCTGCGCCCCGCCCTCACCCCCGTCGCCACCATGCTCGGCATGGACCTCGGCGGACTGCTGGCCGGCGCCCTGATCACCGAATCGCTGTTCGGCCTCCCCGGCATCGGCAAACTCTTCGCCGACTCCCTCAACAAGTCCGACCAGCCGGTGATCATGGGCGTGACGCTGCTCGCCTCCTTCTTCATCGTCACCTCCAACCTGGTCGTGGACCTCGTCTACGCCTGGATCGACCCGAGGGCGAGGATGTCATGACCCCCCACCCGCTGCTCGACGTACGCGACCTGACCGTCGAATTCCCCACCCCGGAAGGCACCGTCCGCGCCGTCAAAGGCATCGACTTCACCGTCGAACGCGGACGCACCCTCGGCATCGTCGGCGAATCCGGCTCCGGAAAGTCCGTCACCTCCCTCGCCGTCATGGGACTGCACCGCGGGGCCACCGTCACCGGCTCCGCGAAACTCGACGGCGTCGAACTGATCGGCACCCCCGACGAACAACTCCGCGCCCTGCGCGGCCGGAAGATGGCGATGGTGTTCCAGGACGCCCTCACCGCTCTGCACCCCTA
Organism: Kitasatospora sp. NPDC048407; assembly: GCF_043200475.1. Taxonomy (NCBI): domain Bacteria; kingdom Bacillati; phylum Actinomycetota; class Actinomycetes; order Kitasatosporales; family Streptomycetaceae; genus Kitasatospora; species Kitasatospora sp. NPDC048407. The sequence continues at coordinate 177,150 of NZ_JBICXW010000001.1, read as the reverse complement.
CTTCACCGTCGGCGACCAGATCGCCGAGGCCTACCGCCAGCACTTCGGCGGCACCCGCAGGGCCGCCCACGCCCACGCCGTCGACGTGCTCGGCGACGTCGGCATCCCCGAACCCGCCCGCCGGGCCCGCGAACACCCGCACCAGTTCTCCGGCGGCATGCGCCAACGCGCCATGATCGCCCTCGCGCTGTCCTGCGAACCCGACCTGATCATCGCGGACGAACCCACCACCGCCCTCGACGTCACCGTCCAGGCCCAGGTCCTCGACCTGCTCACCCGCCTCCAGCGGGAACGCGGCCTCGGCCTCGTCCTGATCACCCACGACCTCGGCGTGATCGCCCGCGCCGCCGACGACGTCCTCGTCATGTACGGCGGCTCCGCCGTCGAACAGGCCCCCGTCGAAACGCTGTTCACCACGCCCCGGCACCCGTACACGCGCGGGCTGCTCGACTCCCTGCCCCGCCTCGACGCCGAGGACGGTGCCGACCTGCGCTCCATCCCCGGCGCCCCGCCCTCGCTGCTCGCCCCGCCCGCCGGCTGCGCCTTCCACCCCCGCTGCCCCGTCTACGCCGCCGCGCCCGACGCCCGCTGCACCGGCGACCGGCCGCCGCTGCGCGCTGTCGCCGACGGCCACCGCAGCGCCTGCGTCCTCGATGAGGTGACCGCATGACCACCGAGACCGCCCACCTCGCCGCCCGCGCCGAACCAGCCGCCCCCGACGCCCTGCTGAGCGTCCGGAACCTCGGCATGACCTTCCCCGGCGCACGCGGCGTCCTGCGCCGCCTCCCCGGCGTCCGCGCCGTGGACGGCGTCAGCTTCGACGTCCGCCCCGGCGAAACCCTCGGCCTGGTCGGCGAATCCGGCTGCGGCAAATCCACCACCGGACGGATGCTGGTCCGTCTGCTCGATCCGACGGCCGGGCAGGTCAGCTACCGCGGACAGGACATCACCCGCGCCCCGCAACGCCAACTGCGGCCGCTGCGCAGCAAGTTCCAGATGATCTTCCAGGACCCGTTCGCCTCGCTCAACCCGCGAAAGACCGTCCAGCAGATCATCGCGGCTCCGCTGCGGGCCCAGGGCGCGTCCGCCGCGACGATCCGCGAGGAAGTCCGGGACCTGATCCGGCTGGTCGGACTCGCACCCGAACACCTGGAGCGCTACCCCCACCAGTTCTCCGGCGGCCAGGCCCAGCGCATCGGCATCGCCCGGGCCCTCGCCACCCGCCCGGAGCTCGTCGTCGCGGACGAACCGGTCTCCGCCCTCGACGTCTCCATCCAGGCACAGATCGTCGGCCTGCTGGAACGCCTCCAGTCCGAACTCGGCGTCGCCTACGTCTTCATCGCGCACGACCTCGCCGTGGTCAAACACCTCAGCCACCGGGTCGCCGTCATGTACCTCGGCCGGATCGTCGAACTCGGCGACAAGGCGGACGTGTACGAGAGACCCGCCCACCCCTACACCAAGGCGCTGCTCTCCGCCGTCCCGCTGCCCGACCCCGTCGCCGAGCGCACCCGCGAACGCATCGTCCTGCTCGGCGACCCGCCCAGCCCCGCCAGCCCCCCGCCCGGCTGCACCTTCCACCCGCGCTGCCCCAAGGCGCAGGCCATCTGCCGGACCGAGGCGCCGGTGCTCACCCACGACACCCCCACCCGGCAGGTCGCCTGCCACTTCCCCGAGGAATAGCGCACCAGGGGCGGGGGGGGGGGGGGGGGCCCCCCCCCCGCGGGGGGCGGCCCCCCCCCCCCCCCCCGCCCCCCGGCCGGGGGGGGGGGGCGGCGCCCCCCCCCGGGGGGGGGCCGGGCGCAGGGGGG
>NZ_JBICXW010000001.1:0-175329 GCF_043200475.1 Kitasatospora sp. NPDC048407 | reverse complement strand
GCGCGCCGCGCGCCCCCCCCCCCCGCCCCCGCCCCGCGGGGGGGGGGGGGCGCCCCCCCCCCCCCCCCCCCCCCCCCCCCCCCCCCCCCCGCCCCCAGCTCCGCGAGGGACGCAAGGAACTGCGCGCCCCACAGACGTGCCCGCCCCCGCCCCCCGCCCCCAGCTCCGCGAGGGACGCAAGGAACTGCGCGGCCGACCGATGCGCACGGTCACCCACGCAGTTCCTCGCGCCCCTGACGGGGCCTGTTGGAGCACGCCCCCACCCGACGAAAGGCACCCCCACCGTGCGATCACCCCGAAAGACCCTGCTGGCCGCAGCCATCGCCGTGACCCTCGCACTGCCCGTGCTCCAGAGCACCCACGCCGTCGCCGCCGACCCGGTGCCCGCCGCCCCCGCCGGCGCGCCCGTGTCCGCGCCCGCCCCCGCCGGCGCGCCCGTGCCCGCGCCCGCGGAGCGCACCGCGTACGACGAGGCCGAACACCTCGGCAGCGCCACCCCGCAGGCCGGCACCGCCGCGCCCGCACCCGGCGGCGGAAGCCTCGGTGGCGACCACATCCCCGGCGCCCTGCCCCCCAAGGTCGGCCAACCCGCTCCCACCGCAGCCGAGTTGGCGAGCACCGCGGCCGGCGTCAGTTGCGACCTGAACGGCCTGACCGCCCTCTCCCCGCAGGGCCTCGCCGACTTCCTCGCCGACCCCGCCGTCACCGAGGCCTGCCTCGGCGGGACCCTGTGGACCTGGGACGCCCGGTTCGCCACCACCATGGACCCGGCGCACGTGCAGGCCGTCGCCGCCAAGGCGCAGAGCCTCGCCGGAACCAACAGCCCCGCCCTGTACCGGCTCTGGTACTTCCTGCACGCCGCCGTCTTCCACGACTTCGCGCAGAAGAGCATCGACCTGACCACCGCACCCACCACCACCGCCGTCCAGCGCGCCATCGACGCCCACCTCGCCAGCGGCCACGCCTTCGACGCCACCCCCGAGGCCGGCCTGGTCATGCGCGAACTGGGCATCGCGGCCGGCGCCACCGCCATCCGCGAGCACAACCTGCCGCTGTTCAAGCAGCTGCTCTCGCACTTCGGCCCCGGCAGCCCACTGGTCGCCGTCCCGCAGTGGGGCGGCGGCGTGCTCGCCGCGCTCACCGCCAACTACCTCGGCATCAACAACCGCGACCAGGCGTACACCACCGCCGTCGCGGCCGACCCCGCCCACCGCGCCCTGCTGCGCGGCTTCGCCACCGCCGGGTACCTCAAGGGCACCCCGAACGAATGGGTGGCCCGCGACGCGATGGCCGAGTACGGCCGGCTCGGCGAACTCGACGCCCTCAAGCCGCAGATCACCGCGGACATCGGCCCGCTCCTGACGGACACCCGGAACACCTTCGGCGAGTACTCCGCGCCCTGGATCAAGGCGGCCGGCTGGGCCAACACCTACGGCGTGTGCGCCCAGTTCGGGGTCTGCAAGGACGCTTTTGAGGCCCGCCTCTTCCCCTACACCTACAAGTACGACAACGGTGCGATCGAGGTGCGCACCGGCCTCGACAAGGCCACCGTCGACCAGATGTACTACGCCAGCAAGCAGGTGAAGACCCAGTTCTTCCGCGTCCTCGGCACGGACGCCCCGCTGGCCGGCGACACCAACTCCACCCTGCACATCCACCTCTACGCGTCCCGGGCCGACTACGAGGTCTACCACCCCCTGCTGACCGGCATGGAGACCAGCAACGGCGGCATCTACATCGAGAAGGGCGCCACCTTCTACACCTACCAGCGCACCAGCGTCGATTCGTACCTGACGCTGGAGGAGCTGTTCCGCCACGAGTACACGCACTACCTCAACGGCCGCTGGGCGGTGCCGGGTTACTACGGCGACGAGCGCTGGTACGCCGACGACCGCACCACCGCGATGGACGAGGGCACCGCCGAGTTCTTCGACGGCGCCACCCGCGACCAGGGCATCCAGGTCCGCAAGGCCCTGGTCAACAAGCTCGCCCAGGACGAGGCGGCCGGCCTGCCCCGGATGACCGTCGACCAGATCCTGCACGCCCGCTACGCCGACAAGCCCGACTTCCACTTCTACAACTACGCCGGCACCTTCTTCGAGTTCCTGTGGACCGCCCACCCGTCCCTGCTGCGCGAGATGTACGGCTACCAGCGCGCCGACGACCCGGCCGGCTACGACGCCTGGCGGACCCGCCTCGGCGCCGACCGCAACCTCGACCGCGAGTACTCGGCGTTCCTCGACCAGCAGATCAAGAAGGTCGACCAACTCGCCGTACCCAGCACCAAGTTCACCCCCAACGGGTACCTGGCCCAGGCCTACCCCTCCGAGGTGCGGGACGCGTTCGCCAAGGCCACCTACAACACCCCCGACTGCAAGGACAACGGCGACTGGAACAACAAGCCGATGCGCTTCGTCTGCACCGGCCGGATCACCGCCAACCTCGCCGACTCCAGCAGCCCCGACCAGGTGTTCAAGGACATGTCCGGCACCGTCGACCACTTCGTCCTCGAGCGCACCAAGGGCGTCACCAACAACCTCGACGACATGAACTGCTACTTCGGCAAGGTCGACATCTGGCCCGGCGGCCGGGCCGGCACCGCCGACTACACCTGCGAAGGGCCGCTGCGCCGCTGAGCCGTTGAGCCGCTGAGCCGCTGACCGGCGTGCCGCGTTGCTGCGCCGGCGCACCCCGAACACCCGCCCCGGCCGGCCGTCCTACCGCTTCCGCGGCCGGCCGGGGCGGGACCACCCCCTGCGAAAGGAAACCCCGCGTGACCACACTGTCCTGGGACGGCTCCGCGCCGCCGTCCGGCCGCACCGAGACCTACAGCATCGTCGACGCCGGCCCGCTCGCCGTCCGGGTGACGGCGGTCGGGAGCGACAGCGCCCCGGCCGTGACGGTGACCGAACTCGACGCCGCCGGCGTGCTGTTGATCGAGGCGTCCACCACCGAACCGGACGCCCGCCTGCGGATCGAGTGGCAGCTGCCCTGCACCGGCGCCACCGGCTACTGGACACCCAACACCAACGCCCGCTGGCTGCCCCCGAGTTGGGCGACACCCCGGGAGGCGTCATTGCCCAAGGGCGCGCCCGTCGGCAGCCTGGTCGGCCCGGGCGACCGCGCGCTGTGCACCTTCGCCGTCGGTGAACTCGTCCGGTCCGTCGCCATCGGCGAAGGCGCCGTCGAGGAGACCGGACGCTACAGCTGGTGGATCGAGCAGGACGGCCCTCAGACCGTCCTGCGCCTCGACCTGACTGGTCGTCACTTCGCCGACACCGTACGGGAATGCGCCGACTGGTGGGCCACCCTCGCGCCCGTCCGGACCGTCCCCGACGCCGCGTTCGAGCCGGTGTTCTGCACCTGGTACGCGCTGCACCTGGCGATGGCCGCCACCGACGTCGAACGACTCGCCGCACTCGCCGCCCCGCTCGGCTTCCGCACCCTGATCGTCGACGACGGTTGGCAGACCGACGAACGCACCCGCTCCTATGCCACCACCGGCGACTGGCAGCCCGCCCCCACCGACTTCCCGGACTTCGCCGCGCACGTCGCCCGGATCCGCGCCCTCGGCCTGAACTACCTGCTGTGGCACGCCGTCCCGTTCGTCGGCGACCGCAGCGAAGCGGCGAAACGACTGGCCGGCCACACCCTCGCCCACCTGCCGCAACTCGAGACCCACCTGCTCGACCCGCGCAGCGCCACCGTCCGCGCCCACCAGGTCGAACGGCTCGCCGCAGCCGTCGAGAAGTACGGCGTCGACGGCCTGAAGGTCGACTTCGTCGACACCTTCGCCCGCCGGCCCGCACCCGGCGCCGCACCCCACACCGCCTCACCCGAGGCGGACTGCGCCACCGTCGCCGAAGGCGTGCGGAAACTGCTCGCCGCCCTCGACGAACGGCTCCGCGCCACCCGCCCCGACGTGCTGGTCGAACACCGGCAGGACTACCTCGGCCCCGGCCTGTGGCCCTACGCCACCATGGTCCGGGCCGCCGACTGCCCGCACAACGCGGTGGAGAACCGGGTCCGCACCGCGGACCTGCGACTCACCGCCGGACCGCTCGCCGTGCACGCCGACCCGCTCACCTGGCACCCCGAGGAGAGCCCGGAACAGATCGCCGTGCTGCTCCAGTCGGTCCTGTTCGCCACCGCCCAGGTCTCCGTCGACCTCGGTGCGCAGCGCCCCGAGCAACTGGGCGCGCTCAGGTTCTGGCTGGGCGTCATGAAGGAGCACCGCGAGCTGCTCCAGCGAAGCGAACTACGCCCGCACCGGCCCGAGTTGGCGTACCCCGTGATCGAGGCGCGGAGCTCCGGCGCGCTCGCGTTCGGCCGCTACGCCCCGCTGCCGCTGCACGCCGCCGGTGACTGGCGGCTACTGCTGGTGGCGAACGCCGACCCGGACACCCTGGTGCGGATCGACTTCGACCGGGCGCCGGGCCGGGTCGACCTGCTGGTCCAGGACTGCCTGGGCGGGGAGGTGGCGCGGGCGCAGACCCCGGTGGACGGGACGGAACTCGCCGTCCGGGTGCCCACCGGGGGCCTGCTCACCCTGCGCAGGGCCGGCTGAACGCGGAGCGGGCCCAGCCGCGCCGGCCGAGTACGGGGCAGGCCCAGCCGCGCCGGCCGAGTACGGGGCAGGCCCAGCCGCGCGGGCCGAGCGTCAGACCTCCAGGTCGGTCTCGACCTTCTTGAGCTGGTGGCGGGCCATCGCCAGGTTCGCCCGGTGGCGGTCCAGGGCCAGGTAGAGGAACAGTCCCTTGCCGGAGCGGGAGGTGAGCGGGCGGATCAGGTGGTACTGGGAGGAGAGGGTGATCAGGATGTCCTCGATCGCCTCGTTCAGGTTGAGCAGCTCCATCGCGCGCAGCTTGGCCCGGACCACGTCGGTGTTGCCGGCGGCGGCGACGTTCAGGTCCAGGTCGGGGCCGCCGCCGAGCAGGCCGAGGGCCATCCCGCTGTTGTAGTCGACCAGGGCGACACCGATGGTGCCCTCGATCGACCCCATGATGTCCTTGAGCGCGGTTTCCACAGCAGCCATCGTGCAAGTACCTCTTCCGGTAAGCGAATTGACGGCACGTCAGATCGACGGGCCAGGGTGGTGCAGAGATGAGATGAGCGTCAAAGGGAGGGGAGGGGGTCAGAGCGGGCTGCGGTCCAGGTCCGTGTCGGCGAGGGCGGCTATCCGCGCCCCGGCCCGGCGGGCCTCCAGGTGCAGGCGGCCGACGTTGGCCTGCGCGCCGGCCAGCAGCGTGAGCACCGTGTACGAGCCGGCGGCGTACGTCGCCGTGTAGCCGCGCTCGCCGCGGGTGATCAGCTCCAGGAAGGCGCCCTGCCCGGTGGCCTCCGTCAGCCGCGCGCCGACGCCGAGCGCGGCGGCGGTCAGCGCGGCCACGCTCTCCGCCTCCAGGGCGCTGGTGTCGTGGGCCACCACCAGGCCGTCGATGGTGGCGACCAGCGAACCCGTCAGGTGCGGGACTCGGGAGCGCAGGCCGCGCAGTTCGGCCTGCACCTCGGCTTCGGGCAGCACGGGCGTCCTCCTCGCGGCCAGTTGACGAAAGGTGCGCTTCATGACTCGGACGGCGGGCAGGGGCAAACGGGCAGGGCGGTCACAGGGCCTCCAGAGCGGCGCGTAGTCGGAGCAGCAGGCCCACCTCCGGGTCCGAGGAGTCGTAGGAGCGCGGGCCGGGCGGCATGGGGACAGGCCCTGGCGCGTCCGGCGGCGCGGATTGCGGCCCGGCGGCCGGTGGCGGGTCGGGGAGGACGGCGGGCCGGCCGGACGCGAGCAGCCCGGCGGCGGCCAGCTGCCGGACGTCCAGCAGGGTGCCGAAGGTGGATCGGCCCAGCAGCCGGGCCAGTTCGGGCACGGTGCGGATGCCGTCGGCGGCGGCCAGCAGCGCCTGGCGGCGGCGGCGCGGCACGGCGGTGCGGCGCGTCGGGGCCGCGCCGGTGGCGACCGGCGGGACGGAGTCGAGTTCGGCGGACGGCCAGCAGGCGTCCAGCAGGGCGCGCCGCCGGCCGACCGCGCCGCGCAGCTCCAGGACGGAGAGCGGGCGGGCGAGTTGGAAGGCCGGGCGGGCGGCCGGGTCGAAGCGCAGTTCGACGCTGTGCTGGGCGAGCGCGTCCTGGGCGCCGTCCAAGGTCGCGGCGAGGCGGGCGAGTTCGAGTTCGCCGGTGCCGACCAGGCCGACCGCGAGCAGGTGGTCGGCGGGGTGCCCGCCGCCGAGTGCCACGCTCTCCTCCCAGGCGCGGAGGGTGATCCGGCCCGCGCCGGTGAGCAGGTGGCCGACGCTCGCGCCGCGCGCGGACTCGGCGTGCACCACCAGGCCGGCCGCCAGATGCACCGCGCCGTCCGGGCCGTGCAGGACGCCGGTGGCGGCCTGGGCGGCGAGGTCGGTGAGCGCGGCCTCGAAGGTGGTCGCGGGCGCGCAGCTGGAACGTCGGCGGCGCGGCAGTGGAGCGGCCTGGGTGCGTCGCATTCTTGGCGTCAACTGTGGTGCGGTGGCGGTGAGTTGGGGAGCGGCCAATGGGGAGGCGACCAGTAGTGGCGGTACGGTCGGCATCGGTGGAATGACGGCTTGCGCAGGTGTTGCCGGGACGGGCGTCGTCGGGGTGAGCTCCGCGGCGGCGAGTGCGCGGGCCGGCGGTGCGACGTGCCGGGCCGGCGGCGGGACGCGGTGCGGGAGGAGGCGCGGGGGAAGCGTGTTGACGGTCGAAGGAGTGGGTGTCGCGGCGGGCGCGGTGAGCGTGTCGGTGGGCCACATCAGCTGAGCACCAGTCGGTCGGCGATGGCGGCGAGGCGGAGCCGGGCCATCGCCAGGTTGGCGTGGTCGCGGTCCAGCCGGAGGTAGAGGAAGACGTTCGCGTCGAAGGCGGCGGGGACGAAGCGGATCAGGTGGTAGTTACCGGCCGAGGTGACGATGACGTCCTCGGCGGGCGGGGCACCGGAGTCCGGGTCGGCGAACGACGGGGTCTGGGTGACGGCCCGGGCGAGTTCGGTGGCGTCGGCGGCCCCGACCTCGTGGTCGCCGTCGGGGCCCAGTCCGGCGGTTCCGATGGCCAGGCCGTTGGTCCAGTCGACCAGGCTGACCCCCAGGGCGCCGGTGATCCCCATGGCTTCCGCAAGGCATTCCTCGATACCGGGCACGTACCGCATTCCCTCCCCACCGTGCGGGGCACGGTGCGTCCCTGGCCACCGCTTTCACCTGCGGTAGTCTGACCGGGACGCAACGCTACCGGCGGGGCCCCCGGAGGGCGAGACTTTCGGCCATATCCATCGGGCATATGCCCGAATGCGCTATGGTGCCTCGCCATCCCGATCCGTTGTCAGACCGACTGTTCGGTCCGTTCTTCCTGGTCAGCCGGTTCGTCCGGGTCCACCGGCCCTTCCTGGACGGGGAGTTCGCGCAGGCGCGGGATCGGCGAGAAAAGCACCCACAGTCCGGAGGCCACCGCTCCGATCGCGGCGATCCAGAGCGCGGGGCGCAGGCCCAGGGTGGAGCCGAGCAGACCGCCGAGCAGTGAACCGAGCGGCCGCACCCCGTAGTTGACGGCCTGGTAGGCGCCGAACACCCGGGAGCGCAGGGCGTCCGGGATGCAGGCGGCGAAGATCGTCCCACCCGAGATGTCGAGGATCATCACGCCGACACCGGAAAGGAATTCGGCACCGAACAGCAGTGCGGCGGCGGTGCCGGTCGAGCCGCCGGCCAGCGGGATCAGCAGCAGCGGCGCGGGGAACAGCACCAGGCCGAGCAGGAAGGCCGGCCCGACACCGATCCGGGCGGCCAGCCGTCCGGTGACCGCCGCACCGAGCAGCGCGCCGACCGCGCCGGCGGCCAGCACCGAGCCCAACAGGCCCGCGCTGAAGCCGAGTTCACGGGTGGCGAAGAGGATGAACAACGCGCTGATGACGAAGGTGAACAGGTTGACGGTGGCGGTGCCGAGCAGCGCGGCCCGGATCACGGGGGAGCGGCGGATCCAGCGCAACCCCTCGCCCGCCGAGCCGCGCCCGGCCTCGGCCGGCGGCGGCTCCGCCGGGTCGATCCGGCGCAGGAACAGCGCGGACGCCAGGAAGGACAGCGCGTCCACCACCAACGCCAAAGGCGCGGCCAGCAGTTGGACCAGCAGACCGCCGAGGCCCGGGCCCGCCACGTAGGAGGCGGCGCGGCTGCCGTTGATCAGCGCGTTGCCGCGCAGGTACTGGTCGGCGGGGACGAGCGCGACGAACAGCGGCGGGTTGCAGACGTTGAAGAACACCGAGAGCGCGCCGACCGCGAGTACCACCGCGTACAGCTGGAACAGCGTCAACACGCCTGCCGCCCAGGCGAGCGGGACGGTCAGCAGCACCGCGGCGCGGCCCAGGTCGGTGGCGATCATCACCCGGCGCCGCCGCCCGTAGCGGTCGGCCCAGCCGCCCGCGTGCAGCGACAGCAGCAGGTACGGCAGGTAGCCGGCGGCGGCCAGGTAGCCCATCTGCGCGGCGTCGGCGTGCAGGGCGGAGACCGCGATCAGCGGGATCACCAGCAGGGTGATCTGGTCGCCGAGGGAGGAGATGGTCTGCCCGCTCCAGTAGCGGCGGAAGGCCGGATCGCGCAGCAGCTCGGGTATCCGGGGGCGGTTGATCACTGCCGTACGTCCGTCGGCACGGCCAGCTGCATCAGCTGGACGGGGCGGGCGCCTTCGGGGAGGGCGTCCGTGCGCTCCAGGTAGGGGCGGGTCAACTCCTCGATCCGGGTGAGGAGTTCGGTGAGTTCCTCGGGGGTGACCCGGACCACGGTGTCGCCGAAGCCGATCGCCTCGCGCCACTCGGGCGTGTCCTTGGCGCGGTGCTCCAGCCAGGCGGTGGCGCGGGCGAAGTAGCTGTTCAGCACGGCGCGTTGCAGGGTGTCGACGGCGGCGGCCTGCTCCGGGTCGGTGGGCGAGGACTCCCAGCTGGTGAAGGTGGCGGTGGCCCGCCAGGGCTTCTCCCGGCCGCGCCCGCCGCCGGCCTCCTCGACCAGCCCGTACTTGGCGAGCTGGCGCAGGTGGAAGGAGCAGCTGGCGACCGACTCGGTGCCGAGCAGCTCCGCGGCGCGGGTCGCGGTCAGCGGTCCGTGCACCCGGAGCAGGCCCACCAGGGCCATCCGGGTCGGGTGGGCGTAGGCGCGCAGGGCGCGCGGGTCGGTCAGCCGGACGGCCGACGGCTGTTCGCTCATGTATGTAAAGCTAGCTTTCTAAAGGAAGCTTTACAAGAGGAACAGTCGCCGGCCGGTCAGGGGTTCAGAGCGCCGGTATCAGGACGCCGGGCCCACGCGGACGGTGGTCAGCTTGCCGCCCTGGGTCTCGCGGACCACCTCGATCCGGGTGTTGGTGTCCGGCACCTTCACCCCGAGCTGCGGGATCGCCGGGTCGCTGTACACGCCGTGGCGGTCGTCGAACGCCGGCACCGCCGGCTCCGAGGGCACCTTGGTCGCCACGCCCGCCTTGTGCAGCGTGAACGCGTCGGTCTTCTTCAGCGAGAACGTCGCGTCGTACGGCTGCGAACGCCCGTTGGTGGTCGAGCCGTCCGCGAACCGCAGCGCCTTCGGGTGCGCGTCCACCGGCAGGATCAGGCCGCCGCCCAGGTGGTCGACGGTGTTGTTGTCGCCGTAGGAGGTGTCCCACAGCCACACCAGCACGCCCTCCTGGTAGGGGTAGTTGTCGATCACGTTGGACTTGTTCGGCACGCCAGAGTACCCGAAGTTGTACGGGCCGGTCTTCAGGAACGCGCCGTACCCGACGTAGCGGCGGTTCTCCACCAGGTACGCCCGCGGGTGCTGCTTGACGGCGTCCTTGCCGTGGATGACCGAGAACCCGACGGCCGCCCAGTCGCCCGGGCCGCCCTCCGCGCCGTCGGCCAGCAGCACCGCGCCGTCCGCGGTCAGCTTCACCGCGTCCACCAGCACGCCCTTGCCGTGGGTGTTGGTGTCGGAGGTGACGTGGAAGCGCACCTGCACCTGCTTGCCGAGGTAGCCGTCCAGCGGCAGGTGCAGCTGGCGCCAGCCGCCCGAACTTCCGCTCAGGCCAGGGGTGTTCGCGGGAGTGTCGCCGATCGGCTGTCCGTCCACCGTGCCGTGCAGTGGCGTCCAGTTGCGGCCGCCGTCGGCCGAGGCCTCCACCGTGAAGAAGTCGTAGTCCTGCTCGGTGTCCCACCAGGCCGCGGTGTCGAGCGCGGCCGAGCCGGTGGCGCCGGTCAGGTCCACGGTGCGGGCCAGCGAGGCGTCCATGTTGTCACCGGTGTCGCTCCACCACTGCGCGCCGCCCTCGAACGGGTCGGCCAGCGTGGTGGTGGTCGAACCCGGCGGCAGGTGCACCAGGACGGCCTGCGCCTGGTCAGTGTTGTAGCCGGAGACGCCCAGGGTGTGGCTGGAACGGGTGGCGGCCTGCGCCTCGTCGTAATTCAGCCAGCCCATCTGCAACTTGCTCCAGGCGTCCAGGTCGCCCGGGTACTCGCCGGTGGTGTTCCGGCCCTTGCCCAGGTACGAGCCGGAGGACATCAGCGACCAGAAACTGACGGAGTTGTCGCCGCCGTTGGTCGAGTACAGGTCCGGCAGGCCCAGGTTGTGCCCGAACTCGTGGGAGAACAGGCCCACTCCGCTGTTCTCGCCCGCCTGCACGTAGTCGTACACGTACAGGCCGGTGTCGCCGACCGGCGCGCCGCCGATCCGGTTGCCCGCCGGGCCGGTCTGCCCGGACGGGTCGGGGAACGTCCAACTGCGGTGCGCCCAAAGGGCGTCGGAGCCCTGCGCGCCGCCGCCCCAGGTCTCGTCGACGCCGGCGTGCACCACGATCACGTTGTCGAGGTAGCCGTCCGGCTCGTCGAAGTTGCCGTCCTTGTCGTAGTCGTAGCGGTCCTGGACGTCGTACTGCGCCAGCTCCGCCTTGACGTCCGCCGCCGAGCGGCCCTTGGCGATCTCGCCGTCGTACCAGGCCTTGGTGGCGTCCCGGACGAACTCCTGCGCCTGCGTCCAGCCGCCGCCGCCCTGCGGGCCCTTGTTGGAACCGTAACGGGCCTCGTTCCAGGGCAGGGTGACCCAGTTGGTGACGGTGCCCTCGATGTCGTACCGGCCCGAGGACTGGGTGCGGTAGAAGTTGCGCATCGAGTTCGCGCCGGGCGTGTCGTCGAAGAACATCTTCTGGTAGAAGTCGCGGCTGAAGTCGCTCCGCCAGTAGGTGTGCGTGTCGTCCGCGCCCGGCTGCTGGATCTGGTTGTGCTGCGGGCCCGGGGTGCCGCCGTAGCGCGGCTTTCCGTTGTACAGCGTGGAGTTGTCGACCTGGTCGCCGAACTGGGCCAGGATCACGAACACCTTGTCCGTGCGCTGGTGCGCGAGCTGGACGTAGTCGTTGCCGATCTTCACCTTGGCCGGGGTGGTGCCCTTGTCGCTCTTGGCGACCTTGCCCTGGTTGACCTGCTCCATGGCCTGCGTCTTCAGCGCCTGCCGGGCCTTCTCCTGGGGCGGCAGCGGGGACGGCGGGGCCTCGCGGCCCTCAGTGCTCAACGGCGTTGCGGGGGAAGACGGTTGGGCGAACGCCGGGACGGCGGTCAGCGCTATCGCGCCGGTGGTCAGCGCAGCCAGGAGGGCTGTGGGGAGTCTGCGCAAGAGACCCGCTCCTTAGCGGAAGGAAAGGTAAAGGGATGGTCGGTAATATTTCACATGTCATGCTTCAGGTGGAAGAGGTCATCCCCAACTCCCCGCGCAGGAAGTCCAGTTCCACCGCCGCCACCCGCTCCAGCTCCCCGTCCGGCAGCATGTGGCTCACCCCCGGCAGCGGCAGCACCGCGTGCGGTCGGCCCGCCCGGGTCAGCGCCTGCGACAGCAGCATCGTGTGCGAGGGGTGCACGTTGTCGTCGGCCAGCCCGTGGATCAGCAGCAGCGGACGGGTCAGCGACGGCGCGTCGGCGAGCAGACAGTCCGCCTCGTACCCCTGCGGGTTCTCCTGCGGCAGCCCCAAGTACCGCTCGGTGTACGCCGTGTCGTACAGCCGGAAGTCGGTCGGCGGCGCACCCGCGCTCGCCGCGTGGAACACGTCCGGACGGCGCAGCACCGCCAGCGCCGCGAAGTAGCCGCCGTACGACCAGCCGCGCACGCCCACCCGGGACAGGTCCAGATCCGGGTGCGCCGCGGCCAGCGCGTGCAGGGCCGCCACCTGGTCGTCGATCGCCACCTGCGAGAAGCGGCGGAAGATCGCCCGGGTGAACTCCGGTGACACGAAAGGCGTTCCGCGGTTGTCGACGGTCACCACCGCGAAGCCCTGGTCGGCCCACCACTGCTTCAGCTGCCAGCGGCGCGGCTCGTTCGCGACCGCCTGGTAGCCCGGGCCGCCGTACACGTCCAGCAGCACCGGCAGCCGGCGCCCCGCCACGTGCCCGCGCGGGTACAGCACCGCCGTGGGCAGCCCGTGCTCGGTCACCCGGGCCAGCAACGGCTCCGGCCGGTAGGGGAGTTCGGCCGTCAGGGCGGGCAGCTCGCCGGTGCGGACGCCGTGCTGGCGGAATTCACGCCGGACGCCGTCGAGGGTGGCCGAGACGAGCAGCAGCACGCCCTCGCCGTGTGCGGCCACCGCGTGAACGCCCGGGCCCTCGGTGAGCCGCTCCGGGGCGCCGCCGTCCGGGTCCAGCAGGTACACGTGCTGGTCGGCCGGGTCGCCGTCGCCCGCCTCGACCAGCAGGCCGCCCTGCCACGGTCCGACCACCCGGCGCACCTGCAGCCGCTCGTCCGTCAGCGGCTTGCCGTCCAGCGCCAGCCCGCGCGCCGCCGGGGTGTCCGCCGAGGTCAGCACCCGACCGTCGGGCAGCCGCAGCGGGGTGCCCGGCAGCGGGTCCACCCAGAACTCGTCCTCGGTGCACGAGAGTTTACGCGTGATGCCGGTGGCCGGGTCGGCGCTCAGCAGCAGCACCCGCTGCTGCAACCGGTCCGCGACGGTCAGCAGGATCTCCCCGTCGCCCTCCCAGTCGGCCGCCAGCAGGTACGGGAACTCGGCGTCGTCCCACCGCAGCTGGGTGCGGGCGCCGGACAGGCGCAGCACCCACAGCTGGACGTCCGCGTTCGGGCCGCCCGCCTGCGGGTAGGCGAACGAGTCCGGCGTCCGCTCCGGGTGCGCCAGGTCGCCCAAGTGCCGCAGCGGCAGCGCCGATTCGTCCACCCGGGCGGCCAGCAGCGCGGTGCCGTCGGGCGACCACCAGTGGCCCCGGGAGCGGCCCAGCTCCTCGGCCGCCGCGAACTCCGCCACGCCCCAGCGCGCCCCGTCCGCCGGACTGAGCCGGCCGCCCGGCGCCAGGTACAGCGCGTCGTCGGCGACGTACGCGACCAGCGAACCGTCCGGGTTCGGTCGCGGGTCGAACGCGGGCGCCGAGACCGGGAGTTCGGTGCAGGCGCCGGTCGCCGTCTCGCAGCGGAAGAGCCGGCCGTCGAGGGCGAAGACCGCCGTGGCGAGATCGGCGGTGGCCGCGAACGAGCCGATGCCGGGCGCCCACAGCCGGATCCGTTCGCGCAGGCGACGCTCCAGCGGAGGCAGGTCCGCGACCGCGCCGGTGCGGGCGGGAGCGAGCGCCAACGGGTCTGCCACCAGGCGCTCTTGATGGGTCGTCAGGTCATAGCTCCACAGTCGCTCGACCGGGTCGGTCGGGCCGGTGGAACGCAGGAACAGGGCGCGGCTCGCGTCGGCGGCGAGGGTGACCGCGCGGGGCGAGCCGTAGCTGAAGCGGCCGGTGGCGGCGCTCAGCGCGAGGAAGGAGTCGGTGTGGGTCACCTGCCGATGGTGGCCGGGGAGGGCGCGATTCGGCTAGAAGTATGACGTGTGAAATGTCACACAGCATCAGTGCTCGCGGCGTTCGGCCCAATCCGGGGGCGGTTCCTGGAGGTGTACCCGGAGGGCGGAAGAGGCCGAGCCGAACGACACGGTCAGCGTGGTGTGCCTGCCACTCGCCCTCGCCGAGTCCTGATCCGGGCGGACCGGGCGGACCGGGCGGACCGGGCGGGCCGGGCGGACCGGGTGGGCCGGGCGGACCGGGCGAGCCCGGCGGGCCTGGCGGGCCTGGCGGGCCTGGCGGGCCGGGCGGGCCGGGCGAACTGCGTGACCGAACACCACTGACGGGCCATCCGGATGGGAGCAGGGTGGCCCGTCGGGGGGTGGTCAGTGGGACGCGCGGAGCTCCTCCAGCAGCATGCCCTGGTCGGCGAGCAGCTCGGTGAGTATCCGGCGTGCGGTGCGCAGCAGTTCGGCGACGTCGGCGCCGGCCAGCGCGTAGACCACGGTGGATCCCTCGCGGGTGGCGGTGACCAGGCCGGAGCGGCGCAGGATGGCCAACTGCTGGGAGAGGCTGGACGGTTCGATCTCGAGCTCGGGCAGTAGGTCGCGGACGGGCGTCGGCCCCGCCTGGAGCAGTTCGAGCACTCGGATCCGGACCGGATGGCCGAGCATCCGGAAGAACTCGGCCTTGGCCTGGTACAGCGGTACGGGCATGCTTCCTCCCCTTTGTCGCCGGCGGCCCGCAGGCCGCCGCCCGCGCTCAGACCTCCAGGGACGCCTCGATCCGCTTCAACTGGTGCCGGGCCATTGCCAGGTTGGACCGGCTGCGGTTGAGCGCGAGGTAGAGGAACAGTCCTCGCCCGCCGGCCGTGGTGAGCGGGCGGATCAGGTGGTACTGCCCGGTCAGGGTGACCAGAATGTCCTCGATGCCGTCGTCGTGGAGGTTGAGCATCTCCATCGCCCGCATCTTGGCACGCACCAGGTCGGTGTTGGCAGCGGCGGCGACATTCAGATCGATCTCCCCGCCGTCGCCGAGAGTGCCCAGGGCCATCCCGCTGCCGTAGTCCACCAGGGCCACCCCGATGGCACCTTCGATGGTCATGGCTTCCTTGAGCGAGGTCTCGAGATTCGCCATCGCCTGTCCTCCTGTCGTGGGGTTCGGTGGCACGACTGTAGGAACCGGATCGCACTGCGGCCATCTGCTGATCGCAATCGTCCGACTCTGGTCGGAAGTCGATCGAGCGAGGCCGATTCGCTGACCACATGAAGACATTTGCAACTCTGGATGTGAACAGTTCACGTGAGTGCGATTTCCGCAGCGGCTCCGGCTGATCACGTTCGAAACCGCCGACCAGATCATCTACGCGCGGATCATCTCCGCATAGATCAACTCGTGGGAGCCGCCCGAACCGCTCACCCCGTGCGACGCGGCCGCCCCGAAACGAGACGCACCCGCGCCCGAAACGTGACGGCGCACCTGGCCCGCGAAACGTGACGACGCGCCCGCCCCCGCGACGTAACGACGCACCTGCGCTCGAAACGTGCCGGCGAACCCGCCCCCGCGACGTAACGACGCACCCGCGCCCGAAACGTGCCGGCGAACCCGCCCCCAAAACGTGACGGGGCCCGGGAGCGGTATCCAGCTCCCGGGCCCCTGCGGTGCCACCCAATTGCTCTGCGCCGGCACGTTTAAGGCCGAGGGTCACTCTCACAACGTCGTGCTTTGCCATTGAAGCTACCGCGCCGCGGAGAGGCGCAGGCGGGAGTCGAACCCGCATCCGACGTTACCGGCCCTCGACCGGTCGATCCGGCGCTCGGCGGCGAATGCTGAGACTTGAGCGAGAGTCTGAGATTGACGGGGCTGCCTCTGCCAAGTTGGGCCACCCCGACGCGTGTTGGTGCCGGGGGGAGGACTCGAACCTCCACCTTGTACCCCGAAGTCAGCTTCAACTTCAGTGTCAGCTTGCGCTTTTCGCGCCACCCCCGGTCTCACCCGGGGGGCTCGTGGGGCTACCCGAACAGGTAGCCGAAAACGGCGTCGCCGACCCGGCGGTCGGTGACCTCCGCGGCGTTCGCCTCCTCGCGGGCGAACTGCACCGCCTGCTGGAGCTTCTCCACCCGCTCCAGCAGCTCGTTCACCCGCCGCGCGGGCAGTGCGCCGGAGAACTTCACGGTCGTCCAGTACCCGATTGCGACGTCCTCGTAGTAGACCTCGACCTGCGCCGGGTGCTTCTCCGTCGCCTCCGCCTTCACGTGGTTGCGCGGCACCTTCTTGGTGCGGATGGTGCGCACCGCCTCGGTCTTCCACGCGTCCGAGGACGGGTCGTGCGACCAGGACTCGGCGGCGTCCAGCACCGGCAGCTTGCGGACGAACGTCCGCAGGTCGGTCAACTGCTTCTCCAGGAACAGCAGGTAGGTGACGGGCGCACCGGCCACCAGCGTCCGCCCGTCCACCACCACGTCCGCCCGGGCCTCGGTGTTGGCCCAGTCCTTGGTGGCTGTCACGTCGAACAGCCGGGTCAGCGTGGTGGCGGTGGCACGCAGCACGTCCTCCGCCTTGACCTGCACCCGCGTCGACTCGGGCGGCAACTGCTCGCCCTCCTCGTCCTTCGGCTGGTACGACCGGGAGATACCGGCCAGCAGCGCGGGCTTCTGCAGATCCTGGTGAGCCTGCGTCAGCTCCTGGAACGACTTCGACTTGACGCCTTTTTCCACGGCGATGATCTGGTTCAACTTGGCCACGGCGAGGACGCTAGCGGAACGTGAGTTCGACCCGCACCCGGTTTTCCGAACCCGCCGGGACACCCCGCCGGAACCCCACCAGGACCCCGCCCCGCACCCCGTACAGCCCGATCCGCGCGCCCCGCCTGCATTCCACGCCACCCGATCCGCGCGCCCCGCGTGCATTCCACCCCATCCGATCCGCGCGCCCCGCCTGGATTCCACCCCATCCGATCCGCGCGCCCTTTCCCGATCACCCCCGGCACCCGTCCGATCACGCTTCGCACCGCCCGCCCGCAACCCGTTTCAGCTGCCGGAAAAGTCTGATGTTGATGTCACTCCAGACGGGTAATCTCAGGCTGAGATGCTCGATCACCACACCCCAAGCACCCGCCGCGCCCCGTCGCCGTCCCAGGCCACGGCCCCGCAGCCGCAGGCGTCGCCGTCTGCGCCCCCGTCCAGCCACACCCACGGGAAGAAAAGGTGACGCCAGTGCACGGCAACCCCATGCCCGAAGAGCAGCTCAGCCCCGCCGAGCGGTACGCGGCCTCCCGCGAGCGCGCCAAGGAGCAGGCAACGGCCCTCTACGGCTTCCAGCAGTTGTACGACTTCCCGCTCGACGACTTCCAGATCCGCGCCTGCCAGACTCTGGAGAGCGGCAAGGGCGTCCTGGTCGCCGCCCCCACCGGCAGCGGCAAGACCATCGTCGGCGAGTTCGCCGTCCACCTGGCGCTGGCCGCCGGCCGCAAGTGCTTCTACACGACGCCGATCAAGGCGCTGTCCAACCAGAAGTACGGAGACCTGGTCAAGCGCTACGGCGCCGCCAAGGTCGGCCTGCTCACCGGTGACAACTCCGTCAACGGTGACGCACCGGTGGTCGTGATGACCACCGAGGTGCTGCGCAACATGCTGTACGCGGGGTCCAGCGCCCTCGACGGCCTCGGTTACGTGGTGATGGACGAGGTGCACTACCTCGCCGACCGGTTCCGCGGCGCCGTCTGGGAGGAGGTCATCATCCACCTCCCCGAATCCGTGATCCTGGCCTCGCTGTCCGCGACCGTCTCCAACGCCGAGGAGTTCGGCGACTGGCTGGACACCGTGCGCGGCGGCACCGAGGTGATCGTCTCCGAGCACCGCCCCGTCCCGCTGTGGCAGCACGTGATGGCCGGAAACCGGATGTACGACCTGTTCGCCAGCCCGGACCGGGACGGCCGCCCCAAGGGCAGCCTGAAGAACCCCGCCAAGGCGGTCAACCCCGAACTGGTGCGCCTGGCCCGCTCCGAGAGCGACCGCGGCCGGGACAGGTTCGCCCGCGGCCGCGGCCGCTCGATGCCCGCCGGCCGCCCCGGCCGGGTCTGGACGCCGGGCCGGGTCGACGTGATCGACCGGCTCGACGCCGAGGGCCTGCTGCCCGCGATCACCTTCATCTTCAGCCGGGCCGGCTGCGAGGCCGCCGTCCAGCAGTGCCTCAACTCCGGCCTGCGGCTGAACCGGGAGGCCGACCGCCTCACCGTCCGCCAGTTCGTCGAGGAACGCTGCCGCGACATCCCCGACGAAGACCTCAACGTGCTCGGCTACTTCGAGTGGCTCGACGGCCTGGAGCGCGGCATCGCCGCCCACCACGCCGGCATGCTGCCGCGGTTCAAGGAAGTCGTCGAGGAACTCTTCGTCAAGGGCCTGGTCAAGGCGGTCTTCGCCACCGAGACGCTCGCCCTCGGCATCAACATGCCCGCCCGCTCGGTGGTCATGGAGAAGCTGGTCAAGTGGAACGGCGAGACCCACGCCGACATCACCCCCGGCGAATACACCCAGCTCACCGGCCGGGCCGGCCGCCGCGGCATCGACATCGAGGGCCACGCCGTCGTGCTGTGGCAGCGCGGCCTCGACCCGGAGGCGCTGGCCGGCCTGGCCGGCACCCGCACCTACCCGCTGAAGTCGTCGTTCCGCCCGTCCTACAACATGGCCGTCAACCTGGTCGGCCAGTTCGGACGGCACCGCTCCCGCGAACTGCTGGAAACCTCCTTCGCGCAGTTCCAGGCCGACCGCTCGGTCGTCGGCATCGCCCGCCAGGTCCAGCGCAACGAAGAAGGCCTGGACGGCTACCGCGAGTCGATGACCTGCCACCTCGGCGACTTCGGCGAATACATGTCGCTGCGCCGGGAACTCAAGGACCGCGAGAACGAACTCGCCCGCGAAGGCTCCTCGCAGCGCCGCGCCGCCGCCATCGACTCCATCGAGCAGCTCAAGCCCGGCGACATCATCCACGTCCCCACCGGCAAGTTCGCCGGCCTCGCGCTGGTCCTCGACCCCGGCCTGCCGCCGGACGTCCGCGGCCGGCACGGGCGCAGCGGCCCCCGCCACCCCGACTACCAGGACGGGCCGCGCCCCGTCGTGCTCACCGCCGAACGCCAGGTCAAGCGCCTCGCGATGATCGACTTCCCGCACCCGGTCGCCGCCATGGACCGGATGCGCATCCCCAAGTCCTTCAACCCGCGCAGCCCGCAGTCCCGCCGCGATCTCGCCTCCGCGCTGCGCACCAAGGCCGGCCACCTCGAGCCCGAGCGTTTCCGCAAGGGCCGCGCCGCCGCCGCCGACGACCCCGAGATCGCCCGGCTGCGCGCAGCCCTGCGCCAGCACCCCTGCCACGGCTGCGACGAACGCGAGGACCACGCCCGCTGGTCCGAGCGCTACCACCGCCTGCACCGCGACACCGAACTGCTGGAACGCCGGATGCGCTCCCGCACCCACACCATCGCCCGCACCTTCGACCGGGTCTGCGGCCTGCTCACCGACCTCGGCTACCTCAGCGGCGACACCGTCACCGACGACGGCAAGCGCCTGGCCCGGCTCTACGGCGAACTCGACCTGCTCGCCTCCGAGTGCATCCGCGAAGGCATCTGGGACGGCCTCGCCGCCGCCGAACTCGCCGCCTGCGCCTCGGCGTTGGTCTACGAGGCCCGGCAGTCCGACGACGCCACCGCCCCCCGGGTCCCCGAGGGCGGCGCCAAGGACGCGCTCGGCCGGATGGTCCGGATCTGGGGCAAGCTCGACGCACTCGAGGAGCAGCACAAGATCTCCACCGCCGAGGGCGTCGGCCAGCGCGAACCCGACCTCGGCTTCGCCTGGCCCGCCTACCGCTGGGCGCTCGGCCACGACCTGGACTCCGTCCTGCGCGACGCCGACATGCCCGCCGGCGACTTCGTCCGCTGGACCAAGCAACTGATCGACGTCCTCGGCCAGATCCAGGACGCCGCCGGCGACAACGTCGAACTCCGCCGCACCGCCCGCAAGGCCGTCGACGGCATGCGCCGCGGCATCATCGCCTACTCGTCCGTCGGGTAACCACATTTTCGACACCCCGGGCCCGGCCATTCGCACAAGTGGCCGGGCTCGCTCGCGTCGGGGGCGCCTCGGTTCGACGTCAGGCGTCGGGCGGGAGGACCGTGTACGGCAGGGGGTCGAAGCCGTTGAAGCCCTGGGTGAGGTAGCTGACTGCGTAGGCGCCGCTGGAGAGGATCCAGACCGGGTCGCCGGAGGCTGCCGTGCGGGGGACGGGGACGCGGCCGGTGGTGTGGCCGTGGGGGAAGGTGTCGTCGCTGTCGCAGGTGGGGCCGGCGATGACGGCGGGGACGCGGTCTTCGTCGGGGTGGGTCGGGAAGACCAGGCGGTACTGGACCTGGTCCATCTCGTACAGGCCGTTGAACTTTCCGCAGGCCAGGTAGAGCCAGTGTTCCCGCTCGCCGTCCGGCTGTTGGCGGTCGGTGAGGCGGTAGACGTGGGTGCGGATCGCGCCCTGGTCGGCGACCAGGTGGCGGCCGGGCTCCAGGACGAACCGCAGGCCGCCGCCGTGCAGTCGGCGCAGCCGGTCGAGGCCGTGGCGGACGGTGTGGAAGATCTCGTCGAGCGGGGGTTCGAGGGCGGCGCCGTAGCGGTCGACGTAGCCGAGGGCGGGCAGGCCGCCGCCGAGGTTGACATGGTCGAGGCGGATGCCGTCCCGTTCGAGTTCCACCATGACGTCGGCGAGCAGGTCGAAGGCCGCCGTCCAGGCTTCGGCGGTCAGTTGCTGCGAGCCGACGTGCACCGAGAGTCCGGCGGGGGTCAGTCCGGCGGCGCGGGCCGCGGTCATCACGCGGACGGCGTCGGCCGCCGAGCAGCCGAACTTGCGGCTCAGGCCCCAGAGCGCGCCCGTGCCACTGGTGGCGAGCCGGCAGAACACCCGGGCGCCGGGGGCGTGTTGGGCGATCGCGGCGACGTCCGCGAGGCTGTCGGTGGCGAAGTCCCGGATGCCCAGGCGGTGGGCCTCGGCGATGCCCCGGTCGGACTTGATGGTGTTGCCGTAGTGCACCCGCTCGGCGGGGACGCCGGTGCGCAGGGCCTGGGCGATCTCGTTCGGGCCGGCGGCGTCGAAACCGGCGCCGAGCGCGGCGAGTTCGGTCAGCACCTCGTCCACCGGGCAGGCCTTCATGGCGAACCGGACGGCGACGCCCGGGAGTTCGTCCCGCAGCGCGGTGTAGCGACGGGTGATGCCGCCCAGGTCGTAGAAGATCCGGTCGTCGCCGGACGCCGCCAGGGCGGAGCGCAACGCCGGGCTGAGGGAGGTGAGTTCGGCGGTCAGGTTCACTGTCCCCGGTCCTTGCCGCACGAGGGTCGTTGCTGCTTCGTCACCGCACGGACGGCGTCGCGCAGTTGGTCGCGGTTCGGCTGCAGGGCGCGGTCCAGTGCGGGGGCGAACGGCAGGACGGTGCCGTCCGGGCGGGTGATCCGCCGGGGTGGGGCGATCAGGCGCATCTCCTCGGCGGCGGTGGCGATGATCTCGCCGCCGATGCCGCAGCTGCGGTTGGAGTCGTCGATGACGACCAGCCGGCCGGTGCGTTCCAGCGAGGCGGCCAGCGCCGTCCAGTCGAAGGGGTACAGGGTGCGCGGGTCGAACACCTCGACGGAGACCTCGGGGGCGAGCTCCTCGGCGACGGCCAGCGCGTCGTGCACCAGGTGGCCGACGGCGACCACGGTGACGTCGGTGCCCTCGCGGTGGATCCGGGCCGAGCCGAGCGGGATCGGCGCGAGCTCCCAGGTCACGGTCTCGCGCACCGGCAGGGCGCCGGCGGGGGCGAAGACGACCACCGGGTCAGGGTCGGCGATCGCCGAGCGGAGCAGCCCGTAGGCGTCGGTGGGCGTGGCCGGGACGACGGTCTTCATCCCGGCGTGCGCGAACAGGCTGTACGGGTGGTCGGAGTGCTGCCCGGCCCAGCCGTCCCGGGAGCCGGAGCCCGGCACCAGGCAGGTCAGCGGGACGCCGGTCTGGCCGCCGGTCATCAGCGAGAACTTGTGGGCCTGGTTGACGAGTTGCTCGAAGACCAGGAACAGCAGCGAGGGGATCTGGAACTCGATCACCGGCCGCCGCCCGGTCAGCGCGGCGCCGATCGCCATCGAGGTGAACGCCTGCTCGGAGAGCGGGGTGTCGACGATCCGGCCGGGGCCGAAGCGGTCGAGCAGGTTGAGGGTGGGGCCGGCCATGCCGGCGCCGATGTCCTCGCCGAACACGCATACCGCCGGGTCCTCGGCGAGCGCGTCGATGAGCGCCCGGTTGAGCGCCTTGGTGTAGGAGAGCCTCATGCCCCGGACCCCGCCCTCGGACGCAGCCCGTCCGCGTAGAGGTACTCCAACGCGCCATCAGGGGACGGGAGTTCGGAGCCGAGCGCGAACTGCCGGGCGGCGGCCAGCTGTTCGGCCACCGAGGCGTCCAGCCGCTCGGCCAGACCGGGCGGCAGGAGCGCGGCGGCGCGCGGCAGCGGGTCGAGGCCGCGCCAGCCGGCGACCTCCTCCGGGGTGCGGTAGCGCAGTTTCATCAGCCGTTCCATGGTGTGGTGCCCCTCGAAGCGGTAGGTGCGGCACTCGAGGAAGCCGGGTCCGCCGCCGGCCGCGGCCCGCGCGACGGCTTCCGCGGCTGCCGTGCGGACGGCCTCGGTGTCCATCCCGTCCACCTCGACGGCGGGGATCCCGAAGGCGGCGGCCCGGCCGGTGGCGCTGCCGGCCACCGCGGTGGCGGCCGGCAGCGTGGTGGCGTAGCCGTTGTTCTCGCAGACGAACAGCACCGGCAGCCGCCACATCGCGGCCAGGTTGAGGGACTCCAGCAGGACGCCCTGGTTGAGCGCGCCGTCGCCGAAGAACGCGACGGCGACCCGGTCCTCGCCGGCCTGCCGGGCCGACCAGGCGGCCCCGACCGCGATCGCACCGCCGGCGCCGACCATGCCGTTGGCGCCCAGGATGCCGAGCGAGAAGTCCGCGGCGTGCATCGAGCCGCCCCGTCCCCGGTTCAACCCGCCGGTGCGGCCCAGCAGTTCGGCCAGCAGCCGGTCCGGGGCCGCGCCCTTGGCGAGCACGTGGCCGTGGCCCCGGTGGGTGGAGGTGATCCGGTCCTGCGGGCGCAGCGCGGCGCAGACGCCGACCGCCACCGCCTCCTGCCCGATGTACGGGTGGATGCCGCCGGTGATCTCCCCGGACTTCACCAGGCCGAGCGCGAGCTCCTCGAAGCCGCGGATCAGCCGCAGCATCCGGTAGCGCCCGGCGGGGGAGTCGAGGTCGACCGGGT
The DNA here is from genome assembly GCF_043200475.1 of Kitasatospora sp. NPDC048407. NCBI lineage: Bacteria > Bacillati > Actinomycetota > Actinomycetes > Kitasatosporales > Streptomycetaceae > Kitasatospora > Kitasatospora sp. NPDC048407. The sequence continues at coordinate 152,258 of NZ_JBICXW010000001.1, read as the reverse complement.
CGAGGTCGTGGTCGTGGTCGTGGTCGCGGGGGCGGTCGTGGTCGTGGTCGCGGGAGCCGGGCAGGTCCGGCGTGGGCCGGTTCGGCGTGGGCAGGTCCGTCACCGGGCTCCCCGCCAGATGACCGGGCAGATCTCCGGGTCGGCGTAGTCGGGGCGGCCGTCGGCGGTGCGGCGGACCAGCACGTCGTGGTTGTACGCGGCGGGGGAGCCGTCCGGGCGGGTGGCGTGGCGGTACTCGTTGGCGCCGTCCTGCAGGTGCAGCGAGATCGCCCGGCGCGGGAAGTCGGCCAGGTTGGCGCCGCTGCCGTGGTAGGTGCGGCAGTGGTGGAAGCTGATGTGCCCGCGCGGGATCACCACCGGGACCTTGCGCACCTCGGCGCCGTTGTGAGCGGCGTTGGCGGCCAGGATCGACTCCAGCTCGAAGCGGTCGCGCTGGGCGAAGTGCCGGGTGGCGTCCTCCTCGGAGGGCAGCTCCTCCCAGCGGTTGCTGCCGTCGACCATGGTGATGGTGCCGTTCTCCACCCCGCAGTCGTGGAACGGGATGAAGGCGGTCAGCATGTCGTCCGAGGTCGAGGTGTGCCAGTAGTGCTTGTCGAAGTGCCACGGCACCTGGTTGGAGGGCTCCTCCGGCACCGGCGGCTTGAAGATCAGGGTCGACTGGAAGATCCGGATCTCCTCGGCCCCGGCGAGCACCGCGGCGACGGCACCGACCAGCGGCTTGCGCAGGATCGCGGCGATCGCGTCGCTCTCGTAGTGCACGTAGTCGTTGTGCCGCTGGACCTGCCCGTGCGCGGGCTCCCAGGCGGCCAGCCGCGGCGGGCGGACGGCGAGGGTGCGGTCGCGCCGGCCCTCGTAGTAGTCGTCGGTGGCGGCCTGGAGGGTGTCGATCTCCTGGTCGGTGAACAGCTTCCCGGAGAGGTACCAGCCGTGCTCGCGGTAGCCGGCCACCTCCTCGGGCGTGGGCAGCAGGGCGGTCTCGGCCGGGGTCAGGACGAACTCGGGTGCGGCGGTCACGGGGTGCTCCTCCTCGGAGGACGGGTGCGGGGCGGGTGGGGCAGGCGTCAGGCGTCAGGCGTCGGGCGTCGGGCGTCAGACGGAGGCGGCGGCGCGCTGGCGCTCGACCGCCTCGTACAGGGCCTTGATGTTGGCGGTGCCGAAGGTGCCCGCGCCCTGGCGCTCGATCAGCTCCAGGAAGAAGGTCCGCCGTGGGTGGGTGGAGCGGGCGAAGATCTGGAACAGCTGGCCGCCGTGGTCCTGGTCGACCAGCACGTCCAGTTCGCGCAGCGTCCCGAGCGGGATCGCGGTGTCGCCGAGCCGTTCGGCCAGGCCGTCGTAGTAGGCGCCGGGGGTGGTCAGGAACTCGACGCCGTGCGAGCGGGCCGCGCGGACGGCGGTGGCGATGTCGTCGGTGCGCAGCGCCAGGTGCTGGACGCCCGCGCCGTCGTGATCGGCGAGGAAGGTGTCGATCTGTCCGGCCCGGCGGCCGGTGTCCGGCTCGATCAGGGTGAAGGTGACGTCCCCGGAGGGGCTCTGCACCACGCTGGAGTCCATCGCCTGCTCGCCGACCTCGATGTACTCGCCGAAGATCAGGCGCATGCCGAGCGCGGCCTCGCAGAACCGCACGGACTCGGCGAGCCGCCCGGCGGGCACGCAGATCGCGACGTGGTCGAGGGCGTCCAACAGGTCGCCGCCAACGGTCTCCGGGCCGCCGTCCGGCAGCGGGACGAAGCGCAGCGCGGTGTCGCCGAACCCGGCGATCAGCGCGCCCGCGCGGTCCAGCACCTCGGCGCCGTGCCGCTCGGCCCGCTCCAGCGCCGCCGCCGGGTCGGCGCAGCCGAGCGCCAGCACGGCGACGCCCTCGCCGTGCCGCTCGACCCAGCGGGCCACCGGGTGGTCGGTGAGCTCGCTGGAGAGCAGCCGCAGCCGGATGCCGCCCTGGATCAGGTGGACGGCCCGCAGCCCGGGCTGCCACACCGGCTGCTCGGCGTCGCGCCGGAAGCCGAAGCCGGCCTGGAGCTCGGCGGCGGTCTGCGCGACGTCGGCGCAGTGGTACTCGACATGGGTGATCGTCTGGATCGACAACTGGACTCCCTGCAAGCGGAGTTGAGAAAGGAGATGGCAGGCCGCAGCGGGCTATTTGACGGTCCTGGTGGGCGTCGGCCCGAAGATCAGGCTGGTGTTGTGGCCGCCGAACGCGAAGGAGTTGCTGAGCGCGGCCCGCAGCCGGACCGACCGGGCGGCGCCGCGGACGTGGTCCAGGTCGCACGCCGGGTCGGGCTCGTCCAGGTTGAGGGTCGGCGGGAGCAGGCCGCGGGCCACGGCCAGCGCGGTGACGGCGGCCTCCACCGCCCCGGCCGCACCCAACAGGTGGCCGGTGGCGCCCTTGGTGGAGCTGACGGCGGGCCGGTGTTCGCCGAACACGGCGTTCAGCGCGGCCGATTCGGCGATGTCGCCGAGCTTGGTGCCGGTGCCGTGCGCGTTGACGTAGCCGATGTCGGACGGGGCCAGGCCGGCGTTGGCGAGGGCGGTGCGCATGGCGTCGGCGGCGCCCGCGCCGTCGGGGCGGGGCATGGTCGGGTGGTGGGCGTCGGTGCTGGAGCCCCAGCCGATCAGTTCGGCGTACCCGGCCGCGCCCCGGGCGGCGGCGTGTTCGGCGCTCTCCAGCACCAGGACGGCGCTGCCGTCGCCCAGCACGAAGCCGTTGCGGCGGGCGTCGAACGGCCGGGACGCCTGCGTCGGGTCGTCCCAACCAGCAGCCAGCGCACGAGCGTTGGCGAAGGCGGAGACGATCGTCGGGTGCAGCGAGGCGTCCGTCCCGCCGCACACCACCACGTCCGCGTCGCCGGCCCGGATCAGCCGCAGCCCCTCGGCCACCGCCTGCGCGCCGGCCGCGCAGGCCGTCACGATCGCGGTGCTGAAGCCCCGGATGTCGTGCTTGATCGCGATCCGGGCGGTCGCCATGTTGGAGAGCATCCCGGGCAGCATGTACGGGCTGACGCCGGGCCGGCCGCGCTCCTGGCGGCGCTGCGCCTGCTGCTCGTAGGTCTCCAGGCCGCCGCCGCCGGTGCCCAGCACCACGGCGGTGCGGCGGGCGTCGACGTCGCGGCCGACGACCAGCCCGGCGTCGGCCAGCGCGTCGTCCGCGGCGGCCATCGCCAGCAGCGCGAAGCGGTCGACGCAGCGGGTCTCGGTCGGCGGCAGCACCTCGCGGCCGTCGATGTGCGGGGCGATCCCGGCGGCGGGCAGCCAGCCGTGCGCGACGTGGCCCTCCGGCACGGCGGTGATGCCGCTGAACCCGGAGGTCAGCGCCTCGAAGACCTCGCCGGGCTTGCGGCCCAGCGAGGTGACCACGCCCATGCCGGTGACGACGGCGCCCGGCCGTCCGACGCGGGTCATCGGGCGGCTGCCGAGCGGGCGGCTGCCGAGCGGGCGCCGGCCGGGAGGGCGCCGGCCGGGATGGCGGCCGCCGGTGTCATTGCGGTGAGGTGGCGCTCGCGCAGCAGGACCTTGCGGACCTTGCCGGTCGGGCCGAGCGGGATGTCCGCGTCGTTGACCACCAGGACCGCGCGGACGGTGGCGGCGGTGTGCTCGTCCAGCGCGGCGACCACCTCCGCGGTGCGGTCGACGGCCCGGTCGGCGCCGTCCGCGAGCAGCAGCAGCACGTCGGTGACCACCCGGCCGCCGTCCTTCACCGCGACGACCGTGCAGTCCAGCACGCCGGGGACGTCGGCCAGCACCCGTTCCTCGGACATCGCGGTGTACAGCCGCCGGCCGCCGCCGAGGTCGACCGAGTCGACCAGCCGGTCGACGTGGTAGTAGTAGCCCTCCTCGTCCCGGTACATCAGGTCGCCGGTGAGGAAGCGGCCGCGCAGCCGGGTGCGGTAGGTGGTGACCGAGTCGTTCCAGTAGCCGGGCGCCAGGGTCGGGGAGGCGGTGGCGAGTTCGCCGACCTCGCCGGGGCCGAGCGGCTCGCCGTCCGGGCCGACCACCTCGCAGTCGACGAAGGTGTGCGGCCGGCCCACGCAGCGGCCGTACTTCTCGGTGCCGGGGGCGTGGGTGATGTGGAAGTGCGAGTGGCCCATCTCGGTCGAGCCCAGGCCGTCGACGAACACCGAGCCCGGCAGGCGGACCCGGCCCTCGCGGGTGACGGTCGCGCGCGAACCCTGGGCGATCAGGCGGCGGATGTGCGCCTCGTGCGCGCAGTCACCGGTGTTCCACCACAGGCCGACCGAGGACAGGTCGCGGGCGGAGAGGTCCTGCCGGGCCAGGTCGGCCCAGCTGGTGGCGAAGCCGAACACGCTCTGCGGCTGCCAGCGTTCGATCGCCTCCAGCACGGCCGGGCCGGTCTGCTGGGAGATCAGATGCAGTTCGGAGTCGAAGCTCAGCGCCAGGTTGAGCGCGATCAGCGTCGCGGCGTGCGCGGCGGGCAGCGCACTGAGCACCCGGTCGATGCCCTGCGGCCGGGGCAGCGTGGCGCGGTGCCGGATCGACGCGTACAGGCTGGCGTGCGAGTGCACCACGGCCTTGGGCATCCCGGTGGTGCCGGAGGAGTGGGTGATCGCGATCGGGTCGTCCGGGTGGTGGCGGTACGGGGCGGGCGCCGCGTCCGGGTCGCCGGAGCCGAGGTCGGCGGCGTCGGCGAGCACCGGGGCCGCCGGGTCGTACCCGGCCAGTTCGGCCCGGTGCGCGGGGTCGGTGAGGATGCCGACGGCGCCGAGACGGGCGATGTAGCGGGCCGCGCGCTCGCCCTCCACCCCGGGGTTGAGCAGCGCCGGGATCGCGCCGAGCCGGGCCAGCGCCAGGAACGACAGCACCTGGTCGGCGGCGGCGGTCGTGTACACCACCACCACGTCCCGCCGGCCGACCCCGAGGGCGTGCAGCGCGGCCGCCCGGGCCCGGACGGCGCGGTCGGCCTCGCGCAGGGTGAGGGCCTCGCGGGCGGCGTGGCCGTCCACCGGGGTGTCGAAGGTCAGCCGCGGGTCGTCGAGACCGATGCCCAGGGCGATCCTGCTGGTCAGCACGTTCCCGGCGCCGACGTCCGGGTCGTTCGCCAGGAGGCTGCGGATGCTGCGGATGCTCACGGTGATGGATCCCTCCCATGGTGCTGACCATGCGGGTGCGGTGCGGCGTCCGGGGACGCGTACGGACGGGGTGTCGGAAAGCGGGTGCGCGCGGACGAGCGCTCAGGCGGCGGTGACGGCGATGACGGCGGTGGTGGCGGTGACGGCGGTGACCAGGACGGCGGTGGCGTGGCCGGTGCCCGCGGCCTCCCCGGCGGCCGGCTCGGTCTGATCGGCCTGCTCGGTCCGCTCGGCGGTGTGCTCGGCCTGCTCCGCGGCGATGACCAGGACCTGCTCGGCGTCGCCGTCCGCGAGCAGCAGGGCGGCCAACTCCAGTGCGTCCGGCGGCACTTCGCCGGGCGCGGCGGCCACCGGGGGGCTGATCGCGACGACCGGGCCGGTCAGGCCCCAGCGGGCGGCGATGTGCCCGAGGACGGCGTTCGGGTTGGACTGGAAGAACAGCAGCGGAGGCATCCGGCGCCCCGCCGCGCCGGTGTGGATGGCCAGCGCGGTGGCGCGGTCGCCCCCGGCGCTGGCGAGCAGCAGACCCGTACGGCGCGGCTCGCCGGGCTCGCCGTAGTGCGCGGCCAGGCAGCGTTCGGCGACGGCCGCGACCAGCGGGTTGAAGGTCGAGGCCGAGAAGCCGGGCAGCGGGGGCGGCGGCTCACCGTCGGTCCAGCTCGCGGTGGCGAGCGTGCGCAGGTGGTTCACGCGGCGGCCACCAGGAGCGCGGTGTTGGCGCCGCCGAACGCCGAGTTGAGGCTCAGCGCGTAGCGGGGACGGGCGTCCACAGGGCCCAGCACGAGGTCCAGCCCGATCTCCGGGTCCGGGCCCCGCCAGCCGGCGTTTACCGGCAGTCGCCCGCTGCTCAACGCGCCGATGGTGACGGCGAGTTCGAGCAGCGCGGAGGCCTCCAGGGCGTGCCCGTGGACGGACTTGCTGGAGCTGACCGGCAACCCGGCCAATGCGTCGCCGAACACCTCGCGCAACGCCCGCGCCTCCGCCAGGTCGGACATCGGCGAACCGGTGCCGTTGGCGTTGACGTAGCCCACCTCGGACGGGGCGACGCCCGCCCGGGCCAGCGCGGACCGGGCCGCCAGGGCCACGCCCGCGCCGTCCGGCCGCGGCCGGCACACGTGGTGCGCGTCCCCGGAGCGTCCCCACCCGGCCAGCCGGGCCAGCGGACGGGCGCCGCGCCCAGCGGCGGCATCCGCCGCTTCGACCACCACGGCCACCGCGGCGTCCCCGAGCAGGGTGCCGCTGCGCCCGGTGCTGAACGGCCGCAGCTCACCGTCGCGGGCCAGCGCCCGGCCCGCGTCGAAGGCCGCGAAGACACCCGGCTCCACCAGGTGGCCGGCCGCGACCAGCACCCGGGGATGCCGGCCGGAGCCGACCATGGCGGCCGCGTCGGCCACCGCGGTGGCGGCGGCCACGCAGGCGCCGGTGTAGACCCGGGTCACCCCGGCCAGGCCGAGGGCGACGGCGCCCTTCGACACCTCCGCAGCGACCTCGCGGGTGCGCAGGTCACTGTGCAGGGCGAGCAACAGCGGTGCGCCGGACGGGAGTTCGGACTGATCGCAGGCATCGGCGACGGCGCCGAGCACCGCGTCGGCGAGCGGCGGCGGGTCGGCCAGCAGGGCCGCCCGCTGGGTGCCGCGCCGGGCGACGTCGAAGCGGGTCACCTCGGCGAACCCGGCCCCGCCCGTCGCCGTCGCGGCGGCCAGCGGGGCGAGCCCGGCGCCGAAGGCGCTGAGCACCCCGAGGCCGGTGAACACCGGCCGTCCGACCGGCGGTGCGCTGCTGCTCATGACCGGGCGACCCCGCCGGTGTCGGACGCGTCGGTGCCGGGGGAGGGCGCGGCCGCGAGCACGGCTTCGCGCAGCACCGCGACGGCGTCGTCCACCGTGCGGACGGCGGCGAACTGCTCGTCCGAGAGGTCCAGCTCGATGCCGTAGCGCTGCTCGAACTCGGCGGTCAGCCAGGTGAGTTCGAGCGAGCCGAGGTTCTCGGGCACGCTCTCCGCGGCCCGCTGCCCGAACGCCGCGAGCATCGCCACGACCTCGGCCCGGTCCGGCAGCACGGTCGTGCTCACGCGGCGGTACCGGAGGTGGCGGCGGTGGCGGCGGTGTTGGCGGCGATCCGGCGGGCCACGTCGGTGGTGAACTGGTCGAGGGTCATCAGCGCGGTGGTCTCCATCTCCTCCACCTCGAACTTGACCCCGAACTCGTCCTCGACCTGGACCGAGAGCTCGGCCAGCGCCAGCGACTCGAGGTCGAGGCCGGCCGGGCCGAGGTCGGTGTCGCCGGTGATCCCGTCGACGTCGTAGTTCATCCCGGCGAGTGCCGCGACGACGAACTCGTGGATGCGTTCCTGCATGGTGGTGCTCCTCGTACTGATTCGGGGTCGGGGTTCGGTGCGTGCGGTGCGGTGGATCAGGGTGCGGCGCCCGCGGCGGCGCGCAGCGCGGCGGTGTCGCGGACGAGCTTGCCGGTGGCGGTGCGGGGCAGCGCCGGGAGGAAGGTGAGCTGCCGGGGCCGCTTGAAGGCGGCCAACTCGCGGGTCAGCGCATCCCGGACGGCGTCGGCCGGGTCGTCGTCGGCCCGGCCGCCGGCTCCGCCGGCTCCGCCGGCTCCGACGGCTCCGGCGGCTCCGCCGCCTGCGGCGGTCTCGGTGGCCAGGTAGGCCTCGATGGCGCCGTCCGCGAAGACCACCACGGCCTCGCGGACCTCCGGCAGGGCGGCCAGGGTGTGCTCGACCTCGTTGAGGTCGACCTTGAGGCCGCCGATCGAGACCTGCGAGTCGCGCCGGCCGAGCACGGTGATCCGGCCGGTCGCCGGGTCGACCCGGCCGGCGTCGCGGGTGTGCAGCCGGCCGTCCGACCAGCGGGTGGCGTCGGTGAGGCCGGGATACGGGGAGGCGGCCATCGCGATGTGCAGTTCGCCGCCGTCCTCGCGCAGGTCCATGCCGTGGACGGGCGCGGCCTCGGGGTGCAGGGTGCCGTCGAGGTCGGTGGCGATGACGCCGAGCTCGGTCATCCCGTACATGGTGCCCAGCGGCACGCCGTACCGGTCGGTGAAGGCGGCGGGCAGGCCCGGGCGGACCAGCTCGCCGGCGACGATCATCCGGCGCAGCTGCGGCAGCGGGGGCGGGCTGGTGGCCCCGGCCAGCAGTTCGGCGTGGAACGGGACGCCGATCACGGTGGTCGGCCGGTCGTCCGCGGCGATGGTGGCCAGGATGCCCGCCGTGGTCATCCGCTCGGGGACGGTCAGCGGCACCCGGGCGTGCAGGCTGTTGAGCAGCCCGCCGACCAGGCCGAGGACGTGCACCACCGAGGAGAGCAGGACGACCCGCTCGCCGGCCTTCGGGAACGCCTCCAGCCGTGCGTAGCAGTCGAGTTCGCGCAGCAGGTCGGCGGCCGTGCGGGCGATCACCTTGGCCGGGCCGGTCGAGCCCGAGCTGAGCTGCACCAGGGCGTGGCCGGTCGCGGCCGGGCGGCCGTTCGGCAGCGCCACCGGCACCGGGTCGGTCTCGGCGAAGCCGCGCATCGCCGCCGCCGGGCCGTGCGCCGACTCGACCAGCACCTCGGGCGCCAGCCGTTCGACGGCGAGCGCGACCTCGTGGTCGGTGAGCCGGTGGTCCAACAGGACGGCCTGGGCGCCCAGTTGCCAGCAGGCGAGCAGCGCGGCGACGTAGCCGAGCGAGGGCGCCAGCCGCAGCGCGGCCGTGCCGCCGCGGTGCAGACCGGCGGTGGTGAGCCGGGCGGCCTGCCCGGCGACCAGGGCGCGCAGCGCGGCCCGGTCCACGGGGGCGCCGAAGCGCAGGCACTCCTGGTCGGCGGGGCCGGCCAGCAGGTAACGGTCCACCCAGTCGTGCGGGGCCTCGGCGGCCTCGTACGGCTGGGCGGGGAGAGCGGGATATCCGGTCAACGCCACTCCACGAAGGGGAGGTTGGAAGGACGCCGTTCACGACTCACGGGGTCGGTTCGGCTTTCCGACGATTACACAGGCGTCCGAGCCGAGCAAGGTCTAGACCAGCGGGGGCATGGCCTCCTACGCTGCCGGGCCGGAGCGGGTCCGACCGAGGCCTGCCCGGAAAGGCAGACCCTTGGACGCACTGGAACTGGCGGACTTCGAACGCGCGGCCCGCGACCGACTCCCCGCCGAGATCTGGGACTTCGTGCAGGGCGGCAGCGGCGCCGAACGAACCCTCGCCGCCAACCGGGCCCGGTTCGAACAGTGCGGGCTGCGCCCCCGCACCATGGTCGACGTCTCCGCCACCGACCAGGGCCTCACCCTGCTCGGCAGCCGACTGGAGACCCCGATCGGCATCGCCCCGATGGCCTACCACCAGCTGTTCCACCCCGAAGGCGAGGTCGCCACCGCCCGCGCCGCGGGCCGCGCGGGCGCCCTCATGGTCGCCGGGATATTCGCCAGCCGCACCCTGGAATCCATCGCAGAGGCCGCCACCGGCCCGCTCTGGCTCCAGCTGTACTGGCTGCGCCGCCGCGACGCGCTGGCCGCCCTGGTCGAACGCGCCGAAGCCGCCGGCTACCGCGCCCTGATGCTGACCGTCGACGCCCCCCGGATCGGCCGCCGCCTGCGCGACGCCCGCAACGGCTTCGCGATCCCCGCGCACGTCCGCGCCGTCAACCTCGACCAGGCCGTGATGGCCGCCAGCCACCGTGCAGGGCACGGCAGTTCGGGTATCGCCGACCACGCCAAGGAGCAGTTCGATCCCACCCTGACCTGGGCCGACCTCGCCTGGCTGCGCGAACGCACCCGCCTGCCGATCGTCCTCAAGGGGATCCTCACCGCCGAGGACGCCCGGCTCGCCACCGAGCACGGCGTCGACGCCGTCCTGGTCTCCAACCACGGCGGCCGCCAGCTCGACGGTGCCCTCCCGTCCCTCGCCGCACTGCCCGAAGTGGCCGCCGCCGTACCGCCGAACCTGCCCGTCCTCCTGGACGGCGGTGTCCGGACGGGCACGGATGTTGCCCTCGCGGTCGCCCTCGGCGCCCGCGCCGTCCTGATCGGCCGACCGCTCCTCTGGGGCCTCGCCGTCGACGGCGAGCGGGGCGCCGGGCAGGTCCTCGACCTCCTCAAGGCCGAACTCGACGACACCCTCGCCCTGTTGGGCCGCCCTCGGCTGGCCGAGCTCGACCGCACTGCGGTCGTTCCCGAAGCCCGCTGAAGTGTTTTCGCACCCCAATCCGTACCGACCCCCAGGAACGTCCCTTGCCACTGCACCCCCAGGCCGAGGCCATGCGCGCGCAGCGCGCCGCCGCCGGTACGCCACCGCTGTACACCCGTACTCTCGCCGAGGCTCGCGCCGCGGATCTCGCCGACATCCGGGCCGCCGCCGGGAATCCGGAACCGGTCGGCTCGGTCGAGGAGTTGACCGTCGACGGCCCCGGCGGCCCGCTGCCGCTACGGGTCTATCGCCCCGAGGTCGACGCTCAACTTCCGGTCCTGCTCTACCTGTTCGGCGGCGGCTGGACCCTCGGCTCGCCGGACACCAGTGACGCGATCTGCCGTCGCCTCACCAACGCCGTCGGCTGCGTCACCGTCTCGGTCGGCTACCGGCTCGCCCCCGAGCACCCCTTCCCGGCCGCCGTGCACGACGTGATCGCCGCCGCCGAGTGGATCGCCGCGCACGCCGCCGAACTGGGCGCCGACGCCGAGCGGATCGCGGTCGCCGGCGACAGCGCCGGCGGCAACCTGGCCGCCGCGCTCACGCTGGCCGCCCGTGAGCGCGGCGGCCCGGCGATCAGGCACCAGCTGCTGGTCTACCCCAACACCGACCACGCCGCGGACACCCCGTCCGTCCGCGAGCACGACGACCCGCTGCTGTTCAACCGCCGCTCGGTCGCCTGGTACTGGGGCCATTACCTCGCCGACCCGGCCGACGGCGCGAACCCGCTGGCCTCCCCGCTGCGCGCCCCCTCGCTGGCCGGCCTGCCGCCCGCGACCGTGATCACCGCCGAGTACGACCCGCTGCGCGACGAGGGCGAGGCGTACGCCGAGGCCCTGCGCGCCGCCGGCGTCCCCGTCGAACTGCGCCGCTACGAAGGCATGCCGCACGGCTTCTTCGCGATGGCCGGCGTCCTGGACGACGGCAGTGACGCCCAGCACTACGCCGCCGACCGACTCCGCGAGGCCCTCCGATGATGACAACCACCACGCTCCCGCTGGGCGAGCTGCACGCCAGCCTCGCCGACCCGCTGCTGGACGCGATGACCTTCCTCAACGAGGTCACCGAGCGCTACCCGGACGCGCTCTCCTTCGCCCCCGGCCGCCCGCACGAGGGCTTCTTCGAGCCCGAGGACGTCCACACCCATTTGGGCATCTACCTCGCCCACCTCGCCGAACGCGGTCTGAGCGGCAGCGCCGTGCGCACCGCGCTGTTCCAGTACGGGCCGACCAAGGGCATCATCGCCGACCTGGTCGCCCGCACCCTCGCCAACGACGAGGGGCTGCACGTCGCCCCCGAGTCGCTGGTGCTGACGGTCGGCGCCCAGGAGGGCATGCTGCTGGTGCTGCGCGCGCTGTGCGCCACGCCGGACGACGTCCTGCTGGTCAGCTCGCCCTGCTACGTCGGCGTCACCGGCGCCGCCCGGCTGCTCGACCTGACGACCGTCCCCGTCCCGGAGGGCCCCGACGGCGGCCCCGACCCGCAGGCCGTGCGCGAGGCGGCCCGCGCCGTCCGCGCCTCCGGCCGCCGCCCGCGCGCGCTCTACGTCGTCCCGGACTTCGCCAACCCGTCCGGCACCAGCATGCCGGTCGCGGCGCGGGCCGGGCTGCTGGAGACAGCGGCCGAGGAAGGGCTGCTGGTGATCGAGGACAACCCGTACGGCTTCTTCACCCGCGAGCCCGGTGCGCCCGGCGAGCGCCCCACCCTGAAGGCGCTGGACCGGCGCCGCCAAGTGATCTACCTCGGCTCCTTCGCCAAGACCTGCTTCCCCGGCGCCCGGCTCGGCTACGTCGTCGCCGACCAGCCGGTACTCGCCCCGGACGGCCGGACGACCCTGCTCGCCGACGAGTTGGCCAAGCTGAAGAGCATGACGACGGTCAACACCCCGGCGCTCAGCCAGGCCGTGATCGGCGGCATGCTGCTCCACCACGACTGCCGACTGCGCGAAGCCAACGCCCCCGCCCGCGCCCACTACGCAGCCAACCTGGCAGCCCTGCTACGGGAGTTGGAGCGACACTTCCCGCCGGCCGAACGGGCCCGGCTCGGCGTCTCCTGGAACGAACCGGAGGGCGGCTTCTTTGCCGTGCTCCAGGTGCCGTTCACCGCCGACGAAGCAGCAATGGAACGCTGCGCCCGCGAACACGGCGTGCTCTGGACGCCGATGGCCCCGTTCTACCCGGCGGGCGGCGGCGAGCGCCGCCTGCGGCTGTCGATCAGCGCCCTGAGTAAGCGTCAGATAGCGGAAGGAGTGGCCCGGTTGGCCGACTTCATCCGGGCCGCCGCGAGCTGAACACGCCGAACCCTGAAGAACGACTGTGCTGGAGCCAGCTCAGGAGCGGTTCACGAAGTCCCGCCCGATCCGTGTGATCGGGCGGGACTTCTGGTAGTCCACCCAGCTGATGCCCTTCCCCTTCCGTGCGTTCGCGGCTACCGGATCCGGGCCGAGAACAGCCTGGCCGAGTAGAACACCGCCGCGGTGGTCAGCACCGCGACGATCAGCAGCCCCTGCCAGACCACGCTGTCGCCGGGGTGCCCGGAGAACAGCGCCCGCATGCCCTCCACCGCCCAGTAGAAGGGGTTCCACTCCGCGACCCGTTGCAGCCACATCGGCGCCAGGGCCAGCGGCAGCAGTACGCCGGAGAGCAGGCCGATCGGCTGGGCGATGGTGTTCACCACCGGCGCCATCGCGGCGTCGTTGGGCAGTGCCAGCGCGATGCCGTACGAGATGGCGGAGGTCATCAGGGCCAGCAGGGCGAGCAGGACGTAGGCCAGCAGCAGGCTCAGCGGGTCGACCCGCAGGCCGAACGGCAGCGCGACCAGCGTGATGATGACGGCCTGGACGAGCAGTCCGACCATTTCGCGCAGCGCCCGGCCCAGCAGCAGGGCGAGCCGGCTGACGGGGGTCACCCGGGAGCGTTCGATGATGCCGGCCTTCAGTTCGCCGAGCAGGCTGAAGCCGGTGTAGAGGCCGCCGAAGATGCAGAGCACCGCCAACAGGCCGGGGACGTAGATCTGGTAGGCCTCGGCGTAGCTGGTGGCGCCCATGGGCGCGAGGACCTTCTTGAGCAGCGGGGCGAACAGCAGCAGGTAGAAGACCGGCTGGGTGATGCCGATCACGATCCAGATCGGTGTGCGCCACATCAGCAGTACTTGCCGCTGGAAGACCAGCCAGGTGTCACGGGCGAGCTTCACGAAAGGGACCCCAGGGATTTCTCGTCAGGACTGTTCGATGGAGCGGCCGGTGCGGGCCAGGAAGACGTCGTCCAGGCTCGGCCGCTGGAGCTGCACCGTCCCTGGGACGATGCCCGCCCCGTTCAGGACGCTCAGCACCTGCGGGATCGCGGCCGCGCCGTCGTCCAGGTAGAGCCGCAGGCCGTCCTCGCCCGGTTCCAGCCGGTGCAGGTAGGGCTGCTCGCGCAGGGCCTCGGCCGCGGGCCCGGTGTCCCCAGTGGCGAGGCCGAGCAGGACGACGTCGCCGGAGATCTCGCGCTTGAGCGCCTCGGGCGTGCCCTCGACGACGATCTGGCCGTGGTCGACGATGGCGACCCGGTCGCAGAGCGCGTCGGCCTCGTCCAGGTAGTGGGTGGTCACCACCACGGTCATGCCCTCGGTGCGCAGCCGCTTGATCTCGGCCCACACCTGGCCGCGGCTGGCCGGGTCGAGGCCGACCGTCGGCTCGTCCAGGAACAGCACCTTCGGGGAGTGGATCACGCCGAGGGCGATGTCCACCCGGCGGCGCTGGCCGCCGGAGTAGGTGCTGCAGTGGCGGTCGGCGAACTCGGTGAGGTCGAAGGCCTCCAGGGCGTCCTCGGCCTGCCGCAGCGCGTCGGCCTTGCGGCTGCCGTACATCCGGGCCTGCATCACCAGTTCCTCGCGGCCGGTGACCGCGTCGGCGGTGCCGCCGCCCTGGGCGACGTAGCCGATCCGGTGGCGGACCCCGGCCGGGTCGGCCAGCAGGTCGGCGCCGGCGATCAGGGCTTCGCCGCCGTCCGGGCGGATGAGCGTGGCGAGCATGCGCAGCGTGGTGGTCTTCCCGGCGCCGTTCGGGCCGAGGAAGCCGAAGATCTCGCCCGCCCGGACATCCAGATCGATGCCGCGGACGGCGTCGACGACGGTGCGGCCGTGCTTGCCGGACGGATAGGACTTGCGAAGTCCCTTGGTCTTGATCAACCAGAACTCCCGGGCTGGGACGGTGTGTGGGGGCTCGCGCTCGCCAACCCCCGTGCGAAAAGCAGGAGTTGGCGGGCGTGAGGCGGTATCAGGGGGCGACCAGCGCTTCCATCCGGTCGGCTGCGGTCAACGCCCCACCGCCGGACAGCAGTTGACGACCGATCGACTCGGCGGCCGTCCGGTGGGAGGGCTCGTCGAGCACCCGCCGCAGCCGCTCGGCGATCACCGGCGGACTGACCCGGGCGAAGGGGACCCGGAGGCCGGCCCCGGCCTCCACGACCCGCTGCGCCACGAACGGCTGGTCGTTGCGGATCGGCGCCGCCAGCACGGGGACACCGTGCGCCAGCGACTCGACCACGGTGTTCATCCCACCATGGCAGAGCACCGCGTCCAACCCGCCCCTGGACAGCAGCTCCAGGATCGGTGCCCGATCGACCACCACGACGGAGTCCGGAAGGGCAGCCGGCAGTGCCCCCCGGGGCGAGGCGATCACCGCCCGGACGTCCCCGAGGTGCGCCAGCGCCTCGACGGTGCGGTGCAGGAAGTCCGCGCCGACCGCGTCCGACATCGTCCCCATGGTGACCAGCACGGTGCGCCGGCCGTGCTCCAGCCGCTCCCGCTCCAGCCTCTCCCACGGGAACGCCGGATCCGCCGGACGAGCGGTCAGCACCGGTCCCACCAGCGCGAGTTGCGGCAGCGGCGGCAGCTCGCCGAGCAGCGCCCGGCCGGTGGTGGCCAGCAGCAGGTGCGGCGAGAAGCGTGGGTCCGTGAACTCGTCGGCGGGCAGCTGGGCCCGCTCCCACAGCCCCGCCAGCAGGCCCGCCGTCCAGGCCTCGACCTGCGGCAGGTGCCGGTACGGGCAGCCCAGCTCCATCGCCCCCGGCGCCAGCGTCGCCCACGGCAGCCCGTGCCGGTGCGCAACCAGCGCGCCCGCCGGGGTGTGCTGGTCCACCAGCAGCGCGTCCGGCCGGAACTCCCGCACCACCGCGTCCAACGGCTTCAGGGTGAACCTGGCGTACGGGACGACGAAGCCCTCCCACAGCGAACGCAGCGAGGCCAGGCCGTGGCCCCCCATCGCCCGGAACATCCGGTTGCCGGTGCCGAAGATCCGGGCGTCCGGGCCGAGCAGCGGCCGCAGCATCGTCTCGGTGCCGGTCCAGGCCACCTCGTGGCCGCGCGCGGCCAGCTCGTCCGCGATCCCGGCCGCCGGATTGACGTGCCCGGCCAGCGGGGGCACCACCAGCAGGAAGCGGCTCATCGGCGCACCAGCTCCGCCAGGTCGCCGACGGTCAGGGCGCTCAGGCCGTCCGGGCCGAGGCCGGCCCGCAGCGCGCCCAAGTCGGCACCGAAACGGTCCCGCAGCAGCGCGTCCAGGGCGGCGAACTCGCGCTCGTCCAGGGCGAGATCACCGTCGAGTCGGTCCCCGGGGGCGAGCGACTCTGCCCATTCGGGCAGAGCGTCGGCGGCCTCGGCCAGCGCGGCCAGCAGCGCCGGATCCAAGGCGCCGGGCGGCCCGGAGGCCAGGCCGGAAACGGTTTCTGGGTATACGGATGAATGCTGAGGATCAGTCATCGGAAGGCTCCACCGGCTCGACGGCAACGGGGGTGAGGGAGGGGGCTCCAGGGCGGTGATCGCTTGTGCGACCCGCGGAGCGTGGGAATACTAACCGGCGTGACCGCACTGGAGGCAGTGGCCGTCCACCTCCCCCCACGACTCGAATCGATCGAGGACGTGGGCGCCCGGATCGGCCTTACCCCACGTCAACTCCGACTCTTCCGCCGCTTCCACGGCCTGGACCAGGTGCGCCTGGACCCGGACGGGACGCTGCTCGACCTGCTGGACGCCGCCGTCCGGGCGCTGCCCGAACTGCGCGGCAACGAACACCGCGTCCGGTACCTGCTGCACGCCCGCAACACACCGGTCGCCGTGCCCTACCCGCTCAACCCCCTGCACCAGCTCCAAGAACGCTTCGGCCTCACCCACGCCGACGCGTTCACCGTCACCCAACAGGCCTGCGCCGCCTCGCTGCTGGCCGTCGACCTGGCCGGGCGACTGCTGGCCGACGACGGCGACCCGACGGCGCTGGCCCTGGTGGTGGCGGGGGAGAAGACCTTCACCCGGGACGCCCAACTGGTCCCCGACACCACGATCTTCGCCGAGGCCTCGACAGCCTGCCTGGTCAGCCCCGACGGCGACCGCAACCGGGTGCTCTCCTACGCGGTCCGCCAGCGCCCCGAGTTCTACGGCCGACCCGCCGAGGACCCGGAGCTGCTGGTCCGCTACCAGCGGGAGTACCAGCCCACCATGATCGAGACCGTGCAGGCCGCGCTCGACCAGGCAGGCCTCGACCTCTCCGACATCGCGCTGCTGCTCCCGCACAACGTCAACCAGGCCTCCTGGCGGATGATTTGCCACCAACTCGGCTACCCCGTCGAGCAGGTGGTCCTGGAGAACGTGCTCACGGTCGGACACAGCTTCGCCGCCGACGCCTTCATCAACCTCCGCACCGCCACCACCGGCGGAGCGCTCCGGCCCGGCGACCACTACCTGATCGCCGCCGCCGGCATCGGCGCCACCTTCGCGGCCATGGTGCTGCGGCACTGACGCATCCTTGTTCCTCGCCACCCACCACCGGACGGTCCACCCATGTCAGAATCCACCCTGCCCACCACCGAGTCGGTCGACCCCGAGGCACGCGGCCGCATCCGGCGCGGCATCGAGGACGTCCTGCCGCGCGTCCTGGGCGTCGAGCTCGCCGACATCCCCGCGAACGCCTGCTTCTTCGACGACTACGGCCTCACCTCCTCCGGCATCGTCGAACTGGTCCTGGACATCGAGGAGACGCTCGCCATCCAGGTCGACGTCGAGCACCTCGCCATCGACGACATCCGCACCATCGACAGCCTCACCGACTACGTCGTCGGGCACTACGCCGACGAGGACTGACCGATGCCCGCCGAGACCCGCGGCCTGCGCGTGACCAGGGCGGTCGCCGCCGGATTCGACGGCCACTCGGCCGCCGCGCTCCACCCCGACCTGCGGACCTTCACCGCCGACCTGGTCCGCCCGTACGGCCTGCCGCTGCGCGAGGACCTGCTGACCGAAGGCGCCGGGCACGACTACGGCGCGATGGCCGCCGGCCTGTTCGAACAGGCCCTGCCCGGGGGCGAACCCGCCGACCTGCTGATCCTCGCCTTCTCCTCCCCGGACGTCCGGCCCGCCGCACCCGCCTCGCTCCAACTCAGCCGCCACTGCCCCGGGCAGCCGACCGCCTTCGCCGTCTGCGACCAGGGCAGCGCCACCGCCTTCACCGCCCTGCGGATCGCCGCCGCCCACCACCGCACCGGTGGCTGCCGGCGGGCCGTGATCGTGCTCGCCGAACAGAGCGCCCTGCACTACGAGCCCGTCGAGCCCGTCGAGCTGCCCGCCGAGCACCGCGCCGTCGTCCTGGTCTGCGAGGAGGCCCCGGGGGAGGGCCTGCGGGTACGTCAGCAGGCCGAGCCGGACGGCGCCCGGGCGCTGCGCTCCGTCTGCGACGAACACCGCCAACTCGGGCCCGGCGCCGGGCTGTTGCTCGCCGCCGAGCTGGCCTCGCACGGCAGCCCCGAAACCGCCGGGGCCGCGAGCCCCGGACAGCCGTTCACCGGCGTCTGGAGCCTGCTCGCCGACCGCCTCGCCGAGCGCCTCGCCGACCGCCTCCCCGGGCACGGCGCGCTGCTGGTCGCCGACCACGACCGGCGCCTCGGCTGGCTCAGCACCCTGACCCTGCCGTGAGCACCGCCACCGCAACCGCCACCACCGACGTCATCGCCGCCATCGCCGCCATCGCCGCCACCGACGTCATCGCCGCCACCGCCGCCGCCGACGTCATCGACGTCATCGACGTCTGGAGCATCCCCACCGACCAGCCCCCGGCCGTCGTCCGCCGGCTCTACGGCCTGCTCGACGCCGAGGAGCGGCAGCGGGCCGACCGGGCCCACGACCCGCGGCAGGGCGAACGCTTCACCGTGGTCCGGGGCGCCGTCCGGCTGCTGGTCGCGGAACGGCTCGCCGTCGCGCCCGCCGACCTGACGTGGCGTCGCGGCCCGCACGGCAAGCCCAGCCCTGCGGGCGGCGGCGGGATCGACGTCAACTGGTCCGCCTCGGGCGCCCTCGCGCTGCTCGCCATCGCGGACGGGCGCCAGGTCGGCGCGGACGTCGAGCAGCTCCGCCCGCCCGGCGTCGGCACCCGGATCGCCCGCCGCCACTTCCCGCCCGCCGACGCGGCACTCGTCCTCGACGCGCCCACCCCGGCCGACGGCGCCGAGCGCTTCACCCGGCTCTGGTGCCGCCGCGAGGCCTGCGTCAAGGTGTACGGCGGCCGGCTCGCCCAGGGCCTCGGCCTCCCGCTGGCCGGGCCCTCCCCGCTGCGCCTGCCCGACCCGGGCCCGCTCGGCCCCGGCCCGCTCCGGCTCGCCGACGTCCCCGTCCCGGGCCCGTTCCGTGCGGCGGTCGCCGCCGACGAGGACCGCCCCTTCACCGTCCGCCGGCACTACTGGGCCTGACCGACAGCGGCAAGGGCCCGACCGGCAGTCAAGCCGGTCGGGCCCAGAACGCACCGCCGTCAGCCCAGGGACTTCGACATGTAGACCGCGCGCCGCCCGTAGGACGCGGGCACGGCCACCTCCCGGTGCGCGCGGTAGCCGTAGAAGCGCAGCAGGATGTCGGAGCCGCGCACCGCGACCATCGAGATCTTCGCGAAGCCCGCCGCGGCGGCCCGCGCGTGCGCGTGCTCCATCAGGTCCGCGGCGAGCTCCCGGCCGCGCAACTCCTCGGCCAGTACCAGGTCGTGCACGTGCAGGTTGTCCGACTCGAACGCCCCGGCCTCGGCCACGGCGAGGTCCGGGCACCGCAGCGGCGGGTACGGCAGGCTCAGCAGGTAGCCGCGGACGGTGCCGTGCTGCTCCAGCACGTAGCAGGTCTCCGGCGAGCAGCGGGCCCGGGACTCCAGCGCCTCCCGGCCCTCGGAGAGGCCGTCGGCCGCGTAGGCGTCGTGCTCCAGCGCGACCACGGCGTCCCAGTCCCCGTCGGCCAGCTGCCGGATCAGGAACTCCTCGTTCACCCGGCGAGCCCCCGCTCGCGGGCGGCGGCCACCATCGGGGCCCAGGCCTCGATCAGCACGGCCCAGCGCTCGGCGTCCTCCCGGGCCTCGTCCAGCAGCTGCTGCCGCTGCCCGGCCACCACGTCCGCCAGCTCGGCGTACTTGCCGCCCAGCTTGCGGTACAGGCGGTCCACCTCGTCCAGGCACTGCTCGTTGACGTCCCGGTCCAGGTCGAAGGTGCTCCGCACCAGGCCGAGGATCGGTTCGACCTTCAACTCGTGCCGCTCGTCCAGCAGTCCGGTGCCGAGGTCGATCATCTGGCCGTAGACCGGGTACAGGTACAGCATCGAGAGCAGCATCTTCACGAAGCGCAGCTGGTACGAGAGGAACCCGGCGCCGATCCGGCGTTCGGGCGTGTAGTAGTTGACGATGTGCCGCTTGTGGATGACGGCGGGCAGCTTGGAGTGCACCAGGGCGTGCAGCAGCGCGTAGTCGCTGCCGATGGTGCGCAGCGAGGGGACCAGCGGCAGCACCTCGTAACCCCGGTGGTCCAGGGCGACGTTGCACATGTAGACGTCCCAGATGTCCGGCACGCCGAGCACCGAGTCGGCGCTGTCGAAGGTCTCGTGCTCGGCGCCCTTGAAGGAGATGTCCACCATGGCGTCCTGCTCCTCCCGCGTCCATACCCGCGGCGTCCACAGTCGCACCAGGTCCCGGTAGACCTCCGGGTCCAGCTCGTTGATCTCGCCGATGTCCACGTTGAGTTCGCCCATGAAGGCGGCGCTGACCAGCATCACCGGCTTGTCCGCGTCCGCCGGGTCGAGCTCGGAGCGGGCCACCCCGGCCAGCGCCTCCCCGGCCGGCTTGCCGATCGACAGCAGCTCGTGGTGGATCGGGAACATCTTCTTCCCGTCGACGACCTGGTAGTCGAAGTCGTCGTTGCGCAGGTGCGCCGAGGTGCAGCCCAGGGCGGCGGCGCCCAGGAAGATCCGGTTGACGCAGGAGCCGTACGCGACGTCCGACGGCAGCATCAGGTCGAGCAGCAGCCCGGGGTCGGCACCGCCGGAGCGCTCCGCCACGTCGCGGAAGAACTCGCGCTGCGCCTCGTTGCCGAGGTGGTGGACGAACACGCCGGGGACGGGGGCCAGCGCGGCCACGGCGTCCGCGTTCTTCGCGAACTCGGCGTCCTCGGTGGTGTCGAGGACCAGGAGGTGGACCTCGGCCCCGAACGTCTCGACGGCGTAGGCCGCCTCCTCGACGAGGTCCACGATGGTGCCGGGGCAGGCTCGCATGGTGGGCAGGGCGAGGCAGACTCGTTGCATGGTGTGGGGATCTCCGTCTGATCGTCAGATTCGTTGCGGCGCCTGGCAGTCGAGCGAGGAGAAGGTGCCCCGGCCGGCCCGCCGTACCGTCCTGGACGGGCTCGCCGGCGGGGGCGGAGGGCTGTGGCGGCAACGTGGATGGCCTGGTCTCACCACAGTGGACTGGACCAATGCGGGGTGTCAACGCACCGCCCCCGGCCCGTCCCCGCCGCCCGCCGACACTGCCCGATGGGGCAGCCGGCCCTGCCCCGGGGCGAAATGCTTCCAGTGAGCCGCGGAGCCCTCCGGGTGAACGGAGAACGCACGCGCGGAATCCGGCCGGGAATCGTCTACGGCAGGCACGACCCGACTTCCGTACCCGAAGTCCGGTGCATCGGAGCCCGGCCCGACCGATTGATCTCCGGAACGCCTATTCGCCGCCCGGGTGCCCGCTTCGAAATTGATTCGTGATGATCGTTGCGCACCCTGCGCCGAATATCTCGGGAAGATAACGGATTTGCGATGGAGATGCTCCCGAGTCGGCGAAGGCCCTCGAATTCGGGCCGCCCCGGAAGGCCCGGCTACGCCGGACAGGCCTGGCCGCGGTCGCGCTCCCCGAGGTCGAAAAGCGCCCGCCCCATGGCGGCCGCGGCGTCCGCCCGGCGGTGCTCCAGGCCGACCTTCCGGGCGATCGCCAGCGCCTGCTCGGCCGCCTCCAGCGCCTGGGCCGGCAGCCCGGCGGCCCGGCAGGACTCGGCCAGGCCCACCAGCACGCCCGGCATCCGGTCCCGGGCACCGAGCGCGAGCAGCGCCCCCAGGCACTCCCGGTAGTCCGCGCACGCCGCCTCGTACCGCCCCATCCCGTGCAGCGCCGTCGCCCGCGCGTACAGCATGTGCACCTGGCCCACGAAGTCGCCCAGCTCCCGGAAGGTCGCCAGGCTGCGCTCGGCCCGGCGCCGCGCCGACTCCGGCCGGCCCACGGCGAGGTCGGCCAGCGCCGCCATCCCCTCGACGAAGGCGTGCGAGGACGGGTTGCCCAGCGCGGCGCTGAGCGCGATCGCCTCGTCGCACCAGGCCGTCACCTCCTCGTCCGTGCAGTGCGGGAGGCCGGTCAGCGCCTGCACGACCAGCGCGCCGGGCAGCAGCGCCGTCTGCCCCGTCCGCCGGGCCAGCGCGACCACCCGGCCCGCCTCGGACCGGGCCTGCCAGGTGCGCTGGAACTCCCGCTGCGCCCACATCAGCGTGTACCGGGCCCGGGCCTCGCTCTCCGGCAGGCCTGCGGCGTGGGCGGCCTCGGCGACCCGTCCGGCCAGGTCGCACAGCTCCGGTACCGCCATGCCCAGGTCGATCAGCTGGATCAGCACCAGCGTCAGGTCCGCGACCACCGCCAGCGGGCCGTCCGGATCCCGGGTGGCCTGCTCGGCCACCGCCAGCACGGCGGCGATCTCCTGCCTGGCCCAGCGCAGCCCCTCCGCGGGCCCGTCGAAGGCCGGCTCGGCGAACTCCGGCTCGGCGAGGGCCGGCTGGGCGGCCTCCGGCTGGGCGGCCTCCGCCGCCACCAGGTCCGCGAACGGGTAGCCGGGCCGGACCACCCGGTACAGGCCGGCCACCGTCGCCAGGTAGTGCCGCAGCAGCCGCTCGACGGGGGCCCGCCCGGCGGCGTCCCCGTCCACCTCCCGGACCAGCTCGCGGGCGAACAGCCGCAGCAGGTCGTGGTACTGGTAGCGGCCCGCGAACGGGCAGGACAGCAGGCCCAGGTCGGTCAGCGCCTCGGCCAGCCGTTCGGCCGCCGGCTCCGGCAGCTCCAGCAGCACCGCGGCCGCCGCCGAGGACACGCCCGGGCCGTCCGCCAGCGAGAGCAGCCGGAACGCGCGGGCGGTCTCCGGGTCGAGCTGGTCGTAGCTGAGCCGGAACGACGCGGCGACGGCCAGCTCCCCGGTCTCCAGCTCGGCCAGCCGCCGCCGCTCCGAGGCCAGCCGGTCCGCCATGTGCGACAGCTGCCAGGTCGGGCGGGCCGCCAGCCGGGACGCCGCCGTGCGCACCGCCAGCGGCAGGAACCCGCAGGCCTCCGCCACCCGCCGGGCCGCCGCCGGCTCGGCCGCCACCCGGGACACCCCGGCGATCGCGGTGAGCAGCCGCACCGACTCCTCCGAGGTCAGCGGTTCCAGGGCGACCTGACGGGTCATCGGAATCCCCGACAGCCAGGCCCGGCTGGTCACCAGCACCGCGCAAGAGCGGCTGCCGGGCAGCAGCGGCCCGATCTGCCGGCTGTCGCGGGCGTCGTCCAGCACGATCAGCACCCGCAGACCCGCCACCCGGGACCGGAACAGGCCGGCCCGCTCCGCCGTCCCCTGCGGGATCGCCGCGTCGGCCACGCCCAGCGCACCGAGGAAACCGGCCAGCACCTCGCCCGGATCGGCGGGGAACGCCCCCGCCCCCTGCAGGTTCACGTACAGCTGGCCGTCCGGGTACTGCCCGCCCACCGCGTGCGCGACGTGCACCGCCAGCGCCGACTTGCCGACCCCGCCCAGGCCCGACACCCCCACCACCGGCACGGCCGGACCGCCCGGCGCGAGGTCCGCGCACAGCGCCGCGCAGAGCTCGTCCCGGCCGGTCCAGTCGGAGATGTCGGCGGGCAGCTGGGCCGGCGCGACCTGCACGGATGCGACCGGCCCGCCGCCCGGCCCGCCCGCCGGCGCGGTCACCGCGGCCGGCGCGGCCAGCAGCGGATCGCCCGACAGGACGCCCAGGTGCAGCTCGCGCAGCCGCGGCCCCGGCTCGACCCCCAGCTGCTCCAGCAGCGTGCGGCGGGCGTCCGCGTACACGCCCAGCGCCTCGGCCTGCCGCCCGCTGCGGTACAGCGCCAGCATCAGCAGCTCGCGCATCGGCTCCAGCAGCGGGTACTGGCTGACCCACACGGTCAGTTCACCGATCACGTCCGCGTGCCGTCCGGCCTCCAACTCGGTCTCCAGCCAAGCCTGGACGGCGTTCAGCCGGCGCTCGACCAGCCGGGCCCGGTGGGCCTGGGCGAACGGCCCCGGCAGCCCGGCCAGCGGCTCGCCGTGCCACAGCCCGCACGCCTCCCGCAGCAGCCCGAGCGCCCCGGCGACGTCCCCCAGCGCACGGGCCCGGCCCGCCGCCGCGACCCGGTCCTCGAACACCTCGGCGTCCACGCACTCCGCCGGGAGCCGCAGCACATAGCCACTGCCCGAGGAAACCAGCACCGCCGGGCGCACCCGGTCCAGCTCCAGCACCCGCCGAAGCCGCGACACGTACGTCCGCACGATGGCGGCGGCCCGGGCCGGCGGCTCCTCCCACAGCGCGTCGAGCAGCTCGTCGACCGACACGATCCGGCGCGCCCGCAGCGCCAACGCGGTGAGCAGCGCCCGCTGCTGCGGCGGACCGAGCTCCAACTCGCGCTCCCCGCACCAGGCCTGCACCGGCCCGAGCAGACACAGGCGCAGCCCCTCCCCACCGTCCGGCTCCGGGGCCGACGTGCCGTGGGGCTCTCCGATTTCCGTCATTGTCAGAAGGTAGCGGTTCGGACCGGCCGACTGCCGCGCCGGGGCGGACGCAATTCCACCGCCACGGACGGAACCCGGTCGGCCACGCGCCCGCGCGCATTCGATTCCGCCATGCCCGCTCGCGGAAACGGCCGCGCCGCGGATCGCCCGCCCGGCGGGCCCGGAAAAACTTTTCCCGCCGAACGGGAACCGATGACGCGGATGCGGATCCGTCAATCTTTTATTGACCGGCGGCGGATAGCTTGCACTCGGTGCACATGTCCGCCGGCCCTCCGGCGGACACGGGAGCTCCCGCGGACCAGCCGGGCCGCAGGAGGAGGAGAGACGGCGTCTCGTGCGGACGACGCCAGCCGACCGGTTCCGACGGTGCGCCACCGCTCGTGGGGGGCGGTGGGCGCACCGCCAAGCGCAACGAAAGGAATCCAGCGCCGTGCTGCAGTACGCCGACGACGTCCGCGCGACGACCACCCGAACGATCCCGACGCAGACCGCCAGAACGATCCCGGCACAGACCGCCCGGCCGATCCCGGTCGCCGTCCACGCCCTGGACCCGCTCTCCCGGGCCGGAGTGGTCAGCTACCTCCGGCAGTGCCCGGAGATATCGCTCGTCGAGGAGGACCACCAGCCGGCCGGCACCGGCGTCGCCCTGCTGGTCGCCGACACCTTCGACGAGGCCGCCCTGGCCGGCCTGTCCCGGCTGGTCAAGGCCGAACGGACGCACGTGGTGCTGATCCTCGACCGGATCCAGGAGCCCGAACTGCTCAACGTCGTCTCCCTCGGCGTCACCACCATCCTGTGGCGCCGCGAGGTCACCGGCGAACGCCTGCGCCAAGCCGTCCGCACCGCCGTCCGCGGCCACGGCGACCTGCCCCCCGACCTGCTCGGCAAACTGCTCGGCTGCATGGGCCGCCGGCGCACCGGCGACGGCCCCGACAACAGCCCCGCCGACCACGGCATGCAGCCCCGCGAGGTCGACGTCCTGCGCCTGGTCGCCGACGGCATGGACACCGGGGAGATCGCCGTCAAGCTCCTCTACTCGGAGCGGACGATCAAGAACATCATCCACACCGTCACCACCCGCTTCCAACTCCGCAACCGCGCCCACGCGGTGGCCTACGCCCTGCGCGAGGGCTACATCTAAGCCGTCCCGTCACGGAAGGGCGCCCACGGCCGTGGGCGCCCGACGGCAGGTGGGATCTAGCGGGCCGCCAGCACCTCCAGAACCCGGGTCAGGGAGGTGCCCAGATTCCAGCGCTCGGCGAGCGACTCGAGCGCCATCGGGTCCCGCGGCTCGCGGGGCAACTGCGGGTCGAACGGCGGGAGTTGGATGTCGGTGGCGACCCGGACCACGGTCGGCGCGACGTCCAGGTACGGGGCCGCCTCGAGGAGGTTCCTGCGGCGGGCCGGCGTCAGCTTCGAGGCCGGGTCGGCGGCGGCCGCGCGGACGGCCGTCAGGTCGCCGTAGGTCTGGATCAGCTGGGTGGCGGTCTTCTCGCCGATGCCCTTCACACCCGGCAGGCCGTCGCTCGCGTCGCCGCGCAGCGCCGCCAGGTCGGCGTAGGACGAACCCGGGACGCCGTACTTCTCCAGCAGTGCCGCGTCGTCCATGCGCTGCGCCGCGCCGATGCCCTTCGCCGGGTACAGCACCGTCACCGCGCGGGCGTCGTCGACCAGTTGGAACAGGTCGCGGTCGCGGGAGGCAGAAGTTTCCCAACCCGCGAAACCCGGTCTGACCTGCGAGGATTCGGACATTCTCAGAGCCGTTGTCGGTGCACGCGTCAGCGTGGTCAAGGGGTCCGAGAAGGTCTCGCACCTGGTGTAGAAGGAAGCCGGCCATGGCTACGTAGCTGGCTCGCGCCCGATCACGCTGGACATTGCAGCGCTCCTGCGCTGGAGTCAGCGTGGGCGGACCATGGCGGTGAGCCGGGGCGAGTCAGGTGAAGGCTGCTGGCTGTTGATGGCCTGGTATCCCCAGGACTCGTACAGGGCCTGGACCTTGCCGTCCCCGGCGAGTGGATTGACCATCAGGGTGACGCGGTCCTCGGCGCGGTGGGCGAGGAGTTCGTCGTGGATGCGCCGGGCGGTACCGGTACCGCGCCAGGGGGTGCGGACGCCGATCTCCTTGATGATCAGCACGGGGGTGTCGGTGAAGCCGTCGGGCAGCGGTTCGGTCATGCGCTTCCAGTACCGGTCGTCGGCGTCGGCGGTGTTGCCGTAGGCGTAGCCGACCGGGACGTCGCCGTCGTAGCCGAGGACGAGTTCGAAGCCGGGCTCGGCGGCGTGCCGCTCGAGGCGCTCGGCGAATGTCTGAACGCGGTAGTTGGCCAGGTGCAGCAAGGGTGCTCGCACGTCGGCGTAGACGTCCAGCAGGTCCTGGCGGGCCTGTGCGGTGAGGTCGGTGTGGTGGCGGAGCTCGATCGTCACGCGGTGGTCCTCCTGGCGTTGTATGCGTACTCGGCCCAAGAGCGGGCCAGGTTGCTGCCATCGGCCAGGTCGCTCAGCTTGGCGCCGAAGGCGTTCAGCATGCCGGTGACGCGGGGGTGGGCGGAGACCTCCGCCGGGACCGACATGGCGGTGACGACAGCGGGTTCGAGGTCGCCCTGGCCGAGCTGGGCGTGGGCGAGGCGGACGGTGGTGATCGCGTGCGAGCGCTGCATGGCGCCCCGGCGAAGCGCCATACTGCGGTGCGCGTGAGCTTCCGCTTCCTCCCAACTGCCGGCTGAGAGGTAGGCGGCGAGGGCCAGGGAGTCGAGTTCGGCCTGGTCGTAGAAGGCTGTTATCCACAGTGGGCGGGAAGCGCCGGAGTCGGCTCGGTCAAGGGCCTCCTGCGCGCGCCCCAGGGAGCGTCGCACCGCATTGGTGTCTCCGGTCAGGCCGTGGATGGCTGCGTGGCGGGCGTGTCCGAGGGAAGCGAACAACGGGTCGCGCCGGGCGATGGGCAGGTTGCGGGCCACGTCGTTGGCCGCGAGCGCGTCACCGGGCCGGCCGAGATGCCGGTAGAGGCTGCCGGCGTGGGACCAGATGCGGAACTGGATGGACGAGTCACCGGACATGGCTGCCAGGGAGGCGGCCTTCTGATGGTGCTGGAGAGCGGCGTCGAAGCGGCGGCCGTCGATGGCGGCCCACATCGCGCTCGACATGAAGGAGGCCGCGCTGGCATACAGCTGAGCTCTGATCCGCTGGGTAGCGGTGCCGCGCTCCTGGAGGGCGAGGGCTTCGTCGGCCAGTTGGCCGGCCCGGGTTTCGATGCTGAGGCGACCGCCGTGGCGGTGGTCGCTGGCGACGACCTCGGCGAAGCGGGCCTGCAACTGTTGGACGTCGCCGATCCCGATCCGACGCGGTCCGGCCGCGGCGCCCGTGAGTGCGGCCACGGCGGTGCCTCCGGCGGCTGCTACGAAGTCGCGTCGCCTCACGTCTTCCTCCGATGTGCTGCTTCGGGCCCGTCCTGTGGGGACGAAGCCCAGTTCCTCGGGCGGGCAGTCGAATACTGCCGTGAGCGCAAGGCGGATCTTCGCAGGCGGCCAACGGGTCTGACCAGTCAGCCAGTTGTGGACCGTGCGCTCTGACACCGTGCCGAGCTTCCCGGTGAGGATCTCGACCTCGGCGTTCACTTCGCGGGCTAACTCTGCCTTCGTCATGCGGCGTTCGGCCATCCGGAGGCGGAGTGCGACGTTGGCCACCATGCGATCAACGTAGTTGCGGTGTGACGTGGTGTGCAGGGGGTCGGGTAATGAGGCGGTCAAGTTTTCCGGTCGCACCCGGACCAGAGGCACTCGTACTTTGCCTCACCGGCCCGTAGCTGACGGTCGTTCACTGGTTACGCGAGGTCGTCCTCCTCTCGGGGACGGCATCCGGTGTCAGGCCCGTCCTGTGTTCCGAGCCTGGCACCGGCCAACCCTCAACCACACTCCAACCAGGAGTTCCGCCATGGCCTTCACTGCTGGCATGCCTTCGGGAGCCGAGCCAACGGCCGCCGTGACCGCAGCCACCAGCGGTACCGAGTCGGTCGGCGTGGACCTGCCTTATCGGGCCGAGTCCGTGTCTGCCGCTCGTCGGCTGGTGCGCGGGCAGCTTGCGGTCTGGGGCCTGGAGCACCTGGTCGAGGACGCCCAGGTGATTGTCTCGGAGCTGGCGACCAACGCGGCCAAGACCGGCTGTCGGCTGCGGATGCGGGTCGAGATCGAACGGCTCACCGAGAAGGCGGTCCAGATCCGTGTCACCGACGGCTGCCGCATCCTGCCGGTCATGGTCAAGGCCGACGGGCAGGACGAGGGCGGTCGGGGTATCGCGCTGGTCCACCACCTTACCGGCGGCCGTTGGGGCGCTGACCAACTGCCGAACGGCAAGACCGTTCACGCCGAACTTGGGGCCGTGGCATGAGCGCCCAGCACCGCAACCCCGACCGTGACCTGCTCGGCGACACCCTGAAGGCCCCGGTGGTGTCCGGCCACCTCGTCGTGCTCGGTCTGCTCGGCTACCTGGTCGAGCATTAGCCGCCTCAGTACCAGCCGCTCACCGCCAGCGCGCCGGACGCCGACCCGGCCACCGAATCCCTCTGACCGAGCGAGGAGCCAGCACGATGCAGACCCTGGCCCGATACCGGCGCCGCATCGCCCGCCGCCCGAACACGGTGGTCGTGCAGCCCGACGGCTTCTGCAACCTCAACTGCACCTACTGCTACCTGCCCGACCGAGGCCGGCGCACACCGATGCCGGTGGCGGTCGCTGAGGCGGTGGCCCGCTCGATTGCCGAGTTCGCCGACACCACGACCTCCTCGCCCATCGAGATCCTGTGGCACGCGGGCGAGCCGCTGGCCGTGGGGCGGCAGCGCCTGGCGGAGTTGCTGGCCCCGTTCGAGCCGCTGCGGCAGGCCGGCCTGGTCGAGCACTCGGTGCAGACCAACGCGGTGCTGATCAACCCTGCCTGGTGCGACTTCCTGACCGAGTACGGGTTCCGGATCGGGGTGAGCATCGACGGCCCGGCCGCCCTCAACCGCCAGCGCGTCGACTGGGCCGGACGTCCGGCCTTCGATCGGATCATGAAGGGCATCGGGTGCCTTCGGGAGCACGGGGTCCGGTTCTCCGCGATCGCAGTCGTCAGCGCGGAGAGCATCCTCGACCCAGAAGGGTTGCTGGACTTCATGGCGGGCCTGGGATGCCACAGCGTCGGGCTGAACATGGAGGAGACCGAGGGCGTCAATACCGGCCGGACGGTGCCCACCGTCGAACAGGCCCGCGAGTTCTGGCGCCGCGCCATCGCCTGGTCGAGGCGGTATCGCGAGCTGACCGTCCGCGAGGTCGATCGGCTCGGCAGCTACCTGCGGTCCGCCCGTGCAACGGGTCTGGCCGCGTGGGATGACGCGCTGATCGACCCGATCCCAACCGTCTCCGCTGCCGGGGACGTGGTCCTGCTCTCGCCCGAGCTCGCCGGCATCAGAGACCCGGCATACAACGACTTCCGGGCCGGCAACGTCCTGGAGCTGACCATCGGCTCCATGCTGGACCGCGCGCACCACCTGCGGTACGTGCGCGAGTTCCTGACCGGCCTGGACGAGTGCGAGGCCCGGTGCGAGTTCTTCGGCTTCTGTCGGGGAGCCCAAGCCGGCAATCGCTACTTCGAGAACGGGCGCCTGGACACCACCGAAACCAACTACTGCCGCGTGTCCAGGCAGGCCCTCGTCACCGCACTGTCCGATACCGTCCGAGAGGAGCAAGCAGCATGACCATCCTCGAACTGCTGGCCGTCACTGATTCCCCCGTGGTTGCCCACCTGACGTCCAGTCACCCGATCGCGGTCGCCAAGTTCGACAACCGGCCGACCTGGGACAACGTCGGCTCGTCGTTCGACAACCGGCCGACCTGGGACAACAAGACCAGCAAGTAGCACCACCTGAGCACCCGGGCCCGCACCGCGCGGTGCGGGCCCGGCCCGACAGAGCGGAGCCCCACCCGTGGACAGCATCACCTTCGGCCGCGTCACCGTCACCCTGCCCACCCTGGACGAGCCCGGCCTCTACCTGTCCAACGTCGCGTCCCTGGACTCCGCCCGGGGCATCGTCCAGGACTTCCAGTACGGCGACGCCGACCTGCGGGACCTGGACCTGTCCGACACCAGCCTCATCACCGGCCGCGTCAGGGGGCTGCGGGCCGATCGCGTCCAGCTCGACAAGGTCCGCCTGGACTCCGTCGAGTTCGACACCTGCGACCTGGCCACCGCCCGCATCGCCGACAGCAAGCTGTCCCGCGTCGTCTTCCGGAACTGCAAGATCATGGATGCCAGCCTCACCGGCGTGGCCCTGGACAACGTGCTCTTCGAGAACTGCAAGCTCGACTACGCGAGCTTCGAACAGGTCCGGGCCACCGGGCCGGTCGCGTTCTCCAAGTGCGCGCTCACCGAAGCCTCGTTCACCGGCTGCGACCTGACCGGAGTGGTCCTGGACGCGTGCACGCTGCGGCTGGCGGAGTTCGGGCGGGGCAAGTACCAGGGCCTGGACCTGCGGGGCAACGACCTGACCTCGCTGCGGGGTGTCACGCACCTCGCCAAGGTGGTCATCGACCGGTCCCAGCAGGCCGAGCTCGCCGAAGCTCTGATCGCGGAGCTGGACGTGACCTTCGGCGACACCCTGAACCAGCACCGGTGACCCGAACCGGGAGGAGCCCGGATTGCACCTCGCCATCGCCCACACCGACCCCGCCGCCCTCATCGCCCGTTGCGAGACCACCGGGGTCCGCATCGCCGGCAGTGAGCCGGAGTACGAGCCAGGGGCTGTCCTTCCGGCCGGCCCCTGGCAACCCCTGACGGCCGACCTGGCCGCACGGCTCATGCCCAGCGCCCAGACCGCCGACGACACGCTGGTCGAGTTGGTCAAGCTCCCCGACGGTCCGGTGCCCGCGAGCCTGGCGGCCTTGGCCGACCCGCTCGGAGATCCGGACGCCGTTCACCTCGGTCAGGCCGCCAGCCCCGCCAAGGCCCTGACCACCACTCCCAACTACCAGGACGGCCGCCGCATCGGACTGCACGTCGACAACTGGGACCGCCTGGACTACGAGTCCAAGCACACCGGCCGACGGCGCCTGTGCTTCAACCTCGGCCCCGGCACCCGCTACCTCCTGCTCGCCGACCTCGACATCCGCACCATCTGCCGCACCCTCTACGCCGACCCTGCCAGCCGCTACCCCCACACCGACGACCTGCGGGCCTACGTCGCCGGCCGGCAGCCGCTGCGCGCCTTCCGCATCCGGCTGGCCCCGGGCGAGGGCTACATCGCCCCCACCGAACTACTGCCCCACGACGGCTCGACCGAGGACCAACCCGAGCCGTCCACGGCAGTGTTCTGGCTTGGCCATTGGCCGCGCGGCATCCTCCCCGCTGTGGTCTGATCTCCGGTAAATGGAAGCGGGTAAGCCGGGGGCATGCCCTTCCTGTACGGTCCTCCGGGGCGCCGAGTGCCGCTGCATAGGTTGGCCGCTTTGCGGCGTAGGTGACTCCGTCGAACGCGAACGCCCCACTGCGCGAGATCGGTACGGCGATGGGCACGGTGACGTCGGTCGTGGAGTCGACCACTCCGAAGCCCATCGCCGGGCGGAACGACGAGGCTGTCGACGTTGCAGTGCGGCGAACCGTTCCGATCTCGAAGCCCCAGAGGTGGATTCCTGCAACGACCGCAAGGCCCAGATCAGAGATGACTGCGGGCCAGCACGGACACGGGCCGGCTGTTGGAAGCCGTTGTCTTTCCGAGAGTGACGGGTGCGTTTCCGCTGGTCAGGCATAGTGCCGGAGATTCGGTGGCAGAGTCGGGGTGTCGTGTCCTCTCTTCGGCGTACAACTGCGACAACAGGGCCTCTTGGCGCACTCGAGGTCCCGACAACCCCGAGCTGCACCAGAGGCGCTGTCTTCATGCTCGGCACGCGGCAAGATCACCCGACCGAGCTGTTCCAGTCGAACCCACGTCCACCAAGACCGGTACGACAACGGCTTCTGATTGTCAGTGAGCTGTACGGCTCCCGTTCGGGTGCGCATGTGCTGTGCGGTCGGCAAGGGGGTCGCCGGACGCCGGTGTCCTGCCGATCCTCGTCAGCGGGTGGCCGCGAGGGTGTCGAGGAGGCGGGTGAGGGAAGTGCCGAGGCCCCAGCGGGTGGAGAGCTCTTCCAAGGCCATGGGGTCGAGGGGTTCGCGGGGGAGGGCGGGGTCGAAGGCGGGGAGGGGGATGTCGGTGGCGACGCGGACGACGGTCGGGGCGACGTCGAGGTAGGCGGCGCCTTCGAGGAGGTTCCTGCGGCGGGCTGGGGTGAGCTTGGAGGCGGGGTCCGCAGCCGCGGCGCGGATGCCGGCGAGGTTGCCGTACTCGCGGATGAGCTGGGTGGCGGTCTTCTCGCCGATGCCCTTGACGCCGGGCAGGCCGTCGCTGGGGTCGCCTCGCAGGGCGGCCATGTCGGCGTACTCGGGGCCGGTGACGCCGTACTTGCCGAGGAGGGCGGCCTCGGTGATGACCTCGGCGTTGCCGACGCCCTTGACGGGGTAGAGGACCTGGACGCCGCGGGCGTCGTCGACCAGCTGGAAGAGGTCTCTGTCCCCTGTCACGATCAGGACGCGTGCAGATTGGTAATCTGCAGTCTCCCGGTCGCCAGTGACGATCTCGACCGGGCCGGTGGCACGAGTGGCCAGGGTGCCGATCACATCGTCGGCCTCGTAGCCGGGGACGCCGACGCGGGCCAGGCCGATGGCGTCCAGCACCTGCTCGATCACCGGGACCTGCGGGGCGAGGGTGTCCGGCACCTCCTCCTCGCCGGCGGTCGCGGCCTCCGCCACCCGGTGGGTCTTGTAGGTGGGGATCAGATCGACCCGCCACTGCGGGCGCCAGTCGGCGTCCATGCAGGCCACCAGGTGGTCCGGCCGGTGCTCCTGGACCAGGCGGGCGATGAAGTCCAGCAGCCCGCGCACCGCGTTCACCGGCTCGCCCTGCGGCGAGCGCAGCGAATCCGGCACGCCGAAGTAGGCGCGGAAGTAGAGGCTGGCGGTGTCGAGCAGCATCAGGCGCGGTGCGGTGGGTGCGGTCACCCCCCGATCATGCCGCATGCCGGTGACAGCCGGGCCCTGCCGAGAGGTCCGGGCCGGCACTTGCACGGCCTCAGTGCGGGTGCGGCCCCGAGCGGTGCACCGGCCCGTGCGCGTCCGCGCAGTGCTCGCGGGCCTCCTCCTCGGCGGCCGCCGCCGAGGAGCTGGACGAGATCTGCAGCAGCCCGTCCGCGCCGCTCTCGCCGACGTGGTCGACCTGGAGGGTGGCGTGGGTGATCCGGTACTCCTCGCGCAGCCGCCGCTGCAACTCGTGCTGCACGGCGTGGCAGTCGCCGCCGGGGGTGACCAGGATGTGCGCCGACAGTGCGGGCTGGTTGGAGGTGATCTCCCAGATGTGCAGGTCGTGGATCTCCTCCACCTGCGCGGTGGCCACCAGCCGGTCCGCCACCTGGTCCGGGTCGATCCCGGCGGGCGCCGCCTCCAGGAAGATCCGCGCCGAGTCCCGCACCAGCCCGATGCCGGCCCGCAGCATCAGTGCTACCACCACCAGCGAGGCGATCGCGTCCGCCCGGACGAACCCGGTGAGCAGCACCACCGCACCCGCCACCGCCGTCGCGATGAACGCGTACAGGTCGGTCAGGACGTGCTGGAACGCGCCTTCCACGTTCAGCGAGGACCGGTTCGCCTTCGACATGCACCAGGTCGCCGCGATGTTCACCACCACGCCCACCAGCGCCGTCACCAGCACCAGCGACCCCGTCACCGCCGGCGGCGCGATCAGCCGGGCGACCGCCTCGTAGCCCAGCCACGCCGACAGCACCAGCAGCGTCACCCCGTTCGCCTGCGCGGACAGGATCTCCGCCCGCTTCAGCCCGTACGTGTAGCCGCCGCGCGCCGGACGCGCCGCCAGCCGCATCGCCACCAGCGCGAGCGCGATCGACGCGGCGTCGGTCAGCATGTGCGCCGCGTCCGAGATCAGCGCCAGCGACTGCGCGGCGAAGCCGACCACCACCTCGCCGGCCATGAACACCACCAGCAGGATCAGCGCGCTCCACAGCCAGCGCCGGTCCGCGTCCGCCGAGACGGCGTGGCTGTGGCTGTGTCCGCCGTGGCCGTGGTCGTCCTGGTGGTCGTCGTGGTCGTGCCCGTGCTTGGCCATCGAGGTCCCTCCGCTCCGGTGTCCGCACCGGAAGTGAACCCCAATTCGGAGGAAGATCCAAAGGCTGCACTGGTGACCGTTGTCGTTCCCTTGTAGGCCATTCGGGTCAGGTAGGGTGCGGCCCGCATCCGCGCAGGTCGCGCGGGTGTTCGGGCCGTTGAACGGGAGATGGGGGAGCGATGACGGAGCAGGTGCCGCTGACGGTGATCGCCAAGGAGTGGGGCCGGATCGGCGCCCTCGGATTCGGCGGGCCGCCCGCGCACATCCTGCTGCTGCGCCGGCTCTGCGTGGAGCAGCGCGGCTGGCTCGCGGCGAGCGAGTTCGAGGACGGTATCGCCGCCACCAACCTGCTGCCCGGCCCCGCCTCCACCCAGCTGGCGATCTTCACCGCCTGGCGGGTGCGCGGCACGGCCGGTGCGCTGGTCGGCGGCGCGGCGTTCATCCTGCCCGGACTGGCACTGATCCTGCTGCTGGCCGCACTGTTCCTGGCCGGCAACCCGCCGCGCTGGGTGCTCGGCGCCGCCGCCGGGGCCGGCGCGGCGGTCGCCGCCGTCGCCGCGCAGGCCGCGACCGCGCTCGTCCCGGCCAGCCTGCAACGCTCCGGCGGCGGCCCCGCCCGGATCCGCTGGGCCTGCTACCTGCTGCTCGGCGCCGCGGCCGCGATCCTCACCGGCCCCTGGCTGGTGCTGGTCCTGCTGGCCACCGGCGCCGCCGAGATCGCCTTCCGGCGCGGCGCCCGCCGAACCAGCCGAACGGGTGACACCGCCGCCCCCGCGACGCGCCGACCGGAGGGTGACACCCCGCCGCGTACGGCGCTCCCGCTGCTTGTCCCCGGCCTGGCCGCGACCGGCGGACTCGGCGCGCTCGCCTGGGTCGCCTTCAAGGTCGGCGCGCTGTCCTACGGCGGCGGCTTCGTGATCATCCCGCTGATGCAGCAGGACGCCGTGCACCGCTACCACTGGATGACCGACGGCCAGTTCCTGAACGCCGTCGCCCTCGGCCAGATCACCCCCGGCCCGGTCGTCCAGACCGTCGCCGTGGTCGGCTACGCCGCCGCGGGCATCCTCGGCGGACTGCTAGCCGCATTCGTGGCCTTCGCCCCGTCCTTCGCGCTCGTCCTGCTCGGCGCCGCCCACTTCGACCGCCTGCGCGCCAACACCGCCGTCCAGGACTTCCTCACCGGCGCCGGCCCCGCCGTCATCGGCGCGATCGCCGGCTCCGCACTCCCGCTGGCCCTCGCCCTGCACCACCCCTGGCAGTACGCGATCCTCGCCCTCGCCGCCATCTGGCTGCTCGCCCTCCGCCGCGGCGTCGTCCCCTGCCTCCTGGCCGCCGGCACTCTCGGCACCCTCGCCACCCTGTCCGGCCTTCCGCTTCCGTAGCCGGGTTCCGTGGCGTGTTGCACGGCGGAAGGGCGCCACAGGTGCGTACCGTGACGGCCGGATGACGGAACGTCGACGAAGGAGTGCCCCCGAATGGCCGCCACGACTCGCAAGCTCGCTCTCGCCGTGCTCGCCGCCCTGCCGCTGGCCACCCTGGCCTGGGCGGCGCCGGCCACCGCCCGCCCCGCAAGCATGTGCGGCGACGCCGTCGCGCAGACCCGGCAGGACCTGGCCAGCGCCGGCGCCCCCACCGACGACACCGACTGGCAGGACGTCCGCGACGACGCCCAGCAGTTCATCGACGACCACCCCTGGAACGGCGGCGCCACCGAGGCGCTCAAGCGCGACATCAACGAACTGAACAGCTACTGCGCGCCCTGACCCGGCGGGTGCCGGTGTCAGACGGCCGGGACGCGGACGGGCGCCCGGAGGAGGCGGGTGGCGTGGACGAGGGCGCGGGCGACGCGGAGGTCCTCGCCCTGTTCGGGGTGCCACTGGACGCCGAGGGTGAAGCCGGCGCCCTCGACGGCCTCGACGGTGCCGTCGGCGGCGCGCGCGCAGACGGTGAGGCCCTTGCCGAGGCGGGCGACGGCCTGGTGGTGGTAGGTGGGGACGGTGACGGAGGGTTCGGGGAGCAGGTCGGCGAGCAGGGTGCCGGGGACGGGGTGGATCGCGTGGCGGCCGTACTCGGTCGGCGCGCCGAGGTGGCTGAGACCGTCGCCGACGACGTCCGGCAGGTGCTGGATCAGTGAGCCGCCGCAGACCACGTTGAGCAGTTGCATGCCCCGGCAGATGCCCAGCAGCGGGGTGCCGGAGGCGAGCGCGGCGCGGATCAGCGCGGCTTCCCAGAGGTCGCGTTCGGGGGCGTTGGCGACCGTCAACGGGTGGGCGGGTTCACCGTAGAGGGCGGGGGCGACGTCCTCGCCGCCCGCGATCACCAGGCCGTCGAGGCGGGCCACCGCGTCCGCGGCGTGCTCGGGTGCGTCGGGCGGCAGCATGACGGCGATCCCGCCGACCTCCTGGACGAGGGCCGGGTAGCGCTCGGGGAGCAGCACCGACCGCATGGCGTCCCACCGCCCCCATCCGGCGTTGGTGAGGAAGGTGCTGATGCCGATCACGGGGCGAGAGGTCATGGCGCGGATTCTGTCGCCCGGCCGCGCCCCCGGTAGTGCGACGCACCCACCGGCGTGCCCCCGCACGCCCCGGCCGGCGTATCCGGACCACCCGAACGGCGGTTGTGCGCGATTCTCACCCGAATCTCATCGCCGGAGCCCGATTCCGGCCGCCCGCTGATTTCCCGCTTATCCGGGGCCGCTTAGGGTCATGGGTGTGACCGAGCAGCAGATTCCGGCCGGGTGGTACCCGGACCCCGTCGACACCGACAGCGACCCCCGCCCCGAGCGCTGGTGGGACGGCAAGGGCTGGACCGCCAGCACCCGCCCGGCCTCGGCAGCCCCCGCCGACACGCCCGCGGACACGCCCGCCGAGGCCCCGGCCGGCGGGCCGGCCGGCGCCGAGGACACCAGCGTCCTGGAGGGCACCGTGCTGGACGCCTCCGGGCAGGCCGTCCACTACCCGCCGCTGCCGCCGTACGCCGAGCAGCCGCCGGCCAAGCCGCGCCGCCGTGCGTCCAAGCCGGTGCTGATCGCGGCCTCGGTGGCCGCGCTGCTCGGCCTGGCGGTGGGCTCCGGCGTCACCTACCTGACGATGGACGGGCACTCGAACAAGTCCGCGTCCGCCGAACGGTCGCGGAACGGCCAGCTCCACGGCGACGGCCAGGACGACGGGCAGAAGGGCGGCGACGGCCTGCCGGGCCTGCCCGGCCAGGGCAATGGGAACGGCCAGGGCAACGGGGACGGCAAGGGCGGCAAGGGCAAGGGTGGCGGCGCGAACGCGAACCTCGCCATCGACCTCATCAACGGCGTCTCGCTGCCGATCCCCAGCGGCTGGAAGGGCGGCACCACCAAGGACGGCTTCGCCAGCGCGTACGTAGGCGAGTACACCTGCGTCGACGGTTCGAACACCTGCACGCTGGGCGGCGTCAACACCAGCAAGATCACCGGCACCGACGCCAAGCAGGCCGCGCAGCAGGACATCGAGGCCGCCGCCAAGGAGTCCTACCCCGACATCACCGGCCACAAGGAGCTGAAGAGCGAGGCGGTCACGGTGGCCGGCCGCTCCGGCTACCTGGTGCGCTGGCAGGTGGACGTGTCCAAGGGCAACGGCGGCTACGTGGAGACGGTGGTCTTCCCGACCGCCGACGGCAAGGCGCTGACCGGCGTCCGGATGGGCTTCGACATCGCGGACAAGGCCCCCGGCCTCGACCAGATGGACTCCATCGTCAAGGGCATCGCCGCCTTCCAGGGCGGCGGCCCCGTCACCGGCACCGCCGCCTGACCACCGTGGCCGCGCGGCTCAACTCCCCTCACGCAGCAGGGTGTTGAGCCGCGCGGCCTGCCGCACCAGGTGGTCCCGCTCAGCCACCGCCCCGGCCTTCGCCGCAGCCTCCGTGTACAGCCGGGCCGCCGTCCGCAGATCGCCGGAACGCTCGTGCAGGTAGGCGGACGCGGCGGTGTACCGGGGCAGCGTGCCGTCCAGCGCGGCGAGCGCCGCCAGGCCCGCCCGCGGGCCGTCCGCCTCGCCGACGGCGACGGCCCGGTTGAGCCGCACCACCGGGCTGTCCGTCAGCGCGGCCAGCTCGTCGTACCACTCCACGATCTGCACCCAGTCCGTCTCCTCGGCCCTCGGCGCGTCCGCGTGCAGCGCCGCGATCGCCGCCTGCGCCTGGAACTCGCCCAGCCGTTCGCGGGACAGCGCCAGCTGCAGGATCGCCACCCCCTCGGCGATCAGCCCGGTGTCCCACCGGGTGCGGTCCTGCTCGGCCAGCGGGACGAGACTGCCGTCCGGCGCGGTGCGCCCGGCCCGGCGGGCGTGGTGCAGCAGCATCAGCGCCAGCAGGCCGGACACCTCCGGGTGGTCGATCCGCGCCGCCAGCTGCCGGGTCAGCCGGATCGCCTCCGCCGCCAGGTCCACGTCCCCCGAGTAGCCCTCGTTGAACACCAGGTACAGCACCCGCAGCACCGTCGCCAGGTCGCCCGGCCGGTCCAGCCGCGCCCCGCTCACCGTCCGCTTGGCGCGGCTGATCCGCTGCGCCATCGTCGCCTCCGGCACCAGGTACGCCTGCGCGATCTGCCGCGTGGTCAGCCCGCCGACCGCGCGCAGCGTCAGCGCCACCGCCGAGGCCGGCGTCAACGACGGGTGCGCGCACAGGAAGTACAGCTGCAAGGAGTCGTCGACGTCCGGCACCGGGCCGGGCTCCGGCTGCTCGTCCACCAGGTCCTCGCGGCGGCGGCGCGAGGCGTCGGACCGGGCCGCGTCCAGGAAACGCCGCCAGCCGACGGTGATCAGCCAGCCCTTCGGGTCGCGCGGCGGATCGTCCGGCCAGGTCCGCACCGCCTCCAGCAGCGCCTCCTGGACGGCGTCCTCCGCCGCCGCGAAATCCGCGCCCCGGCGGACCAGGACGGCCAGCACCTCGGGGTAGAGGACACGCAGCCGCGCCTCGTCCATCACACTCACCCGGCCGTCCTGTTCGCGTTCGTTCACTCGGTGACGGTGTCCGGGTACTCGGTCAGGAACGGGCGCAGCTCCAGCCACTCGTGGATCGGCTCGCCGTTCGCGCCCGGCGCCGCGGACAGTTCGGCGGCCACCTCGAGCGCCCGCTCGTAGGAGTCCACGTCGATCGCCATCCAGCCGGCGATCAGGTCCTTGGTCTCCGCGAACGGCCCGTCGGTGACCGGCGGCCGGCCCTCGCCGTCGGACCGCACCCAGGTGCCGCGCGGGGCGAGCGCCTGCGCGTCCACGAACTCGCCGCTGGCCCGCAGCTTGTCCGCGAGATCGTTCATGTACTGGATGTGCGCGGAGACCTCGGCGGGCGTCCACTCGTCCATCGGCACGCAGTTCACTGCCTGCGGGTTGCCGCGGTAGTGCTTCAGCAGCAGGTACTTCGCCATCGTTCTCACTCCTCGGTGGTGACGCGACCCATTGTGGTCGCCTTCACCCCGGGGACGGAGCCGCGACGAGGTTCTCGACACGGCCCCCGAAGATTTTTCCGCCGGCTTCCCTACAGGAACGTATGGCCCTCGCCGCGGTACGTCGGCACCGTCTCCACCACCGCGTCGCCCTCGACCAGGTGCAACTGCGCGAAGCGCTCGCACAGCTCGCCGGCCTTCGCGTGCCGGAACCACACCCGGTCGCCGATCAGCAGGTCGTCCGCCGCCGAACCCAGCAGCGGCGTCTGCACCTCGCCCGCACCCTCCTGCGGGTCGTAGCGCAGACCGGCCGGCAGGTACGGGACGGGGGAGCGGTCCGCCCCCGCCGGGCCGGACGCCGGGTAGCCGCCGCCGAGCACCGTCACCACACCCACCCCGGGCCGGCGCACCACCGGCTGCGCGAACAGCGCCGCCGGACGGCCCCGGAACGACCGGTAGTTGTCGAACAGCCGGGGCACGAACAGACCCGACCCCGCCGCCACCTCCGTCACCGCGCGCTCCGCCGCCGTGGACTCCACGCTGCCGGTACCACCACCGTTGACGAACTCCAGATCCGCGACCTGCCGCACCCGCCGCACCACCTCGGCCCGGCGCCGCGCCAGCTCCGTCCGCGCCCTGGACTGCATCAGCCGGATCGCCGCCGAACGCACCGCCCGGCCCGGCACCGCGTCCCCGACACCCGCCACATGGCCCTCGTACGCCATCAGCCCGACCACCTCGAAGCCGCGCCGCGCGTTCACCAACTCGGCCAGCCGGCCCAGCTGTTCGGGCGTCCGCAGCGGCGAACGCCGGGCGCCGACCCGGACCCGGCCGCCCAGCAGGTGCAGCGAGGTGTCCAGCTCCAGGCAGACCCGCACCGTCGCCGAACCCTCCCGGGCCGCGTCGATCAGCTCCAACTGCGCCACGTCGTCCACCAGTACGGTGACCTGCCGCGCCAGCTCCGGATCCGCCGTCAACCGCCCGAACCCGGCCCGGTCCGCCGACGGGTACGCCAGCAGCACGTCCGAGAACCCGCTGCGCACCAGCCACAACGACTCCGCCAGCGTGAAACTCATGACCCCTGCGAAGCCGTCCCGCGCCAACACCCGCTCCAGCAACGCCCGGCACCGCACCGACTTCGACGCCACCCGGATCGGCTTCCCCGCCGCCCGCCGCACCAGATCCGCCGCATTGGCGTCGAACGCCGCCAGATCGACGATCGCCAGCGGCGCGTCCAGATGCGCGGTCGCCCGGTCGTACCGGGCGCGGTCGGAGACGGCGCCGCGAGTCGCGGTGGTGTCAGCGAGAGCCATGGCCGCAGACTGCCACATCCCCCTACCGGGCGGTAGGTCCTCCGCCCGGGCAATCCATCTCGCAGCCCGCCGTTCGACGGCAACGGGCCCGCTGAGGAACTCCAGCCGGGCCCGTGGCCGGACCACATCCGCG
Organism: Kitasatospora sp. NPDC048407; assembly: GCF_043200475.1. Lineage (NCBI taxonomy): Bacteria > Bacillati > Actinomycetota > Actinomycetes > Kitasatosporales > Streptomycetaceae > Kitasatospora > Kitasatospora sp. NPDC048407. Next base: position 110,903 of record NZ_JBICXW010000001.1, on the reverse strand, counting down.
CGCGGTCCGGCCCGCTCGATGGAAGGCCGTGGCCGACGTCGCGCACGCCATCGCCCGGCGAACGACCTGCTGGGGCCGCCCCCGCGCCACCTGCCCGCAGCCACCCGGGCTTCAGCCGGCGTGCAACACCCGCCACCGCCCGGGCTCGGCCGGGTCGCGGTCGACGGCTCGGGCCGGCGCCCACGCCCACTGCCACTCGCCGATCCCCGCCACCCGCCGGGGCTGCGCCCGCGCCCGCCTGGGCTTCAACCGGTGTGCAGCACTTGCCATCGCCCGGGCTCGGCCGGGTCGCGGTCGACGGCTCGGGCCGGCGCCCACGCCCACTGCCACACGTCGATCCCGCCGAGGCAGCGCCCCCATCCGCCACACGTCACCTGCCCCGGGCCGCTCGCGTCTCAGCCGGTGTGCAGCACCCGCCACCGCCCCGCCCCCGCCGGATCGCGGTCGGCCACCTGGACTGGCGCCCACACCCACTGCCACACGCCGATCCCGGGCACCCGCTCGAACCGGATCGGCCCCCGGCTGCCCGTCACGCGCACGCCGGACCAGTCGGCGTTGCCCGAACGCGCCATCGCGGCCAGCACGGTGACGGTGTCCCAACCCTCGAACGCGACGAACGACGGCTCGCCGCCGAGGCGTTCGCGCAGGGCGTCCGCGACTCGCGCACCGGACGGGGCGAGCCGCTCCGGCAGGTAGCGCAGGAACGGGACCCCCGCACCCTCCGCGCCCAACAGCCGGGCCCACTCGGCGAATTCGGGCTGCCCGGCCGGGGCGCCGATCAGCACGTCGGAGAGCCGCCGGTCCCGGCGGACGGCCCGGACGAGCGGCACGGCCGGCTCCGGGAAGCCCGTCAGCAGCAGGACGGCGCTCGCGCCCGTGGCGGCCAAGGCATCGGGCACGTCGGCCGGGCCGAGCTCGACCACGCTGCCGCCGTCCGCCGACAGGCGCTCGCGCAGGATGTGGGTGCCGGACTCCCAGTACGCGCCGCCCTGGGTCACCACCGCGATCCGCCGGTGCCCGGCGGCCAGCAGGAAATCCGCGTACACCCGCCAGCCGTGCGACTGGGCGGGTGCCAGCCGCGCCACCACGTCCGTCGGGTGGTCGGTCAGGGCGTCCAGCACCGCCGACGAGCAGAGGAACGGGAGCCCGAGCCGGTCCGCCTGCGTCGCGGCCGCGCGGGCCGCCACACTGTGGAACTCACCTGCCAGTGCGGCGACTTGGAGTCCGGCCAGCTCGGTCACCGCCGCCGCGGCCCGCTGCGGGTCCGCGGCCGTGTCCCGTACCAGCAGCTCCACCGGCCGCCCGTCCACGCCGCCCGCCGCGTTGATCTCCCGGACGGCCAACTCCATTCCGCCCAGCAACTGTTGACCCGCCTCGACCCAACCCGGCCGGCTCAGAGGAACCAGTACGCCGATCCGCAACCCACCCATGCCCGCACCGCTCCCGCCCGTCCGACGACTCGCCCACACCCGGTGGGCCGATCCGATCATCATGACGGGAGTCGGGGCCTCGCCCGGGAGGGATCAGCGAACGGCGCTCGCCGCGCCGCCGGCCTTCCGGATCTGCTCGCCCAGCTTCGTGGCGGTGGCGACCGCCTCAAAGACCAGCTTGGCCGCCTCCGCGGCCTGCGGATCCGCGGTCAGCCCCGGCAGCGCCTCCGCCTGCTGGCGCAGCAGGTCCGACAGGGCGGTGGCCAGCTTCGACATCTGCTCCAGCGAATTGGCGGCGTCCGCCGGCCGGTCCCATCCGGTGTGCCCGGCAGCCACGTCCTTTGCTGCTTCGGCCATCGCCTGGGCCGCCGTGCGGACCGCGTACATCGGGTCGTAACCCACGATCTCCCCTTCCACCAGTACCGTCCCGCCCAGCGTGCCGCACCGGTGCCGGGCCCGCGGCGAAATCCGCCGGGCCCACCCGAACGGCGGCGGCCCCCGCACCGCCGACCGCCCGGACGTAAACGTGGCATACGCTCGACGGGTGGACCGCAAGAACATCCCCAACCCCGGATTCGCCGAGGACGACGGCACTGCCGACCCCGTCCTCGCCGCCGCCCTCGCCGCCTGGCAGCAGGACCCGTCCGCCGAGGGCGAGTTGCTGACCGTGCTGACCCGAAGCCGGCTGATGGTGCCGATCGTCGCCGTGCTGGGGGAGGTGGAGTACGACGAGAACGGGCACAAGCGCGAGAAGACCAGCGACATGGCGGTGCCGGTACTGGAGGCCGCCGACGGCCGGCGCGCGCTGCCCGCGTTCACCTCGATGGAGACCATGGCCAGCTGGCGCGCGGACGCCCGCCCGGCGCCCGTGGCCGCCCCGCAGGCCGCGATGGTCGCGTTCTCCGAGCGCGCCGACATCCTCCTCGTCGACCCGGCCGGCCCCGTCACCTACCAGCTCGGCGGCGCCCGCCTGCGCGCCATCGCCGAGAACCGCCCCTACCTGCCGCCGCGCACCGACCCAGAGGTGCACCGCGCGCTGCGCGAACTGCTGGCCGCCGAACCCGAGATCGCCGCCGCCCACCTCGCCCCGGCCGCCGAGGCCGACGCCACCCTGGCCCTCGTCCTCGCCGACCCCACCGCCGACCCCCGCCCGCTCGCGTCCCGCCTCGCCCAGTCCCTGGCCGCCGACACCACCCTGCGGGTGCGCCTCGACAACGGGCTCCAGCTCGCCTTCCTGCCCCAACAGCTGGACCAGAAACCGTTCTTCACTCGCGACTGACCTGCGCTTCTCACACGAATGGGTGAACTCGCGCAAGGGCGGTTCGCGCCCGGAGTGTTGCTCCGCCGAACGGGGGACGGTCCCCTACGTTGAGGTCTCCCGGACCGGGCGGCAGCAGGCCGTCCACCGGCCGGCTTCGCACAAAGGGGAATCCGTGTTCTCGAGGACCAAGAGGGTCGTCTGTTCGCTGGCCACGGCGTTCGCGGCAGCGGTCGCGTTCACCATCACCGTGCCGAGCGGCCACGCGTTCGCCATCGACCACATCCAGTGCGTCGGTGGCGAGAACTTCCTGAAGATCTGGTCGCACCTCGACGGCCGGGACAGCGTGGACTGCTACGCCAACGGCGGCACCACCGACTTCGGCGGCTGGTGGGTGGACCGCATCTCCACCGGCAACAACGACCTGATCTACTACGACGTCAACGGGGACTCGGTGCGCATCGACCGCTGGACGGACATCACCTTCCCCAACAACCCGCCGCGGGTCCGGTCCATCCAGATCATCTGAACTGCCGTGCGGCGCCCTGTCGTTGACACAAGGCCAACGACAGGGCGACAGCCGGCTCAGCCGCTGACCGGGCCGGTGTCCAGGCGGACGTGGTCGACGGCCCAGTATCAGTTGTTGCCCGCGTCGTACATGCGGAACTTCCAGTCCGGCCGGAAAGCGTGCGCCGACCAGCGCAGCAACTCGCCCGCGAGCGTGCGGTGCGGGTGCGGGACGTCGTCCGGGATCGTGCGAACCGGCTGGTAGATGATCAAGTCTGCCCTTCCTGGCTCAGTCACACAGTCGTGGTCCTGCGACGAGGGAGAGATAATGCGTCGCGCCCCGGCCCGGCGCGAGGCCAGTCCGGGGCGCGGGGGGCGGGTCCGTCACACGTATTCGATGAGCCAGCCGGCCGGGTTGTCGTCCACCACGTCGGTGCTGCTCTTCTTCACGCGCCCGACGTGAATCTTCTGAATCCCCCTGGGGAGCTTCTCGGTGACGCGGGCACCACCCTGACTGACGTCCCAGTCCTTGGCAGGGAGCCAGGTCGTACCGTTGTGGAACTGCACCTTCAGCCGCACATCGACCCAGCTGGAGCCGAGGCTGAAGTAGGCGTCGCCCCATACGCCGGTCTGGTTGGGCTGAGGGATGGGGAGGAGAAGGCCGTACCTGTAGTGGATGAGGCCGTCGCTCTCGTTGAACACGAAGCCCGTGGGGACATCACCGAGCTGGAAGTTGGGCATATGCGCTCCTCAGGAGTGCCGCATGAGCTGTCTTTCGACGAACGAGGCTCAGATTACGAGTGCCCTTCCACGGCATTTGCGGCATCAGATGTCAAACCACCCATGCAGGTGAGCCAGGGGCGTGAAGAGGCGACTGGCCGGGTTCCGTAATCCGTCCGCGCCTGCGGCGATTGCTCACATCCTGGCTGTCTCGCGGCGGGCCCGTTCCTCCAGCAGCCGGGCAGCGTCAGCGGAGACGTGCACACCGGCCGTGAAGGGCAAGTTCATGTCGTGGGCCCACAGTTCACGGGCCGTGCCGTGCGGGACCTCGGAGTCCAGGCCTGCTTCGTAGTAGACGATCGTCCGGGCGATGCGCAGGGCCTCGTCCGAGGGCCTTGCGGCCCGGGTCTTGCGGCGTGCCACGGCGCGCCCCCTTCATCGCGTCGACTACCGGTACACCTGCCCTGGCGCCAACCCCGCCACTCACCCTCAACTCGCCACGCTCCGTAACGAGTTGATGTCGCCCGTGCGGTCGTCTGCGACTAGCGGAGCAGCGGGGCCGTGCTTCACGCGCGATTGCCCCAACGGGCGCCGACGGCGTCGCGGGCGTTGTGGCCGCGCTTGGGGCCGTCGCCCTCACCGCCGATCTTGGCGAGGTGGCCGGCCGCGCTCGCCCGGTTCGTCTGGGCCTGCGCGATGCCGGGGTGCAGGACGAACATTCCGGCACGGTTGCCACCGGGGATCATCCGGCCTTCGCGCTTGACCACGGCGTCGAGCTGCGCGGCGCGGGCGAGCATGGCCGCGGCGATGTCGATCGCCACCAAGTCGCCTGTTTCGAGGCCGAGTTCGGTCTCATGCAGATCGATGAGCGCGGCGCGGACGGCCTGCGGGGCCCTCAGCGTCGGATCGAGGTCAACGGACCTCACCGGGGTGCGGTCGGTGGGTTTGGGCGGGCTGCCAGCGCATCGCGGCAGCCCTCTTGCGGGCGCGGCCGGCGTCGGCGGCGTCCTTGCGCAGTACGTGCCAGTCGCACAGCGCGCGCAGGTTCGAGGGGTCGTCGCTGCCGCCTTCGGAGGCGGGGACGATGTGGTCGCAGTGGCGCGCGGGCTCGGCGCAGATCTCGCGCGTGTCGTCCAGGGCGAGTTGCCCGGCCTTGGGTCGCGTGCTGTCCGGGTCGGCCGCCGTGGCGACGACGACGGGTTCGGGCTTGCCAGGCAGGCGGAGGGTGGTGGTGGGCACTGGCGTCTCCACAAGCAGGCCGAACGCGAGCGCGCCGAACGGGCCCGCACCGGCGCGGACATCACCCTGACGTGGTCCGCGGTGAGTGTCGGCCGCTGGAGCGTCACAGGCGCCGGACACGACCGAGGCTTCGAAGTCACCCTCAACGAACGCGACTTCGCGCATGGCATGTACGAGATCCGGGAGAACGGACACTTCCACTCCCGCCACCCCTACCGCCATCAGGCCGAGGCCGCCGTCCGCCGGCTGCTCGCCGACGGAGTCGAACTCGGGCAGCCGGCACCAGGCCCCGCCCCGCGGCCCCCACCCGCCCGTGCCAGACCAGCCCCGCCGGCCGCTGGCACCAGGCCCCATCCCGAGCTCGCAGACCAGTACGTGCCTGCCGATACGAATCTTCCGCCGAGCGAGTCTCTCGTTACTCGGAGTGGCCTTGTTGTCGAGATCGCCAGCGACCTCGGGGCTGCGGCGGGTCGGCCTTTTCCGCTGGCCCGAGGGGCGGCGAGGACAGCAGAGAGCCACTGCGGTTGAGCTGGCGGTTCATCAGAAGAGGAAGCGCCTGACACGGCATCCGCTCGTGAGCGATTCTGGTTCCCGCGCCAACGGCCATGCAAGATCGCGCAAGTGGAGTGACAGGAGGGGTAGGCATGACGGTACGGTTCTTTGCGATCGATCCGGAGACCGGTCAGGGGAACAGCCCGACCATCTGGGTGGACGACGAGATCGGAGACTTGCTGGTTCAGAGCTACAAGGCTGACGGTGCGTCGATCGCTGCCGTACTCGCGGCCGGCCATGGTCCTGACCACGAGAACACGATCCCCTCGCACGAGGGTGTGCTTCGGATTCCGGCCCGCATGGTGCCGATTCTCAGGAAGGCGTGTGATGAGGCAGAGCGTTCCCAGCTTCGTCGAGATGTTGAACTCGGCGAAGCGGACGGCGGTGCATCTGGAGCTGCGTGACCAGTACAACGTTGCCGAGGAAGCCGCTGAGCTTGCCAAGTGGAACCGCGGTGAGTCCGTGGACGTTGATCCCGATTCGGACTACTGGACCGGGTGGAGCGATCTGGTACGCAGCACTGTCGCCCGAGGGGTCCTGGTCCGTCGAGCCCGTGTCGTCTCCGTACCGGTTACGGACTATGTCCGGTATGAACACCACATCACGGTGGTGAACTTGGCGATCGGTGAGCAGGTGCGATGGCTGTCCCGCGCCGAGGCGTCGGATATCGCCCTTCCTGGCAACGACTTCTGGCTCGTGGATGATCGCGCCGTTCGCTTCAACGTCTTCGACGGCCCCGGTGCCGCCCTTGAACCGCAGTACTCCGAGGACCCGGCGGTGACGGCTCTGTGCGCCGGCGCCTTCGAAGCCGTGTGGGAACGAGGAGTGGAGCACGAGAAGTTCGTCGTCTGACACGTACGCAGGACCGCCGGATCATGCCCCTGTCTCCATCGTCCAGCGCGCAGAGCGCCCGTGAGACGATCGCCAAGAGATTGAAAACCCTCCAGCAGGACGCCCGCCTCACCGGGCATGATCTGGCCCTGCGAACCGGCTTCAGCGAGTCCAAGGTCTCACGCATCGCAAGTGCCAAGACACCGCCGTCAGCAGACGACATTCAGCGATGGTGTACGGCCTGCGGCGCAGAAGACCAAGTGGCAGATCTGATCGCCGCGAGTCGTGCGGCCGACGAGATGTACGTCGAGTGGAAGCGCCTGCATCGAACGGGAATGAAGCACGCCCAAGACGCCATCCTGCCGATGTTCAGGGACAGCCGGCAGATTCGGGCGTACTGCTCCAACGTGATGCCGGGGATCACCCAGCGCCGTGACTACGCGCTTGCCCTGATGCGGGCCATCACTACCTTCCAGAACACTCCGGACGACGTGGAAGAGGCTGTCGGCAGCCGTCTCCAGCGCGGCAACCTGCTGTACGAGGGGAGTTGCACCTTTGCTTTCGTCCTTGAGGAGGCAGTCCTCTACTACCCCCTCGGTGACAGGGAGGCGATGACGGACCAGCTGCACCACCTGCTGAACATCATGTCCTTGCCGCGAGTCAGTGTCGGTGTGATCCCGTTCCAGGCCCCCCGCGCCATGTGGCCGCTCGAAGCCTTTTACATGTTCGATGACCGGCAAGTTGACGCCGAGCTGCTGACCGCAGTCGTCAAGATCACGACGCCCAGCGAGATCGCGGCATACTCGAAGGCGTTCAAGATCCTCTCAGGCATGGCAGTGCACGGACGGGACGCCAGAGTGCTGATGGAGCGAGCCCTCAAGGCGCTCGGGTGAATCGATGCAAGACGGTGCAAGATTGTGGCACCGCTCGTAGCCGCTTGCCTACGGTCTATCACGTATCCCCGCCGCCCCGGCAAGGAGAGCAGACCGATGGCGACACGCAAGACCCCGAGGGTCTACCGCGACCCCGAGCCCGGCCCGTCGAAGGCCGAGCGGTACAGGCTTCCGAAGGGGTGGAACCCGCTGGCCGAGTATCGGGCGGCCAACGCGGCCGGCCGGGCCCCGTCCCCGGGCGAGGCCGTGCAGGAGTTGGCCGTACGGTCCTCGTGCCGCTGCCGCAACTGCATCGCCCGCAGGGGTGCCGCGTGATCATCCGACAGAAGCAGAGCCTGAAGGTGATCAAGGGCGACCCGGTCCGGCACGGCGAGGACGGCTGGACGGGCACCGTCGCGGAGACCCCGGGCGAGCACGCCAACTACGCCTGGGTGAACAGGGATTCCTCCTGCGAGGTGTACCCGGAGCTGGTCCTGCTGACCGAGTTGGAGTCCGCAGAGTGAACACGCCGAGACCCTTCCGCCTCGCGGGCGACGAGTACGCGGTGGACCGGCCCGACGGCTACCGCCAGGGAAAGTGCTGGGTCTGCCGGCAGGAGAAGCTGGTCTGCGCGGGCACCACGCTCCGCGCCCCCGGCGACGAGGACAGCACGCTCCACGCGATCTGCGACGACTGCATCGCCCGCGCCCGCGCCCGCGCACCCCACCGCCGCGCCGCGCTGCGGGCCGCGCTCGACCGGCGGCCGGCGTAGCGGTGACACCCCGAGGAGAGAACGCCGTGGACGGCGGCCGGAACGACTGCGGGGACACCGCCGGGCGGGCCTCGCGCGAGGCCCCCACGCCCTGGCCCCTTGCCGCCGCGTAAACGGTCTCCCTGCTCGCGCTCATAGCGCTCGCGATGGCGCTGATCGCCTCGGGCCGCTACTGGCCCCACCCGCGCCCCTGGGCGCCCACGAGTTCCCGGCCCGCTGGAAAGGGCCCGTCGGGCCGGGTCTGCATCACCCGCACCACGGCTCGTCCACCTCGGACGAGCGGAGCCAACCCGATTGGAGAGGCATCGTGAGCGACACCACCATCACGCCCGACCCGGAGGTCACCGCCCTGACGCGGCGGCTGGACCACTCCGTCCCGGACGGCGACTTCGCGCCGGCCACCGTCCCGTCCCTGACGCGGCGGTTGGACCACAAGGTCCCGGACGGCGACTTCGCCCCGGCGGGAACCGAGAGCTGACCTCAACTCCGAACTGACGCCGTCTGACTGACGGCACGGCGGGCCGACTCGGAATGCGTAACCGGGTCGGCCCGCCACCTCCCAGACCTGCCACCTGCACGCCTCGACCAAGAGGAGAGCCATCGTGTCGCCGACGATTGCCGCCCGAGTGGAGCCCGGTTCCTTCTTCGACCTCACCCGCAAGGACCCGGCCCTGACCCGGCTCCGTGAGACGGGCGCCGAGCCGATGCTCCCGTTCGCCCTGATGGAGCGCCTGGTGCGCTCGGGCACCCCCTTCGCGGAGCACTCCCGCGTCCTGCGCAGTGACACCGTGACCGTGGCGGGCGTGACCTTCGATTGGTTCGACGCCGAGCTTCCCCGCGAGATCGCCGACGAACTCAGCCTGACGGACTACGAGATCGCCCAGCACACCGACGAGCGCCGCACGACGCTGACCCAGGCCCTGGACCGCCTGTCGCTCGTCCACCCCGAAGGATTCGCCCGCGTGCGCGAATTCGTCCGGGGCCTGCTGTGGGTCGGCCTCAAGTCCGGTGTCCACGCGTCCTCGCTGACCAGTTCCAGCGACCCGGCGCTCCCGTACGTCGTCGTGTTCTCCGACAAGGCCCGGCACCACATCCCGCCGAACACCGTCAGTCCCGAGCCGTCGCCCCTCTTCCTGGCGGAGAACCTGCTGCACGAGGGAACGCACCAGTCGATCAGCTTCCACGTCCTCCAGAACCGGGTGTTCGCCGACGGCTACTCCTCCCGGACCTCTCCCAGGATCGAGATCGGGTGGCGTGCGACGCAGGGCGAGGCCCGCAACCAGTTCTGGGAGATCGACCGCGCGTTCCACGCGATCTGCGTCTACAACCAGCTGCTGCGGTTCCGCCGGACCGAACTGGACCGCGACGACCTGACCGCCGACGAGCGTGTGCGCTTCCAGGACGCCTACGACCAGGGACTGCCGGCCGTCCGCTACCTCATGCGCGAACTGGAGCTCCTGACCGAGCACTTCTCCCCGCACGGGGCGGAGCTGCTGGCCGACCTGCGCCACCAGACCGACCAGCTGTAGTGCGCCGCCGAGCGCCACCGAACCAGGGAAGGCCCCGTGCTCCAGCACCTCATCACCCAGGACGACCAGCTGCGCATGGTCCCCATCGACCGGGACGAGCTGACCGTCGTCGTCGGCCAGCTCCGCCAGGAGTTGGACGTCACCACCGACCCCTCCCGGACCCGGTTCCTGAGCAGAGAGATCGGCATCGCCCAGATGACCCTGGGCCACCACGACGAGGCCCGCACACTCCTGCGCCAGGTCCTCGACATGGCCACCGCCGCCGGCAACACCCGATCCGTCGTCGCCTCCGCAATCAACCTCGGCGACGCCCACCGCTACGCCGGCGACACGCAGGCCGCGGACGCCCTCTACCGCAGCGCGCTCGCCACTGCACGAAGCCGGCACCCGGAACTCCTCGACTTCGCACACCAGCACTTCGGCAAGCACCTCATGGAACTCGGCGACCACGCGGGGGCCCTGGCCCACCTGCAAGAGGCCCTGCGACTGCGGATCGCCAAGGGCAACGCGGAACTGGTCGAGTCCACGCAGGCCGCACTCGACCGCGTCGCGCTGCTGCTCGGCCGGGCCAACCCCAACTTCTCGGCACCGCACGGGTGGAGCGCCGGGTGGACCGCCTGGCTCCAGTCCCGCACCACCGCCCGGACGCCGGCCCGATGGGCGGAGAGCTTTCCGGGCCTCCGGGACGCCGTGCGAGGACTCACCGCGCACCAGCGCGTGCACCCGCGCCTCCTCCGGCACCTGCGCGACCAGTCGTTCGCCGCCGAGCCGATCGCCGCGATGGCGCAGGAGGCCGAGAACGCCCTTGCCACCGCCGGGTACCTCCACAACGGCAAGTGGAACGCGGTCGTCGGCGACGCGGCGACCCGCTTCGCCGACCACGTCGACCTCGCCGCCGTCGTGGCCCGGTCCACGGGGCTGGAGGTCGAACAGCCGCACGCCGCCGTCTACATCGCGTACCGGGACAGCGGACAGTTCCTCGATTTCCACGTCGATGAGTTCGGCTTCGGCGAGGCCAACCTGATCCTGTGCCTCAAGCACGAACGCCCCACCGGTGCCGCCAAGCCTAGCTCCACCGTCTTCATCACCGCCGACGGCTACCTCGAATGCGATCTGGCCGCAGGTGACTGCGTCGTCTTCGACGGCGCACTCACGCCTCACGGCCGTACACCCGTCAGTGCCGGCGAGAGCGTCACCCTCATCAGCTTCGGCTTCCGTGCGCGTGACCGAGCCCTGCGCACGCCCGTGAAGCTCCCGCCGCCGCCCCGGCCGTGAGGCTCGGAATCTCGACCCGCACCGTTCCTTCCCGTTCACCGCACCTCCAGAGCATCCCGTGGCCCGCGCCGTCCTCCTCACCGCACTGACCGTCTACCTGCTGACCGGCTTCCGATACCACTGGGCATCCGAGGGCGAGAAGGCCCCCGGAAAGCTCATGTACGCGCGGGTCGGTAGAAGGGCATGTCGGCGCTCTCGTAGTAGCCCTGGCCGAGCCAGCCGTCCGAGCGCCGGGTCACCGAACCGTCCGCCCGGCCTCGTTCCAGGCGCTCATCGAGTCGCCGTAGCCGAACGCGGGCGCGCCCTGCTGGTAGGCGCTGGTGTGGGCGGCGTTCATCGGACAGGGCAGCAGGTAGCCCTCGGGCCGGGACGGGTCGGGCTGGTGGAAGACCGACCGGCCGTTGACGCCGCGCACCGCCGCGCGTTCGCCGAGGCCGCGCACGCCGGGCAGGGTGCCGAAGCAGTGGTCGAGCGCCCGGTTCTCCTGCATGAAGATCACCACGTGCTGGATGTCCTCCACCCTGCCCGGGCGGGCGGGGCGGCCAGCGCCTGACGGGCACTCAGCGGCAACGCGGACAGCACCGCCGCGGCGGCGGCACCGCCCAGCAGGGTACGGCGCGACAGTTCGGGACTCATCGGGGCTCCTCGGGCACGGTGCCGGGCTTCGCTCCGCCCGGCCGCGGCCATTCGTAGGCCGCCCAGGTGGACTGGACCGGTGCGAGGGGTGTCCAGTGGATGACGCGCTCCGCAACCTGTACAGACATCTCGCCAGGCAGCGAAATTCCGGGACGCTGCACACCCTCAACAGGTAATATCCACCAAGCAGTTGAGACCATTACAAGTGGAGTGTGGCCATGCCCGACGACCCGACCGTCCCCGCCCTCGTCCGGGCTTGGATCAGCGGCTGGACGGTCTCCCGCGGCGCCGCCGACCCCCGCCCCGAGCCATGGGGCTGGAGCATCGACGTCGGCCAGCCCCGCCACCCCTGGCGGCACGTCCTGCCCGCCCCCACCGAGCCGGACGTCCGCAAACTCACCGAGGGCACCACCGTCCCGTGGACCTGGCTCAAGCTGTTCGACGTCGACGAACGCGCCCTGCCCTGGATCGGCCCCGGCTGGCACATCGACGTCCCCGGCCACCTGATGACCTGCCGGCTGCGCCCGGAGAGCCCGACCGTCCCGGCCGGCTACCGGATCACCACTTGGAGCCGTGGCGGCGTGATCCGCGCCCTGGTCCGCACCACCAGCGGCGAGTACGCCGCGCGCGGCCAAATGGGCATCGGGCCGGGCTCCGACGGCCGCCTGCTCGCCGCCGCCGACCAGATCGAGACCGCCCCCGAGCACCGCCGCCGCGGCCTCGGCTCCCTGCTGATGCGCACGCTGCAGAGCGAGGCGCACGCGGCCGGCGCGCACACCGGCCTGCTGGTCGGTACCACCGAGGGGCGCGCCCTCTACTCCGCCCTCGGCTGGCGCTGGCACGCCCCGATGCTCAGCCTCTGGTACGACCCGTCCACGCCCACCGACCACCTGCTCGGCGGATCCTGAGGCTGCGTCGAACGGCTGCGTCTTGAACGGCCGCGCCGGAAGGCGTATGGCCGCGCCGAAAGGCGTATGGCCGCGCCGGAAGGGGTACTGAAGGGCCCCGGAAATGCCGACGCCCGCCAGGAGGGCGCACTCCGGGCGGGCGGTGATCGGTGAGGTGGTGCGGACCGGCGTTCAGGCGGCGATCAGCAGGGTCCGGCGCGGGGCGATCACGCGGCCGTCCGGCAGCAGTTCGCCGGTGTCGTCGAACAGCAGCACCCCGTTGCAGAGCAGGCTCCAGCCCTGCTCGGGGTGGCGGGCGACCGCTTCGGCCGCTTCACGGTCCGACGACTCGGCGGACGGACAGTCGGTTCGGTGCTGGCACATCGTTGTACCTCGCTTCGCTCGGGATTCGCGCCGCCGTACGGTCACCCCCCGGGGCGCCCGCCCTGCCGACGGAAACTTTCTCACCGCATCAGGTGTGAAACGGCGTCAGCCGGGTAGGACGTGTGGTCCTCCCCGACCGACACCAGTGTCCGACTCCGCGGGCGCTCGCGCAGGCATTTGGTGACATGCGCCACAGAAGATCCGGCGAGATCACCCTACCGGGCGGCGGGCGATCCGATCCGCGCACGGACGGGCCATCCCGCAGCGATCCGATCGGATCATTCCGGCATGGCCCGTCCGGGTGGTGCGAGCGGAAGAAGGGCGTCAGCCGATCAGCGCGGTCGGCCGGGCCGCGGGTGCGTTCGCCAGCCGGGCCAGCAGCTCGGCGGCGGGAAACACCTGATGGGCCGCCACCCCGAGCGGGGCGGGCGCCAGCGGGATCAGCAGGTCCTCCCCGGGCAGCGCGCTGTGCAGCCACAGCGCCGAGGCGTAGTGCTCGGGCAGCGACAGCAGCCGCGGCTCGTACCGGGCGGGGGAGGGGTGCACCAGCTGCCAGGCCTGGCGCAGCGCCCGCACCGTGGAGTCCAGGTAGGGCCCGGCGGTCAGGTGCGAGAAGGCCGGCCCGTTCGCGCCGACGGCGACCTCGGCGGCGGCCGTCACCTGCTCCAGCCCGTCCTCGGTGAACTCGCCGACGGCGAGCGGCCGGTGCTCCGCCCGCCCGCCGCCCGCCGCCCGTCCGCCCGCCGGGCCGCCCGCGCCGTCGCAGTCCCCGTGCGGGCAGTGCGGCAGCGCCGCGTCCGGACGGGCGGCGCGCAGCAGGAACCGCCAGCCGATGCAGTCCGCCCCGGCCAGCTGCGGCGTGGGCCCGCGCAGGGCGTGCACGGGCAGCGCGAGCAGCGGCTCCGGGCGCCCCTCGCTATGGCGGAGCACGGCGGCCGCCGACGGCGGCAGGGCCGCCCCGGGCGCGAGGGCCGAGTGGACGGCGTGCAGGGCGCCGGCCGGGGGCTGGGACAGGTGCAACGTCATGGTGAGTCGCCTCTCCGTTCGAGATCGGCGTGCTGCGGCATACCGGCATGGCATCGACATTGAGGGGTCTGGCCGTGTCCGGTTGGGCATGATCGCCGAGGGGGTGGGCGGGTCGTCGACGAGTCCCTCGACAGTGGGGGTTTCTCGGACGGCCCTGACCTGGCCTGAGCGGCGTGCGAATTCTACTCGAACAAGTGCGCAGGGTGACCTTCATATCACGTTCCGTGTCATTGTGCAAGTGCGTTTGAGCTGATCGGCCGTCAGAAATGCTCTCCCGCTCGGCTGTTCGAGCCGTGGGCTAGAAATCTTCGCCGTGGGCATGATGGACAGGCACTGTCGACCGAGGGGAGGGAAGGCACCCGTGGGCGAGAAGGTCGTCGCGACCCGGGCGGAGCTGGCCGACCGGCAGCTGTACCGCCGCAAACTCCAGTCCTGTCTGGACGTCCTGGGGCGAATGCTCAGGGAGGAACGGTTCGACCGCCCGAAAGCCATGATGGGCGTGGAGATCGAACTCAATCTGGCCGACGAGCAGGGGCTCCCCATGCTCGGCAACGAAGCGGTGCTGGACGCGATCGCCTCCGCCGACTTCCAGACGGAGCTCGGCCGCTTCAACATCGAGTTCAACATCGCCCCCCGCCGCCTGGGTGGACACGTCTTCGAGGATCTGCGCGAGGAACTCGGCACCGCCCTGCGCTACGCCGACCGGCGGGCCGAGGAGGCCGGCGGACGCCTCGTCATGGTCGGCATCCTGCCCACCCTCGACCTGGAGCACGCCGGGCTGGAGGCGATGTCCAGCAACGACCGCTTCACCCTGCTCAGCGACCAGATCCTGGCCGCCCGCGGCGAGGACATCGCCCTCGACATCGACGGCGTGGAGCGGCTGACCATCGACTCGGTGTCGATGGTCGCCGAGGCCGCCGCCACCTCCTTCCAACTGCACCTCCAGGTCACCCCCGCCCGGTTCGCCTCGGTGTGGAACGCCGCCCAGTCCATCTGCGGCGTCCAGCTCGCCCTCGGCGCCAACTCGCCGTTCCTGTTCGGCCGAGAGTTGTGGCGCGAGACCCGCCCGGTGCTGTTCCAGCAGGCCTGCGACACCCGCACGGCCGAACTCAAGGCCCAGGGGGTGCGCCCGATCACCTGGTTCGGCGAACGCTGGGTCGACTCCGCCTACGACCTGTTCGAGGAGAACCTGCGCTACTTCCCCGCACTGCTGCCGATCTGCGACGACGAGGACCCGGTCAAGGTGCTGGCCTCCGGCGGCGCCCCCCGGCTCTTCGAGATGCGGCTGCACAACGGCACCATCTACCGCTGGAACCGCCCCGTGTACGACGTCGCCGACGGCGTCGCCCACCTGCGGGTGGAGAACCGCTGCCTGCCTGCCGGCCCCACCGTCGCCGACATCCTCGCCAACGCCGCCTTCTACTACGGCCTGGTCCGGGTGCTCGCCGAACAGCCCCGCCCGATCTGGACCAGGCTGCCGTACGAGAAGGCCGACCAGAACTTCGTCAACGGCGCCCGGCACGGCATCGACGCCGTCCAGTGGTGGCCCCGCTCCGGGCGTGGCGCCCGCGGCCTGGTCGAACTGCCCGCCACCGACCTGGTGCTGAACGAACTGCTCCCGCTCGCCCACCAGGGCCTCGACCGCTGGGGCATCGCCGCCCGCGACCGCGACCACTACCTCGGCATCATCGAACAGCGCTGCCTGCGCCGCACCAACGGCGCCGCCTGGCAGGCCGCCGTCGTCCACCGCCTGCGCGAACGCCACGGCCTCGACCCGAACGCGGCGATCGCCGCCATGACCCGCCGCTACATCGAGGGCATGCGCAGCGGCGAACCCGTGCACACCTGGCCGGTGGACTGACGCCGCTCCCCAAGGTCCAGAAACGTCTCATCGTGCTGTGAAAGGATGATCGGCCCGGAGCCAGGCAGTGCGCTCCGGGCCGCATCCGTCCTCGGGGAGACCAGTGACCACCGCCTCGGCCGAGCCCGCCACCACCAAGACCCTCTCCCGCCGCCTGCTCGTCGCCGAACTGCTCATCGTGCTCGGCCTCTCGCTCGGCATGAGCGGCGTCTCCGCGCTGATCAGCTTCCTCGGCTCGCTCACCGAACCCGTCGGCCTCGGCCAGCAGGTCGCCACCCTCAACGCCTCCCGCGCCCCCGGCCGGCCCTGGCTCGACCTCGCCTGGCAGCTCTTCTACATCGTCCGCGCCCTGATGCCCGTCGCCCTGGTCGGCTACCTGCTGGTCCGCGAAGGCGCCTCGCTGCGCACCATCGGCTTCGACCTGCGCCACAAGCTCTCCGACCTCGGCCGGGGCACGCTGCTCGCGGCGGCCATCGGCGGCTCCGGGCTCGCGTTCTACATCGCCATGCAGGCGGCCGGCTTCAACCTGACCGTCGCCGGCTCCGGCCTGCCCGACGTGTGGTGGCGGATCCCCGTGCTGATCGCCGCCGCCTGGCAGAACGCCATCCTGGAAGAGGTCGTGGTGGTCGGCTACCTGGTGCGCCGCCTGCACCAGATCGGCTGGACCTGGCCCGCGATCATCACCGCCAGCGCCGTCCTGCGCGGCTCCTACCACCTGTACCAGGGCATCGGCGGCCTGATCGGCAACATCGTGATGGGCGTGGTGTTCTGCCTGCTGTACCGCCGCTGGCGCCGGGTCGGCCCGCTGGTCGCCGCGCACGCCCTGATCGACACCGTCGGCTTCATCGGCTACGCCCTGCTGGCCGGGCACGTGAGCTGGCTGCCCTCCTGAAGCCGACTGCCGAATCCCGCCTGACGATCGGTCGGCTGCCGGTAGGGTGACGCCCGGTGGACGGCGCGCGGTGCGCCGCCCGGCAGGGGAGCGGGGAGCGGCCATGGGCGGGCAGCAGGGCTGGCACGGCGACCGGGACCGCGCCCGCCGCATCGCGGACGCCCTGCACAAGCTCACCGGCCGGCCGCCATTGGTGGAGCGCGGCCGCACGAAGGGCACCACCAAGGTCAGCGTGAAGATCGCCGAACGCCCGGACGGCACCCAGACGTTGGCGCTGCTGCGGGTCCTGCGCCACGGCGACCGCTTCGGCCACGCCCGCACCGCCCGCTGGGAGCACGTCTGGGTCGAGGTCGGCGAACCGCTCCCCACGTCCGAGGTCAGCCCGTCCGACGGCTGAGCCAGGCCCGCGACGGGGGACGGCGCAACAGCCGGTCCACGTGCTCGCGTTGCAGGCCCTGCGCCGGGTCGATCGGCATCAGCAGCCGGTCCGCGCGCAGCAGGCTGCGGCGCACCAGCCGCGGCGGGATGCAGTCGTCCACCCACGCGAACGGGCGGCCCTCGGCGTAGCGCAGCAGCGGCGCCCACTTGAACGCCGAGAACAGCTCCATCAGCGGCACCCGCGGATCGCCCGGCTGCGGCACGTAGCCGGTGAACTTCACCACCGGGAGCTCGGGCAGGCCCAGCAAGGGCGAGATGTACTCATTGGCCTCGAACTCCCACGTGGTCGCCCACACCAGCTCGTAGTGGTCGGCCAGTTCGCGAAGCCACTCGCCGTGGCGTGGTGACAGCAGCACCGAATAGCCGAGCAGCGTATGGGAGTCGAAGTCTTCCTCGGGGTGCGGGAACACCGGGTTCAGCACCCCGTCGACGTCAAGGTACAGCAGCGGTTTGCCCATGCGGGTCCCTTCCCCGGGTCAAGGTCAGTCAGGGACTGGACGACATCCGGGCCCCGGGGGGTTGCAGGTCAACTCCCGCGTCACCCGGACGTGGCCGGCTCCGGCTGCGGTACGTTGCCGCGCGCCTCGGGCACGGTGCGCTCCAACTGCCGTACCTCCGGCACCAGTAGCACCGCCGCGGCCAGGCCCAGGCACGTCAACGCGCACGCCCACAGCGCGCCGGACTGACCCAGCACCTTCGCCGCCGGGCCGGCCAGCGCGGTGCCCGCCGGCATCAGCGCGAAGGAACCGAAGGCGTCGTACGCGGAGATCCGCGACAGCAGTTCCTCCGGGATCTCCTGACGGAGCGCCACCAGCCAGCCCACCACGAACACCGTGACGCCGACACCCGACAGGAACATCGCCACCGCGACGGGCACCAGCGGCAGGCCGAGCGCCAGCACCAGCGCGGGCAGGCCGAACAGGAACACGCCGCCGTTGCCGACCAGCAGGATCCGGCGCGGCTGCCAGCGGGCCATCAGCACCGCGCTCGCCACCATGCCGACGCTGAGCGCGGCCATCGCGGTGCCCCACGCCGCGGCGCCGCCCATCCGCTGTTTGGCGATCACCGGCCCGTACACCGTCTCCACGGCCAGCACGCAGGCGTTCATCAGGGAGAACTGCACGACGATCGCCCACAGCCAGCGGCGCGAGACGAACTCCCGCCAGCCGACCCGCAGTTCGTGCACCAGGCTGGGCCCGGACTCGCGCCGCTCGCCGACCTGCGTCAGACCGGAGCGCATCAGCGCCGCCACCGCGAAACAGAGCGCGTCCCCCGCCAGCACCCAGCCCGGTCCGAGCAGCGCGGCCAGCAGGCCGCCGAGCGCGGCGCCCGCGATCTGCGCGCCGTTCACGCCCATCTTGAACACCGACAGCGCCTTGGACGCGTGCTCGGCCCGCACCGCCTGCAGGATCACGCCCTCGGCGGCCGGGGTGTAGAACGCCTGCCCCGCGCCGCCCGCCGCCGACAGCACCAACAGCGCCCACAGCGGCGGATGCCCCATCAGCACCAGCGCGGCCAGCACCGCCTGCGACACCGCGTTGAACACATTGGCGCCCACCATCACCACATGCCGCGGCCAGCGGTCGGCCACCGCCCCGCCGATCAGCATCAGCGCCACCAGCGGCACCGTCCGCGCCGCCGTCACATAGCCGACCTCGGTGGCGTGCCAGCCCGCGCCCAGTACGGCGAACGCGGTGGCGATCGGCGCGGCGGCGTTGCCCAGCCCGCTGACCACCGTGGCGGCGGTCTGGATCCGGTAGTTTCGGCCGGCCCACGCCGGATAGGTGATTCGCACTTCCAGACGATGGACCGCCAACCACCGCCCTGTCCAACGAATTTCAGGGCGTCCAGTCCGCCGCGAGCATCCCCAGCAGCACCTCGTCGACGAACCGCCCCGACACCCACGCGGCCCCGCGCAGCGTCCCCTCGACGCGGAACCCGGCCCGCTCGGCGGCGCCGATCATCGCCGCGTTGTCCGCCAGCGTGTCCACCTGGAGGCGGTGCAGGCCGCGCACCTCGAACCCGTACCGGCACAGCACCCGCACCACGTCCGTCCCGAAGCCGCGCCCGCGGACACCCGGCCGCAGGGACATCCCGAGGTGGGCGGAGCGGTGGTGCGTGTTGACGCCCCACAGCACGGCGGCGCCGGCGAGTTCACCGCCGGCGCGCTCCACCACCGAGAACACCGCCGGCTCCTCGGCCCCCGTCGCCCGGAACGGCGACGCCTCGACGGGCAACGGCCGCCAGGGCCGCCCGTCCGTGCGGGTGCGCATCGCGACGTCCTCGTACAACTCCTCGTGCAGGACGGCGACATCGCTCTCGTGCCGGGCCCGCAGCAGGATCTTCTCCCCGATCAGCATCCGCCAGAGCTACCACCCGCCGCACCGCCCTGGCCAGCGTTTTTCGTCAGCCGAGGTGCGCCCGGCTCAGCCGAGGTGCGCCCAGAGGAAGGTGAGGGTGCGGCGCCAGGCGATGGCGGCCTGCAGGGGGTCGTAGCTGCTGGGGGTCTTCTCGTCGTTCATGAAGGCGTGGCCGGCCGGGTAGAAGTGGATCTCGGGGCGGCGGCCGGTGGCCTCGCCGATCCGGATGGCGGCCTCGTCGACCACCGCGGCGGGCAGCGAGGCGTCCTGTTCGCCGAAGTGGCCGAGGACGTGGGCGGTCAGGCCGCGGTAGTCGTACTCGGGGTCGCCGGGCAGGCCGTAGAACGGGACGACGGCGGCGACCCGGTCGCCCTCGTGGGCGGCGAGCCGCAGGGCGAGGCCGCCGCCCATGCAGAGACCGACCACGCCGACCGCGTCGCCGACCGACCCCGGGTGGGCGAGCAGGTGGGAGACGGCCGCGTCGAGTTCCTCCGCGACCCGCGCGGCGGGCAGTTCGTGCTTCATCCGGGCGGCGGCCTCCCGGTCGTGGGTGACGGTACCGCCGTACAGGTCGGGCGCGAGCGCGAGGAAGCCCTCGGCGGCCAGCCGGTCGGTGAGTTCGGCGATGTGCCGGGTCAGCCCCCACCACTCCTGGATCACCAGGACTCCGGGACCGACCCCGGCGGGCGGCACCGCCAGGTAGCCGTGCACGGTCCGGCCGGAGCGGCCGGAGAAGCTGACGTTCTGGCGGGCAGCACCCATGGCTCTCCGTCAAGGCGGCCGCGCGCGGCGGCAGGCAGGAAGTTTCGTCTGGCACTCTAGGCGCGAACTCGCTTGCTTCAACGGCACACTGGCGGTGTGTCAGCGGGAGTTCAGCCCATCTCTTCCAGTGCCTTGCCCTTGGTCTCCTTGATGCAGAAGGCCACGAACGGGATCGACAGCAGGGCGAAGCAGGCGTAGATCACGTACGTCGCGGACAGGTTCCAGTCCGAGAGGGTCGGGAAGGAGACGGTGATCGCCCAGTTGGCGATCCACTGCGCGGACGCGGCGACCGACAGGGCGAGCGCCCGGATGGTGTTCGGGAACATCTCGCCGAGCAGCACCCACACCACCACGCCCCAGGAGAACGCGAAGCAGAACACGAAGACGTGCGCGGCGACCAGCGCGGTCGTCGCGTACGTGTTCGCCAGGGTGGCGGTGTCGCCGGTGCCGTGCCGGTAGGAGAACGCCCAGGCGGCCAGCCCGAGCGAGAGCGCCATGCCCGTTGAGCCGGCCAGCGCCAGCGGCTTGCGGCCGATCCGGTCGACCAGCGCCATCGCGACCACCGTGCCGATGACGTTGACGATCGAGGTGGACAGCGAGATCAGCAGCGAGTTGGACTCGTTGATGCCGACCGACTGCCACAGGAACGACGAGTAGTAGAAGATCACGTTGATGCCGACGAACTGCTGGAACGCCGAGGCGCCGATGCCGACCCAGACGATCGGCAGCAGCCCGAAGCGCCCGCCGAGCAGGTCGGTGAGCCGCGGCTTGCGGCGGGTGTCCAGCACCCGGCGGATCTCCGCGATCCGGGCGTCCAGGTCGATGTCCTCGCCCTCAACCTCGACCAGCACCTTGCGGGCCTGATCCTCGCGCCCGTCGGCGATCAGGTAGCGCGGCGACTCCGGGATGGACAGCGCCATCAGGCCGTACACCAGGGCGGGCACGGCCTCCACGCCGAGCATCCACTGCCAGGCCTGGATGCCGGCCAGATGGTTGGTGGACTCGCCGCCCGCGGCCTGGTTGAGCGCCCAGTTGGCGAGCTGCGAGACGGTGATGCCGAGCACGATCGCCATCTGCTGGAACGAGGCCAGCCGGCCCCGGTACGCGGTCGGCGCGACCTCCGCGATGTAGGTCGGGGCGATCACCGAGGCGATGCCGATCGCGATGCCGCCGAGCACGCGCCACACCCCCAGCACCTCGATGGTGGGCGGGAACATCGACCCGATGCCGCTGATCGCGAACAGTGTCGCGGCCAGCAGCATGGTCCGCACCCGGCCCATGTGGTCGGCCAGCCACCCGGCGACCACCGCGCCGGCCGCCGAGCCCAGCAGCGCGATCGCCACCACGAACGCGGTCTCGCCGTTGCCGACGCCGAAGTGCTTCTGGATGCCGGTGACCGCGCCGTTGATCACCGCACTGTCGTAGCCGAACAGGAAGCCGCCCATCGCGGCGGCGGCGGAGATGAACACCACATGGCCGAGGTGCTCGTCCCGGACGGCGGAGGAGTGGGTAGCCAGTGCTCTTCTCCCTACGTGACGATCCGTCCGGTCGGGGCGGATCTATCCGGAGGTAATTCGACCAGCGGCTACCCCGTGGCGCGGCTTCGACACGCCCGGAACCAATGAGCTGTCAGTCCGACGAAGGGCCGAGCGCGGGACGGCGGGTGCGCCGCCGCAGCAGCTGCGCCCGGGCCGCCGCGTCCTGCGGGTTGCCGGTCGCCGCGTGGCGTTCGGCCAGCCGTTCGGCGATCTCCAACTGGAGCTCCACCGGCTTCTTGTCGTCGTACTTGAACTTCGCCCGCACCCGGCGCACCGTCAGCCGCAGCCCGCGCAGGCCGGTCAGCTGCGGGCCGTACGGCGCCGCGCCGACGGTCACCCGGTCCTCGTGGTTCTCGGGCTGGAAGTGCGCCAGCTGCCGGTTGAGGATCTCCGCCTTGCCCGCCGGGTCGTCCACGATCTCGGCGGTGCAGGAGAACTGCACCGAGGCGTAGTAGCTGGTCGGCGTGTACGGCGCGTCGCGCCAGCGGCCCGGCGCGAACGCGTAGTCGTCGGTGACCGCCAGTGTGACGTGCGGGTCGGCGCGCACCGCCGCGAACAGCGGGTTGGGGGCGGCCAGGTGCAGCAGGATCTCGCCCGCTTCGGCGTCCAGCAGGAAGTGGGTGGGGACCAGGACCGGGCCGTCGGGGCCGTTGGCGGCCAGCGTGCCGAAGTCCCGCCCGGCGGCCAGCCACTCCTGCCACTCCCGGTCGGTGCCCCGGTCCCAGCCGCGGATCAGCATGCCGGGCCGGCCAGGTACCCGGGCAGCGGCAGGTCCGAGTGCGGGGAGGCCACCGGCGTGCCGTAGACCGGGGCGACGGGCACCACGCCCGCCCAGTACGGCAGGTCGAGGTCCTCCTCGTCGTCGATCACGTCGCCGGTGCGGGTCTTCGCCGAGACCTGGTCCAGCTCCAGCCGGATCACCGCCGTCGCCGCCAGCTCCTTCGGGTTGCCCGGCCGGCAGTCGGCGGCGCGGCCCGGTATCGCCTGCTCGACGATCGCGTCCAGCGCGATCCGCAGCTCCTCGGGGTCGGTGACCTGGTGCGCGGTGCCGTGCGCCACCACCGAGCGGTAGTTGACGGAGTGGTTGAACGCCGACTTCGCCAGCACCAGGCCGTCCAGGTGCGTCACCGTCACGCACACCGCCAGGCCCTGCTCGCCGCGCGCGCCGCGCAGCGGGCGGCTGCCGGTGGAGCCGTGGATGTACAGCCGCTCGCCGACCCGCGCGTACAGCGTGGGCAGCACCACCGGCGCGCCGTCCCGGACGAAGCCCAGGTGGCACAGGTATCCGGCGTCCAGGACGGCGTGCACCGCGTCCCGGTCCCAGTCGGCCCGCTCCTTGTCCCGGGTGGGGGTGGTGAGAGAGTTCCGGGTGTAGGTGTCCTTGGGCGTGTCCGGCATGACAACCTCAATGTACTAGTGCATACTCACGTTTGTGCTAGGAGAGTATCGGTTCACGGGTCGGCGGGCCAGCGATATCGCCGCCGACGTCGAACGCGCCGTCGCCGAAGGCCAGTTGGCGCCCGGAGCCGCCCTGCCGCCGCTGCGCGACCTGGCCGGCGAGCTCGGCGTCAACCCCAACACGGTGGCCGCCGCCTACCGCCTGCTGCGCGAACGCGGCGTCATCGAGACCGCCGGCCGGCGCGGCAGCCGGATCCGACCCCGGCCCGCCACCACCCCCCGCGACGAGGCCCGGCTGCCCGTCCCGCCCGGCGCCCGCGACCTGTCGGCCGGCAACCCCGACCCCGCGCTGCTGCCCCCGCTCGGCCCCGCCCTCGCCGCCGCCGCGGCCGGCCCCACCGTCCTGTACGGCGAACCCGTCGCCGAACCCGAACTCCTCGACGGCTTCCGCGCCGAATTCCGCGCCGACGGCGCCCCCGACGGCGAACTCGCCGTCTGCTCCGGCGCGCTGGACAGCATCGGCCGCGTCCTCGCCGCCACCCTGCGCACCGGCGACACCGTCGCCGTCGAGGACCCGGGCTGGGGCAGCGTCCTCGACCTCGTCCCCTCCCTCGGCCTGCGCACCGCCGGCGTCCCCGTCGACGACGAAGGCCCGCTCCCCGACGCCGTCGCCGCCGCACTCGACGCCGGCGCCCGCGCCCTCGTCGTCACCAGCCGCGCCCAGAACCCCACCGGCGCCGCCCTCACCCCCGCCCGCGCCGCCGCGCTGCGCACCGTCCTCGCCGCCCGCCCGCACACCGTGCTGATCGAGGACGACCACGGCCACGGCATGGTCGACCAGCCCTTCCAGTCGCTCGCCTCCGACGGCCGCGGCGGCACCACCGTCACCCACTGGGCACTGATCCGCTCCGCCGCCAAGGCACTCGGCCCCGACCTGCGGGTCGCCGTCCTCACCGGCGACGCCGACACCGTCGCCCGGGTCCTCGGCCGCCAGCGCCTGGACGCCGGCTGGGTCAGCCACCTGCTGCAACGCGCTGTCGTCGAACTGCGCCGCACCGACGCCGCCCCCGCCGCCGCGATCGCCGCCGCCTACCGGGCCCGGCGCGACGCGCTGCTCACCGGGCTCGCCGCGCACGGCGTCCGCGCCCACGGCGAGAGCGGCGTCAACGTCTGGGTGCCCGTCCCCGACGAGACCGCCGTCTCCGCGGCCCTGCTGCACCGCGGCTGGGTGGTCGCCCCCGGCTCCCGCTTCCGCCTCGGCTCCCCGCCCGCGATCCGGATCGGCATCGCCGCCCTCGCCCCCGCCGAGGCCCCCGCCCTGGCCGCCGCCATCGCCGACGCGCTGCGCGGTCCGACCCACGGGTCGCGGGTGACCTGATGCGGATCGAGCTCCGGAGGCTGCGCGCCGGGCTCGCCGAGGTGGCGACCCCGCACGGCCCGGCCGTCGCCCGCTGGCGCGGCGGCCCGGCCGACCCGCCCGGGCCGTACTTCGTGGAGTGGACGATCGACGAGGAGCACGCCGCGGTCCGCCCCGCCGCCGGGCCCGGTCCCGAGGTCCGGGTGGACGGCGAACTGCTCGTGCTGGTGGGCGAGTTCGACGGCGAGGCGGCGCTGCGGATCGGCGACAGCCTGGTCCTGCTGGATCTGCCCGGCCACCCTCCCGGCCCGCTGGAGCTCGCCGTCCCGCGCGAGTGCGCCGAGCTGTACCCGTACACCGTGTGACGAAGCCCCCGTTCGAGGACGGGGGCTTCACCCGCACCGGAAGGCGTCAGCCCTTGGCCAGCAGGGCCTGGGCGTGTTCGCGGACCTGGTCGCGGGAGAGATAGGCGTCGGTGTACTCGAAGTCGCGCAGCCGGGCGGGCTGGCGGGCCAGGAAGCCGGTGCGGACGAAGTCGTCGCCGGCGGTGGCGTTCAGCAGCCAGTTCGCGCTGGTGCGGTACTTCGCGCTGTTGGTGCGCATCGCCATCACGTGGTAGCCGCGCGCCACCAACTGGGCGGGCAGGCCGTGCAGTTCGACACCCAGCGGCTTGGACACCGCGTCCTTGCCGCCGAGGTCCACCACCAGGCCCAGGTCCTTGTGGAAGTACGGCTGCAGCGGCTGGTTGCGCAGCGCCGCCACCAGGTTGTCCGCGAGCTGCCGGCCCTGGCGCGCCGAGTGCTGCGCGGTCGGCGGGCACACCGCGCCGTCGCCCTTGGCGAGGTCCGGTACCGCGGCGGCGTCACCGAGCGCGAACATGCCCTCGAACTGCGGCACCCGCATCTCCGCCGTCACCGCCAGGCGCCCGCGCACCGTCTCCGCGTCCAGCGTGCCGATCAGCGGCGACGCGGCCACGCCCGCC
Organism: Kitasatospora sp. NPDC048407; assembly: GCF_043200475.1. Classification (NCBI taxonomy): domain Bacteria; kingdom Bacillati; phylum Actinomycetota; class Actinomycetes; order Kitasatosporales; family Streptomycetaceae; genus Kitasatospora; species Kitasatospora sp. NPDC048407. Next base: position 85,397 of record NZ_JBICXW010000001.1, on the reverse strand, counting down.
GTCCAGATCAGCGTCCGGCACGGCAGGGTGCGGCCGTCGGTGAACTTCACCGTCTCCGCGCCGACCTCCGCGACCGACACACCCAGTGAGACGTCCACGCCGCGGCGGGTGAGGATCTCCATCGCGGTCTGGCCGAGCTTGTCGCCCAGCTCCGGCATCAACCTCGGCGCGATGTCGATCAGATGCCACTTGATCAGGTCCGGGTCCAGCCGCGGGTAGCGCTTGATGGCCGCCGTGGTCAGCCGCTGCAGGCAGGCCGCCGTCTCGGTGCCCGCGTACCCGCCGCCGACCACCACGAACTGCAGGCGCGAGGCCCGCTCGTTCTCGTCCATCGACGCGGACGCCAGGTCGAGCTGGGCGATCACGTGGTCGCGGATGTACGTGGCCTCGGCGAGCGTCTTCATGCCGCGCGCGTAGTCCGGCAGGCCGGGGATGTCGAAGGTCCGGGTGACGCTGCCCGGCGACAGCACCAGGTAGTCGTACTTCTCCGCCACCACCTCGTCGGTGATCTTGCGGACCACCGCGACCCGGGAACGCGGATCGATGCCGATCGCCCCGCCCGGGACTATGTGGGTGCGCCGCAGTGAGCGCCGCAGCGAGATCGCCACCGACTGCGGGGTCAGCACCCCGGCCGCGACATGCGGCAGCAGCGGCAGGTACAGCTGGTAACTGAACGGCGTGACGAGCGAGATCTCCGCCTCGGAAGGGGCGAGCTTGCGCTCCAGGCGACGCGCGCACTCCAGCCCGGCGAAGCCGCCGCCGACGATCAGGATCCGAGGTCGTTCCATCGTTCATCCCCTGGGTTTGCGGGTCCGTGACTGACTAAGGACGACTGTTGGCCACACTCGCACGGGGCAACGGCGGGTGCATCTCCAACCGGTCGCGGCCCCCTGCCCGGCCGGAGCCGCCTGTGAGGGCCGCTAGGCTGTCGGGATGCTCTCCGAGGTGACGGCCGTCCGCTACGCGACGCCGCTGCGCGAAGGCGGTTCGATGCCCGGCCTGATCGAGGCCGACGACCGCCGGATGTACGTGCTGAAATGGGTCGGTGCGGCCCAGGGCCGCAAGGCGCTGGTGGCCGAAGTGCTGGCCGGTGAACTGGGCCGCGGGCTCGGCCTGCCGGTGCCGGAACTCGCCCTGGTCGACCTCGACCCGGTGCTCGCCCGCAGCGAGCCCGAGGTACAGATCCAGGACCAGATGCGGGCCAGCGGCGGCGCCAACCTCGGCATGGCGTTCGTGTCCGGGGCGCTCAACTTCGACCCGCTGTGCTTCGAGACCGACACCGACACCGCCGCCCGGGTGCTCTGGTTCGACGCTCTGATCGGCAACGTCGACCGGTCCTGGCGCAACCCCAACCTGCTGGTCGCCACCGGCGGCCTGCGGCTCATCGACCACGGCGCCAGCCTGATCTTCCACCACAGCTGGTCGCGCGCCGAGGCCTGGCGCCGCAAGCCGTACGACGCCTCCGACCACGCCCTGCGGCACGCCGTCGGCCACCTGCCGAAGGTCGACGCCGAACTCGCCGCCCTCGCCGAGACCGCGCTGCCCGCCGCCGTCGCCGCGATCCCCGACGTGTGGCTCACCGACGAACCCGGCTTCGACACCCCCGACGACGTCCGCGCCGCCTACACCGCGCAGCTCACCGCCCGCCTCGCCGGGCCCCGCGACTGGCTCCCGGAGGTGGACGCCTGATGGACCAGCACCCCAAGGACTACGAGTACGCGCTGATCCGCGCCGTCCCCCGGGTCGAACGCGGCGAGTGCGTCAACATCGGCGTCCTGCTGTACTGCCGCGACTCCGGCTACCTCGGCGCCCGCACCCACCTCGACCAGGGCCGGCTGCTCGCCCTCGACGCCGTCGTCGACGTGGCCGGCGTGCGGCGCGCCCTGCGCGGCATCGAAGCGATCTGCGCGGGCGGCGAAGCCGCCGGACCGGCCGCCGCCGACAGCCCCGGACAGCGCTTCCGCTGGCTCACCGCCCCGCGCAGCGCCGTCGTCCAGCCCGGCCCCGTGCACACCGGCCTGACCACCGACCCGGCCGCGGAACTCCACCACCTGTTCGACCGTCTGGTCCTCTGACCGCCTGCCTCGCTTCCGGACCTCCCGACTACTTGCCTCACTCAATACTTGAGGCACTGAAACGATGGGCGTACCCTGACCGCCATGGGCAGCACCACAGGCACCGGCACCGCCGCACCCACCACCCCCGAACTCATGGAGCAGGTCGCCGCGGTCGGCGCGGCCTACTTCCAGGACTTCGCCGCCGCCGCGGCCCGCCACGGGCTCAACTCCTCGCAGGCCAAAGCACTCAAAGCCGTCCTCGAACCCGTCCCGATGCGCGCCCTCGCCGGACGCCTCGGCTGCGACGCCTCCAACGTCACCGGCATCGTCGACCGCCTCGAAGCACTAGGCCTGGCCCGCCGCGAAGCCGCCGCCGCCGACCGCCGCGTCAAGATCGTCACCATCACCGACGACGGCCGCGCCGTCCTCGACCGGATCCGCGACGACATGACCCGCGCCCGCCACGCCTTCGACAGCCTCGACGCCGAGCAACGCACCGCCCTGTCCCGGCTCTGCCAACAGGTCCTGCCCCTGCTGCGCCCCTGACTGTCCGTCGCATGCCCTACGCTCACCGGATGCACCAGGCGAACGGATGGACCTCCACCGGCCTTCGCTGGCACGACGGCGCACCCCGCCTCACCGCCACCGACGGCCGCACCAGCCACACCCGGCCGCTCACCGACGGCCTCCCCGTCGCCTGGCGGATCGCCGGCCCCCGCCAATGCACCGGCGCCACCACCGCCCGCGGCCACCGCCCGTGCCCGCACCACGCGCACATCGAACCCGACGGCACCACCACCCAGTGCCCCAGCTGCCAGAGCGCCGACCGCGGCCTGCAACTCGCCCGCGACCGCATCCTCGACGACGGCCGCACCTACCGGCTCTACCTCGCCTGGTTCGGCCCCGGCCTGCTCAAGGTCGGCCTCACCGCCGAAGAACGCGGCACCGTCCGGCTGCTCGAACAGGCCGCCCTCACCTGGACGTTCCTCGCCCGCGGATCGCTGCCCGCCGTCCGCCGCGCCGAACTCGCCGTCGCCCACGCCAAACTGGCCCGCGAACGGATCCCCGCCGCCGCCAAGTACCCCGCCTGGTGGACGCTGCCCACCCCCGCCGACCGGCACGCCGAACTCACCGCCGGCCGCACCCGCGCCCACCAACTCCTGGCCGAGCACCCCGTCACCCTGCTGCCCGACCACCCCGTCACCGACCAGGTCGAGCTGTACGGCCTCACCGCCGGCGCCCCCGAGCAGTACCAGCAGGTCAAAGCACTCAGCGACGGCGCCCGCCTGACCGGACGACTGCGCCGCCCGATCGGCGGCCACCTCTTCCTCGACCCGCCGGCCGGCCCCCCGCTGCTCCTCGACACCCGCCTGCTCACCGGCTGGACCCTGCACGCCGAGGCCGCCGACAGCTGCGACGGCCTCACCCTGCTGCCCCGGGCCCGCCCCGCCGCCGAGCAGGACACGCTGTTCTGACGTCAGCTCTTCTTTCGGGCCTCCTGCTTGCCCCGGGCGCCCACCGCCGCCAAGGACATGTCCTGCGCCTGCGACTTCAGGTTCTTGTAGCCGTACCCCCGGTCCGTCAGCCACAGCTCCGCCGCCGTCTCGGCCCGCACCGAGGCCGCCACGATGTCCTCCTCCGCCTCCCCCTGCTCCAGGAACCGGAAGGTGAAGAACGGACGCGCCGACAGGTCGTACGTCAGATGCCCCTCGTCGGTGAACTTCGCCTGCAGCACGTCGTGTTCGGCCGCCGCGGCGGTCAGCTCGGCGTGCTGCTCGGGCGTGAGGGCGTCGAAGGAACCGCGCACCATGATCCGGAACGTACGAGTCGTCATGGCGGGACCCTAACCCGCCTGGCCTGTCCCGATCACCCCATTTCCGCCCGGTCGGTGTTCGAGAAGGCCGCCCGCAGCGGCTCCGGCAGCGGGCCGTGGTGGGCGACGGTCAGCCGGCGGGTGGCCCGGGTCAGCGCCACGTACAGGTCGTGGCCGCCGCGCGGGGACTGCGCCAGGATCGCCGCCGGATCGGCCACCACCACCGCGTCGAACTCAAGTCCCTTGCACTGCACGGCAGTCAGCGCCCCCAGATGCGCCAGCTCGGCCAGCCGCCGGTCCGGCACCACCAGACCCGTGGTGCCCGGCCCGTCCTGCGCCAGCAGGGCCGGCAGCTGAGCCCGGTAGTCCTCGACCGGCACGGCCCGCGGCGCCTCGCCGTCCGCCCGCACCGACTCCGGGGCCCGCGCCGCCGGATCGACCGCCGCCAGCACCGCCGCGGCCACCGCCATGATCGGGGCCGGGGTGCGGTAGTTGACGTTCAACCGCTCCTCCCGCCAGCGGGTGCCCAGGTAGCGGCCCAGCATCTGCTGCCAGTCGTGCGCGCCCGCCGCCGAGGAGGTCTGGGCCAGATCGCCGACCACCGTCAGCGAACGGGTCGGGATCCGCCGCATCACCATCCGCCAGGCCAGCGCCGACAACTCCTGCGCCTCGTCAACCACCACATGACCGAACGTCCACTCCCGGTCCGCCGCGGCGCGCTCCGCCGTCGAGCGGTACGGCCCCGCGTCGGCATGCCGCTCGGCCAGTGCCACCGCGTCCAACTCGCCCTCCTGATCGGTCACTTGCAGTACCCCGCGGGCGTACGCCTCGGCGTCGGCCCGGGCCCGGCCCTGCTCGGCGGCGGCCCGGCGCCGCTCCGCGCCGTCGCTGCCGAGCAGTTCGGCGGCCTCGTCCAGCAGCGGGACGTCCTCCACCGTCCACGGCGCGCCGGGCGCCCGGCGCAGGGCGGTGCGCTCGGCGGGGGAGAGGGACGGGGCGAGGCGCTCCGGGTCGGCGAGCAGCGACTCGACCAGCCGGTGCGGGGTCAGCAGCGGCCACAGCGCGTCCAGGGCGGCCCGGACCTCCGGCTCGGCCCACAGTTCGCCGGGCGCGTACCGGGCCTCCTCCTCGTCCCACGGGCGGCCGATCGCGTCGGCGCGGGTGCGGGCCAGTCCGTGCAGGGCGGCGCGCAGGAACTCGGCGCGGGCCGCGTTGTGCGGCAGCCGCAGGCCGCGGGCGCGCTCCCGGGCCGCGGCCAGCAGCCGGCGGGGGACCGGCAGGTCGAGCGCCTCGATCCGGCCGTCCCCGGCGGGCAGCCGCTGGTGCAGGCGCACCGCCTCGGCGAGGACGTCCGCCATCTTCGGCGAACCCTTCAGGAAAGCGGTTTCCGGTTGGTCCGCGTCAACCGCGCGCACCCCCGGGAACAGCTCGCCGAGGGTGCGCAGCAGCACCTCCGTCTCACCGAGCGAGGGCAGCACCTGCTCGATGTAGCGCAGGAACGCCCGGTTCGGGCCGATCACCAGCACGCCGCGCCGCTCCAGCACCTCCCGGTGGGTGTACAGCAGGTACGCGGCCCGGTGCAGCGCGGCCACCGTCTTGCCGGTGCCGGGACCGCCGTGCACCACCACCGCGCCGTGCAGCCCCGAGCGGATCACCCGGTCCTGCTCGGCCTGGATGGTCGCCACCACCTCGCGCATCCGCCCCGTCCGGGCCCGGCGCAGCTCGGCCAGCAGCGCCGCCTCGCCGACCAGGGTGCGCCGGCCGTCGTCCCCGAGCGCGTCCAGGTCGAACGCCTCGTCGTCCAGGCCGACCACCTCCCGCCGGTGGGTGCGCAGATGACGGCGGCGCAGCAGACCGGCGGGGTCGGCGGCGCTCGCGGTGTAGAACGGGCGGGCGGCCGGGGCCCGCCAGTCCAGCAGCAGTGGTTCGAACTCCTCGTCCAGCAGGCCGATCCGGCCGAGGTGGCGGACCGTGCCGTCGAGGCCGTCGATCCGGCCGAAGCACAGGCCGCGCTCGACGGCCGTCAGCCGGGCCAGCCGGCGGGTGCGTTCGGCGAGCACCACCTCCTGCTCGAGCCGGGCCTGCCGGGTGCCGCCCGGTCCGGTGTGCTCGGCGCCGGCCTGCTCGAGGGCGGTGCGGGCCTGCTCGCGCAGGATGTCGAGGCGGGCGTACAGCTCCGTCAACCGGCGTTGCTCGGTGCGGAGTTCGGCCGTGAGGACGGCGTCGCTTGCCATCTGTTCGGTCAACGTGATATCCTTGCGCCGAGGGAGTTTTATAGTCGAGCGTCAATCCGGTGATAACCGGTCATGCTACCCGGCCGTCCGTCCACCCGTACACCGGATGCGCTGCACGACCTCCTGACCTCGACTGTTAGGCTTGCGAAGCGTGAGCGCGAAGCCCAAGATCCCCAATGTCCTGGCCTCCCGGTACGCCTCGGCGACCCTGGCCCAGCTGTGGTCCCCCGAGCACAAGGTGGTCCTCGAGCGCCACCTGTGGCTGGCCGTCCTGAAGGCCCAGCAGGACCTCGGCATCGAGGTGCCGGCCACCGCGATCGCCGACTACGAGCGCGTCGTCGACCAGGTCGACCTGGCGTCCATCGCCGCCCGCGAGAAGGTCACCCGGCACGACGTGAAGGCCCGCATCGAGGAGTTCTCCGAGCTCGCCGGGCACGAGCAGATCCACAAGGGCATGACCTCGCGTGACCTCACCGAGAACGTCGAGCAGCTGCAGATCCGCCAGTCGCTGGAGCACGTCCGCGACCGCACCGTCGCCGTCCTGGTCCGCCTCGGCCGCCTCTCCGCCCAGTACGGCGAGCTCGTGATGGCCGGCCGTTCGCACAACGTCGCCGCCCAGGCCACCACCCTCGGCAAGCGCTTCGCGACCGCCGCGGACGAGGTCCTGGTCGCCTTCGCCCGCCTGGAAGAGCTGATCGCCCGCTACCCGCTGCGCGGCGTCAAGGGCCCCGTCGGCACCTCCCAGGACATGCTCGACCTGCTCGGCGGCGACGCCGACAAGCTCGCCGAGCTGGAGCGCCGGGTCGCCGGCCACCTCGGCTTCGACAACGTCTTCACCTCGGTCGGCCAGGTCTACCCGCGCTCGCTCGACTACGACGTGGTCTCCACCCTGGTCCAGCTCTCCGCCGGCCCGTCCAGCATCGCCAAGACCATCCGCCTGATGGCCGGCCACGAGCTGGTCACCGAGGGCTTCAAGGCCGGCCAGGTCGGCTCCTCGGCGATGCCGCACAAGATGAACACCCGCTCCTGCGAGCGCGTCAACGGCCTCGCCGTCATCCTGCGCGGCTACGCCTCGATGACCGCCGAGCTCGGCGGCGACCAGTGGAACGAGGGCGACGTCTCCTGCTCCGTGGTCCGCCGGGTCGCGCTGCCGGACGCGTTCTTCGCCTTCGACGGCCTGCTGGAGACCTTCCTCACCGTCCTCGACGAGTTCGGCGCCTTCCCCGCCGTCATCGAGGCCGAACTCGACCGCTACCTGCCGTTCCTGGCCACCACCAAGGTCCTGATGGCGGCCGTCCGGGCCGGCGTCGGCCGGGAGACCGCGCACGAGGTCATCAAGGAGCACGCCGTCGCTGCCGCGCTGGCGATGCGCGAGGGCGCCCGCGAGAACACCCTGGTGCCGGCGCTCGCCGCCGACACCCGGATCCCGCTCGACCGCGACGCGATCGACGCACTCCTCGCCGACCGCCTCTCCTTCACCGGCGCCGCCGCCGCCCAGGTCGGCGAACTCGTCCGCCGCATCGAGGCCGTGGCCGCCGCCCACCCGGAGGCCGCCAAGTACGCGCCGGGCGACATCCTCTGACGCTGCCGCCCCGCCGCCTTCGCGAAGCCCCGGAGGGCCCTGCACCCGCAGGTGCTCTTCGGGGCTTCGGCGCGTGCGACGACCGGGCGGCACGCCGCTGACCAGGCCCGCGCACGCCGAACGTGAGTCAGGCGTGAGCGGGGGCTGCGAGCGTGGTGCCCACCGGCGCCGATCGGCGCGGGCCGGCAGAGAAGAGGAGTTCATGAGGGCACGAACGGCGAAGACCGGAGCGGCTGCGCTGCTGCTCGCCGGCGGCATCACGCTGGCGACGGCCTCGCCCAGCGCCGCCTACACGGGACGGGCGACGCACTACCCAGTGGGTCTCGGTGCTTGTGGCCAGTCATCGGTACCGGGCGACCTGGTGGTGGCACTGAGCCCCGCCGAGTTCGGCAACGGATACTCGACGCCGCACTGCTTCCAGTCGGTCCGGATCCAGCACGGCGGGACGTCGATCGTCGCGACCGTCCTCGACCGCGGGCCCGCCGGCATGCCGCTCCACGACCTCGATCTGTCGCTCGGGGCTTTCGTGGCGCTCGGCGGTGACCCCAAGGGCGGCCCCATCGACGTCAGCTGGGGGTACGTCGAGACCTCACCGGGCCCGGGGCCGACGACGACGCCTCCGGGGCCGGGACCCATCGGCACGACCATGCCGGCTCCCAGCGGCACCACGAAGGCGCCCACGCCCACCGGAACACCGGTCACGCAGAAGCCCGCGCCCACCGGGGTACCGATCAAGCCCCCCGTCCACCCCGATCCGACGACGACGGCACCGCAACAGCCGACCGGAGTGCCGACCCCCGGGCCGACGGGGCCCCACACGATGCCGATTCCCACCGTGACCGCCGTCCTGAAGTAACGGCCTCGGGCGACGCGCCGTCAGGCCTCCTCGTGGTTCGGATGGATCGGCGGGGAGGTCGGGGAGCAGTACCAGTCGCAGTCGGGCTCGGCGACGGGGTGGGGCGGGGCGAGGGCGTCGGAGCGGATGGTGGTGAAGGCGATCGCGGCGCCGGCGGCGAGCAGCCCCGCGCAGATCAGCATGGACGTCCGGAAAGCGCTGTCCACCTCGGACGGGATCCGGTACGCCTCACCGCTCAGACCGGCCAGTGGCGGGATCGCCGCCACGGCGAACAGGCCCGCGGCGCGCGCCGCCGCGTTGTTCACGCCGGACGCGATGCCCGCGCGGCGGACGTCGACGGCGGCGAGGACGGTCGCGGTGAGCGGGGCGACCAGCAGGGTCATGCCCGCGCCCTGGACGGTCACGGCGGGCAGCACGTCCAGCCAGTAGTTCGCGTTCGGGCCGATCCGCAGCATCAGCAGCACGCCGCACGCCACCAGCAGCGGGCCCGCGGTGAGCGGGATCCGCGGCCCGACCGCACGGCCGAACTGGCCCGCCCGCCCCGAGAACAGCAGCATCAGCACCGTGATCGGGACCAGCGCCACCCCCGACAGCAGCGGCGTGAACCCGGCGACGATCTGCAACTGCACCGTCAGCAGCAGGAACACCCCGCTGAACGCCGCGTACACGCACAGCGTGACCAGGTTGACCACCGTGAACAGCCGGGACCGGAACAGCGACAACGGCAGCATCGGATTCGCCGAACGGTGCTCGACGAAGATGAACGCGGCCGCCAGCGCCACACCCGCCAGCCCCGCGAGGGCCGCCGCCGGCGTCAGACCGGAACCCGCCTCCGTCAGCGCGTACGTGATCCCTGCCAGGGAGAGCGCCGCGAGCAGCGCACCCAGCACGTCGAACCGGCCCTGCTCGTCCGGGTCGCGGGTCTCCGGGACATGGCGGACCGTCACCGCCACCACGACCGCCGCCAGCGGCAGATTGAGCAGGAAGATCCACCGCCAGCCCGGGCCGTCCACCAGCCAGCCACCGAGGAACGGCCCGACCGCCGCCGCGACGCCGCCGAAACCCGACCACGCGCCCACCGCACCCGCCCGGTCGTCCTCGTGGAACACCGCCTGAAGCATCGCCAGCGAACCGGGCGTCAGCAGCGCGCCACCAATGCCCTGCAACGCCCGGGCCAGGATCAGCACCTCCACGGTCGGCGCCGCCGCGCACCCCGCGGAGGCCAGCGCGAACCAGCACACCCCGATCAGGAACACCCGGCGCCGGCCGAAACGGTCACCGAGCGAACCGCCCAGCAGGATCAGCGCGGCGAGCGTCAGCATGTAGGCGTTGATCGTCCACTGGAGCGAGGCGAGACTCGCCCCCAGATCCTCACCGATCCGCGGCAGCGCGACGTTCACCACCGTGCCGTCCAGCAACGCCATCCCGGACCCGAGCGCCGTCGCCGCGACGACCCACCGCCCACGCCCAGTCCCCAGCCGAATCCCGCCGGCCACACCCGCCGCATCCTCGCTCACGCAACGAATCCTCCGCCAGGACCCGCGCCGGGACCAGCCCACCGCGCCTTGCGGGTTGCCGGCTGGCGGGGCGCGGTGGGGGCGGTTGGGGGATGGGGGGTGCGCTGTGCGCGGTTGGTGGGGTGGAGGGGGATTGCCCTGCGGGCGGTCGTGGGGGGAGGTTGCGGTGTGGGTGGCCGGGACCAGCCCACCGCGCCTTGCGGGTTGCCGGCCGGCGGGGGCGGTGGGGGCGGTTGGGGGATGGGGGAGTGCGCTGTGCGCGGTTGGTGGGGCGGAGGGGGATTGCCCTGCGGGCGGCTGTGGGGGGAGGTTGCGGTGTGGGTGGCCGGGACCAGCCCACCGCGCCCTGCGGGTTGCCGGCCGGCGGGGGCGCGGTGCGGGCGGCCGGGGCGGCCGGGGGGAGGACTCGCGGCCGACTCAGGCCTGGTAGGCGAGTGCCTTCCGCAGGTGGTAGTCCGCCACGTCGAGCATCCACTGCCGGTTCGGGAAGTCGCCGTCGGCGATGCGCAGCGGGCCGCCGACCAGGTCCAGGTGCATCACGTACTGGTAGTAGTTCATGCGCCGCGGGTCGAGGTCCGGGTTGCGGAGCGCTTTGTAGTGCGGGCCGAAACGCATCCGCATCCAGCAGTGCTCCACCTCGATGTCGGTGTACATCAGGCCCTCGATGTCGATGAGGACGGGTTCCCCGTCCGGCCCGACGAGCGTGTGTTCCGCGCACAGTTCGCCGTGGACCACGCCGAACTCCGCATGCGGCTCGAGTGCCGCGTGCAGGACGCGGAGCTTCTCCGTCAGCACGGCCTCGCCCTCGGCCGCGCGGACGTCACGGGACACGGCGGTGGCGATGTTCACCAGCGCCCGCTCGAAGTACGCCTGCTCGCAGCTCCCGTCCGGCGGCGCGCCCCCGCCGTCGATCCACGCCACCCGCCCGAAGGCCGGCGCACGGTGGGCGTGCATGCGTCGCAGCATGTCGGAGAGCCGGGCGAGCGTCTGCCGGCCGGCGTCCGGATCGCGTTCCAGCAGGGCTTCGAGCGTTCCGCCGCGGATGTCCTCCGCGACGGCGATGTCGGCCGGGTACAGGTTCTTGCTGCGATCGGCGAGCATCAGCCGCGGCGAACGGGCTCCGACCGCCTCCAGCCGGCGGGTGGCACCCTCGAGGAAGTCGAGGCCGGAGGCGTGGGCGAACGGGTTCGACGGGTCGTCGTGGCCGTCCGGGAGCAGCCCGTTCCAGAAGTCCTCGTCAGCGTTCCAGACGTAGACGATCGTGCTCGTGGCGTCGTCCAGCGTGACCCGGTAGACGCCCTTCTTGCTTCCCTTGAGCAGCCGGTCGACCCCGGCGACGCGGCGGTCGGTACCGAAGACCTCCCGTATCACCGGGGTCAGCGATTCGGCGTCGGCGAACTTTCGCGCAGCAGTCATTCCCGCTCCCCCTCCGGAGTGCCCGCATCGATCCGCAGCCGGCTGTCTTCTGCCGCCGTGGGCACGGACGCACCAGCATAGAGATCTCCTGCTCGGGCAGGCGGAGGGCCGTGGACAGGGTCAGGGGAGCAGCGACCCGCGGCGCCACGCGCGGGCCGTCGCCGGGGTGACGATGCCGAGGTCGGCGAAGAAGCCGAGGGCCTTGCGGGACCAGTCGATGCGGGCCTGGCGCCAGTGCGGGTTGGTGGCGGCGGCGCGGCGGGCCTCGGCGGGGTCGAGGCCGGCGAGGGTGTAGACGCGGGGGTGGACGATCTCGGCGACGGACTGGCGGGCCAGGGTCGCGAGGGCACGGCGGAAGACGGCGCGGCGGGCGGGGTGCATCCGGGCCCAGCGGCGTTCGAGTTCGGGCTTGGCGTAGCCGATGTGCCGGGCTTCCTCGACGACGTGTATGCGGGCGACCGAGCGGGCCAGCGGCTGCAGGCTCTCGTCGCGGATCATCTCCCGCTGCATCGCGTCCGTGAACTCCTCGACGAAGATCGCCCCGGCGAAGGTCATCGTGGTGTCGTTGAGCAGGAAGTGCAGCCGCCCGAGCCGGTCCGCGCGCTTGGTGGGGCGGGCGGACGGGTAGCCGGTCGCGGTGATGTAGCGGGCGAACATGGTGGAGTGCCGGCACTCGTCGGCGACCTCGGTCAGCGCGTACTGGGCGTGGCCGGTGGTCAGGTCGTTCTCGTAGACGTGCCGGATCAGACCTTCCATCAGGACCAGTTCGAACCAGATGCCGGCCGCCGTGGTGGACGCGAACTGGTGGACGCTCAGCTGCGCCCGCTGCCGTTCGTCGAGGCGTTCCCAGAGCGGGGTGCCGTACAGGGCGACGCGGTGGGCGGGCAGCGCGTAGTGGTCGGGGTCGACGGGGGCGGTCCAGTCGATCTCGGTGAGCGGGTCGAAGGAGTGCTTGGCGGAGGCGCGCAGCAGGCGGGCGGCGTTGAGTTCGCGGTCGGCGTTGCGCTGCTGGGCGATGGTTCCGGTGGGGGCCGTGGTGTCGGGCATGGGCGGGCTCCGGAGGTCGCGGGGGCAGGGGCTCCAGGAGGAGTAAACCAATGAGACAGAGTGTCAACAAGGGTTTTGCGCAGATCACCGGCGCCCCGGCCGTCCATTCGTGCCGTCGCTGCCGTCGCTGCCGTCCGGCTGCGGCCCGCATGCGACCCCCTGCGGCCCCGCGCAGACTGGCCGCATGGATCCGGTCACCGCCCTGGAACGCATCGCCTTCCTGCTGGAACGTGAACTCGCCTCCCCGTACCGGGTCAAGGCGTTCCGCACCGCAGCCGAAGCCGCCACCGGGTTGCCCGCCGGGCCGGTCGACGTCGCCACCGCCGAGCGCCTCCCGGGCGTCGGGCCCGTCACCGCCCGGGTGATCGCCGACGCGACGGCGGGACGCACCCCGCAGTACCTGCTGGAGGCCGAGGCCCGGGCCGCCGCCGGGCCCGCGCCGTCCACGGCTGGGCTCCGGCTGCGCGAGAAGATCCAGGGCGACTGCCACCTGCACTCGGACTGGTCCGACGGAGGCGCCCCGATCGAACTGATGGCGCGCACCGCCCGCGACCTCGGCCACCGCTGGGCCGTGCTCACCGACCACTCGCCGCGCCTGACGGTCGCCAACGGTCTGAGCGCCGAGCGGCTGCGCGAACAGCTCGACGTGATCGAGGACCTGAACGGCCGGCTCACCCCGTTCCGGCTGCTCTCCGGCATCGAGTGCGACATCCTCGACGACGGCTCGCTCGACCAGGACGAGGAACTGCTCGGCCGGCTGGACGTGGTGGTCGCCTCGGTGCACTCCAAGCTGCGGATGGACAGCGCCGCGATGACCCGTCGGATGCTGGCGGCCGTCCGCAACCCGCTGGTCGACGTGCTCGGCCACTGCACCGGGCGGCGGCTGGGCGGAAAGCCGCGCCCGCAGTCCGAGTTCGACGCGGAGGCGGTCTTCACCGCCTGCCGGGAGCACGACACCGCCGTGGAGATCAACTGCCGCCCCGACCGCCAGGACCCGCCGGACGACCTGCTGACCCTCGCCGCCGACCTCGGCTGCCTGTTCACCATCGACACCGACGCGCACGCCCCCGGCCAGCTCGACTGGCAGATCACCGGCTGCGAACGCGCCGCCGCGCTGGGCCTGGACGCCGAGCGGATCCTCACCGCCTGGTCGGTCGACCACCTGCTGGCCTGGACCGCGGCCCGCTGATCGGGTTGTCGGACTCCGGCGCTACCCTGCCCGGATGACTGATGATCAGCTTCAGGTGGGGACCGGCAGCAGGATCCGGCCGTTGGCGTTCCACGCCGCGCCCGGCACGGAGGACTGGCGGGTCCTGGGCGAGGGGGCGTGCACGTTCTTCCGCACCGGCTCCTTCGCCGACGGCGCCCGGCTGGTGGCCGCGATCGCCACCGCCGTGGACGGCTTCGGCGCGCCGGACATCGACCTGCGGCCCGAGGGCGTCACCGTCCGGCTGATCGCCGCCACCGACGAGCTCTACGGGCTGACGGCGCGCCACATTGAGCTGGCCCAAAGGATCTCCGCGGCCGCCCGCGCGTTCGGCGCGGTCGCCGAACCGCACGCGGTGCAGACCGTGCAGGTCACCCTGGACGCCCTCGAAATGCCCACCGTGGTCGCCTTCTGGCGCGCGCTGCTCGGCTACCGCGACCGGGCCGGCAGCCCCGAGGACCTGATCGACCCGGCCCGCCGCGGCGCGCCGTTCTACTTCCAGCAGATGGACGAGCCCCGGCCGCAGCGCAACCGGGTGCACGTGGACGTGTGGGTGCCGTACGACGTCGCGGAGCAGCGGGTCGCCGCCGCGATCGCCGCCGGCGGCCGGGTGGTGACGGACGAGCACGCCCCGGCCCTGTGGGTGCTGGCCGACCCCGAGGGCAACGAGGCCTGCGTCGGCGCGGCCGGCGCGGCGGGCTGACGCCGGTCCGGTCAGGACGTTTGGACCAGGCGGCTGCGGAGGCTCTCCAGGGTCTCGTCCTTGAGGCCGAGGGCGGCCCGGGCGTAGCTCTCCGGGTCGCCCCAGTGGTCGGCGAGGGTGCCCAGGGAGGCGGCCAGGTACTCGGCGCGGACGGAGAGGATCGCGTCGGCGATCTCCGGGTCGCCGCCCCCGGCGAGGAAACGTTCCAGCAGGGGGGCGTACCGGACGTGCACCGCAGGATCGACCGACAGGTACTCGGTGCGGACGGTCTCCTCGTCCGCGCCGAGCAGCAGCAGGATCAGCGCGGCGCCCCAGCCGGTGCGGTCCTTGCCCGCCGTGCAGTGGAACAGCACCGGGCCGCCGCCCTGGTGCGCGAGGGCGGTGAGCAGCTGCTTGTACGCGTGCCGGGCGGCGGCGGAGGTGACGAAGGCGCGGTAGTCCTCGGTCAGGGCGAGCGCGGCACGGCCGCCGCCGAGGGTGCGGTTGGCGCCGGCCGGGTCCTCCAGCGCGGCGGTCAGCGCGGTCGCCACGCCGTTGCCCGCCCGGTCGGCGAGCACATCGGCGACCAGCAGGTGCGCCCCGCCGGGCACCCGGTCGGGGTAGGCGGTGCGCTCGGCGCCGCTGCGCAGGTCGATCACGGTGCGCACGCCGAGCGCCTCGAACATCGGGTCGCCGGACGTGTCGAGCCGGTCCAACTGGCCGGAGCGCAGCGCGAGTCCGGAGCGGACCCGGGCGCCGCCGGGCAGGTCGATGCCGCCGAGATCGCGCAGGTTGGCGACGGTGGCGGAGTCAACGATGTGCGAGTGCTGCATGGCGACCTCCCTGCCGGCGGACCTGCGGTGGCGGGGCCCGACGGCATCGCGAACGTCGCCCTGAGACCGGCCCCGTCAGCACGCTAGGCGGGCCCCGGGCGGGTCGCCCCCGGAGTACCCCCTGCCGGGCGGGACGCTGCATCGAGCGGCGGAGCGCACGCCCCGACCGCGCGCCGTGTGCTGCGCGCGCCCCATTGCCTGACGACGCGTCAGCGGGCAGGGTGGGCAGCGCGGGCCCCGCCGGGGTGGGCGGTGTGCCGGACGCGCGGAGGGACGGGAGCCCCGAATGGCAGCGAAAATCCTGATCATCACCGGCGACGCGGCCGAGTCGCTGGAGGTGTTCTACCCCTACCAGCGGCTGCTGGAGGAGGGGTACGAGGTGCACATCGCCGCGCCCACCCGGAAGACCCTGCAGTTCGTGGTGCACGACTTCGTCGAGGGCTTCGACACCTACACCGAGAAGGCCGGCTACACCTGGCCCGCCGACCTGGCGTTCGACGAGGTGGACCCGGCGCAGTACGCGGCGCTGGTGCTGCCCGGCGGCCGGGCGCCCGAGTACCTGCGCAACAACCCGGAGGTGCAGCGGATCGTCGCGCACTTCGTCGCCGACGACAAGCCGCTCGCGCAGATCTGCCACGGCCCGCTGATCACCCTGCGGACGGGGTCGATGGCCGGCCGCCGCACCGCCGCGTACCCGGCGCTGGAGCCGGACGTGGCCGCCGGCGGGGCGAGCTTCGTGGACGGGGACGCGGTGGTGGACGGCACCGTGGTCTCCGCCCGCGCCTGGCCGGACCACCCGGCGTGGATGCGCGCGTTCGTGGAGCTGCTGCGCGAGAAGGCCCCGGTCGAGGAGTAGGCCGGCCTGGACGAGTAGGCCGGCCTGGACAAGTGGTCCAGGGTCGGGGAGCGGTCCGTCCGGGGCCGGGGAGCGGTCCGTCCGGGCCACGGGGTGTCGCCTTGCCCGGGAGGCGCGGGCGGGCAAGCGTGGGGCGCATGGCGACACACCTCGACGACCAGGCCCTGCTCGCGCTGCACGCCCAGGCCCTGGACCACTTCGGCCGGCTGGTCCGCGCCGTGCCCGACGACCGCTGGCAGGCCCCCACGCCGTGCACCGACTGGACGGTCCGTCAGCTGGTCGGGCATCTCACCTACGAACAGCTGTGGGTGCCCGACCTGCTCGACGGAGCGACCGTCGCCGAGGTCGGCGACCGCTACGACGGGGAGATGCTCGGCGACGACCCGGTGGCGGCATGGACGGCCGCCGCCGACGCCGCCCGGGCCGCGTTCGCCGCGCCGGGCGCGCTGCGGCGCACCGTCCACCTCTCCTACGGGCAGCGGCGGGCGGCCGGGTACGCCCGGGAGATGACGGTGGACGCGATCGTGCATGGCTGGGACCTGGCCACCGGGATCGGCGCGGACGCCCGGATGGATCCGGCGGCGGTGAGCTTCGGACTGGCCGAAGTCGCCCCGCACGCGGGAGCGTTGGCGGCCTCGGGCCTGTTCGCGGACGCGGTGCCGGTGGCGGCCGACGCCGATCCGCAGACCAGGCTGCTGGCTCTGGTGGGCCGGGACGCCGCGAACCCGTTCGGGAGCGGCTGATCGTCGAACGGGAGGTGTCAGGGGCGGGTGCGGATGCCGTCCAGGGCGATGGCGAGGACCTTGGCGCGCTGCTTGTCGTCCGGGAAGGCGACGGAGGCGATGCCGGAGACCAGTCGGAGCAGGTCGTCCATGTTCATGTCGGTGCGCACGCTGCCGTCCTGCTGGGCGCGTTCCAGCAGGGGGGTGCCGGCGTCGTACATGGAGCGGCGGCAGGCGAGGAAGACGGCGGACTCCTCGCCCTGGAGGGCCTCGCGGATGGCGCGCTTGGTCATCGCGTAGTCGACGAAGCGGCGCAGCCAGGTGACCAGGGCGTCCCAGGACGGCCGGTCGGCCAGGCCGGTGGCGACCCGGGCGAGGTCCTCGACCTCGTTGGCGTAGACGGCCTCGAAGAGGTGCCGGCGGGTGGGGAAGTTGCGGTACAGGGTGCCGATGCCGACGCCGGCCCGGCGGGCGATGTCCTCCAGGGAGGCGTCGGCGCCGTGTTCGGCGAAGGCCTCGCGGGCGGCGGTGAGCAGCGCGTCGAAGTTGCGCGCGGCGTCGGCGCGGCGCGGGCGCCGGGCAGCGAGGAACTCGCCGACGGAGATCGGTTCGGACACGGTGACCTCGTTTCGACACATCCGGATTGAACCGGAGGCTCACCTCCGCTAATCTGGAGGCATGCCTCGACTTTAGCACCGGGGCCCTGGCTTCGGCCTGTCGCCCGTCGGCGACGGGCTCTCCGCAGCACCCGCGCCGCCCCGTGCCGGCACCGCTGCCGTCAAACAGGGTTGACCGCACCGGCACCGCGGTCGTCAATCCGAACTGACGGGACGTGCACCGCTGTCGTCAATTCTGTTTGACCGTACCGGCATTGACCCGTCGTCCGTTTCTGCTCCGCACCACCGCCCGTTCGGGCGTCTGCCTGCCAGTTGTGCGCCGTGGCGCGCCGTTGTTCCCGTGCGCCGCGACCCGAGTCCCGAGAGGGTTCGATGAATCGCCAGTCCCACCGCGTCACCTTCGGCGTGCTCGCCGTCGGAGCGGGCGTGTTCGCGCTGCTCCAGTCGCTGATCACGCCGGCCCTGCCGATCGTTCAGGAGGCGATGCACACCTCGCAGTCCACCGTCACCTGGGTGATGACCGCCTACCTGCTGTCCGCGTCCGTGTTCACCCCGATCCTCGGCCGGGTCGGCGACCTGGTGGGCAAGAAGCGCACCCTGGTCGCGGCGCTGGCCGCGCTGCTGACCGGCTGCCTGGTCGCCGCGCTCGCCCCCGACATCACCGTGCTGCTGATCGCGCGCGTCCTCCAGGGCATCGCGGGTGCGCTGTTCCCGCTGTCCTTCGGCATCATCCGCGACGAGTTCCCCGCCGGGCGGGTGCCCACCGGCATCAGCAACCTGTCCGCCGTGATCGCCGTCGGCAGCGGCCTCGGCATGGTGCTGGCCGGCCCGATCGTCGGCGCGCTGGACTACCGCTGGCTGTTCTGGCTCCCCGTCATCGTGGTCGCCGCCACCGTGCTGCTCGCCTGGCGCTACGTCCCCGAGTCGCCGACCCGCAGCGAGGGCGGCGTCGACTGGACCTCCTCCGTGCTGCTCTCCGGCTGGCTGGTGGCGCTGCTGCTGCCGGTCAGTCAGGCTGCCCAGTGGGGCTGGGGATCGGCCCGGGTGCTCGGCCTGCTGGCCGCCGCCGTCGTGCTGTTCGCGCTCTGGGTGCTCAACGAGGCCCGCTCGCGCAACCCGCTGATCGACCTGCGGGTGATGCGGCTGCACGCCGTGTGGACCACCAACACCGCGGCCCTGCTGTTCGGCGGCGGCATGTACGCCGTGTGGGCGTTCCTGCCCGGCTTCGTCCAGACCCCCACGAGCGCGGGCTACGGCTTCGGCTCCACCGTCACCGGCGCCGGCCTGCTGATGCTGCCGATGGTCGGCGCGATGTTCGTCTCCGGCATCCTCGGCGGGCGCCTGGCCGGCCGCTTCCCCGCCAAGGCGCAGCTGGTCACCGGCGCGCTGCTGGGTGCCGTGGCCTGCGCGCTGCTCGCCGCCCGGCACCAGACGCCGGCGGACGTCGCCGTCGCGGCCGGGGTGTTCGGGCTCGGCATCGGCCTGGCGTTCGCCTCGATGAGCAACCTGATCGTGCAGAGCGTCTCGCCCGCCCAGACCGGCGCCGCCACCGGCATGAACGCCAACATCCGCACCATCGGCGGCTCGATGGGCGCCGCGCTGATGACCGGCCTGGTCACCGGCCACCTCCAGCCCTCCGGCCGCCCGATGGAGTCCGGCTACACCCACGGCTTCGCGCTGCTCGCGGCGTTCTGCCTGGCCGCGGCGCTCGCCGCACTGCTGGTGCCGTCCCGTCGCACCCGGCCGGTACCCGCGCCGGTGGAGCCCGCAGCCGCCCAGCGGGACGCCGAAGTCACCCTCGGCTGAGCCGAGTTGGATGCGCTGAACCCGCCGCCCCGGTGCAGTCTTCGGGGCGGCGGGTGTTCGGCGTGCGGTCAGCAGTCGCGCAACTCCGGGGACTGGTTCAGCAGTTGGGCCCGGATGGAGGTGAACTTCCGGTAGGCGTCGGTGTGTTCGGTGTTCGGGTGGAAGACCGCCAGGCGGTGGCAGTTCTGGAAGGCCAGCTTCACCGAGAAGTGCCGCTCCAGCGCCCCGCGGATCGAGTCGCTGGCCAGTGCGCGCAGCAGCTGGGCGCGTTCGGCGTCGGTCGGGGCGACCGTGTTGTCCGCGAACTCGGCTTCGCTGGTGGCGAGTTCGGCCGTCAGGTCGTTGACCAGCCGGTACGCGTAGGGCAGCGAGGTGCGGACGGTGGCGAGGAAGTCGGCGTCGGCGACCTCGTCGCGCTCGGCCAGGGTGAGCAGGGAGGGGGAGACGTCCAGCGACATGGGGGTGGCCTTTCGGGGGCGGAATGGAAGCGGAATGGAAGTGGAAGTCGTTTTCAATAAGTGATCCTGGCAAGCCCCATGACGCCCTGTCAATTACGCTCCCCCTTTCGGGTCAACCCGCCCCGCCGCGAAGGGCCCGCCGCCCCGATCGGCCCTGGTGGCGGGCCGCATCCCGGCTTCCTAGAGTGAGGAACAGGGCGGACCGTGAGGAGGCCTCCGATGGACGAGCAGGGCAAGGGCGGCGCCACCGACCGCCGCATCCTGGACCGGATCAGCGCCATGGTCGACGCGGAACGGAAACTGCGTGCCGCGCTCTCCGAAGGCCGCATCGACCAGTCCACCGAACAGCGCGAACTCAAGGACCTGGAAGAACAGCTCGACCAGTGCTGGGACCTGCTGCGCCAGCGCCGGGCCCGCACCGACGCCGGCGACGACCCGAACCAGGCCGGCGTCCGCAGCGTCGAGGAGATCGAACGCTACGAGTCGTAGCCGCGGGCTGCCCGGTGTCAGATCGACGCGAGGCGGGTGAGCGGCGCCGTGGGGTCGGGGAGGCCGCAGGCGGCGCGGACGGCGGCGTCGTGGGCGGCCGCGAGGGCGTCGAGGCGGGTCAGGCGGGTGCGGCCCTGGCGGGAGAGGTGGGCGGTGATCCGGCGGCGGTCCTGGTCGTCCTGGCGCCGGTAGACCAGCCCGGCATCCGCGAGGGCGTCCGCCAGGCGGCTCAGGCTGGCCTGCGGAATCAACAGCGCCTGCGCCAACTCGCCCATGGATCGGCCCTCGCCGTCCGCGAGCGCCCGCAGCACCCGCCACTGGTCGACCGTGCAGTCCTCCTCGGCGAGCGCCGTCGCCAGCCCTGAGGTGAGCCGGCGGTGGGCGAGCGCCACGAGCTCCACCAGCAGCGGCGGCGAGCCCGCCGGACCGGGCGCGGCGGTGGTGTGCGCGGCAGCGCTCCTCATGGCCATCCGACCCTCCCGTTCCGAGCTCCCCCCGAGCCTCGCGGGCTTTCCCGGGGCCGACATCCCGACCATACTCGCACCGGTGACGCTGGACGCCAGGCTGGTCGACCCGCTCGACGCGCTCCACCTCCCCAGGGAGGACGGCGCGTTCCGGGTGGGCCTCGTCGTGCCGCAGTCCGGCCCGCTCGGACTGACCGGCCCGTCCGCACTCGACGGCGCCCTGCTCGCCGCGCACGAGATCAACGCCCGCGGCGGCATCCTCGGCCGCCCCCTCGACCTCGTCCTGGTCGACGGCGGCGGCGCACCCCACCCCGTAGCTGCCGAAGTCCGCCGGCTGCTCGACGCCGGCGCCCTCGACGCCCTGGCCGGCTGCCACACCAGCGACGTCCACCGCGCCGTCGAAACCGTCGCCGCCGGACGCATCGCCTACATCTACACCCCGCCGCACGAAGGCGGCACCCGCCGCCCCGGCGTCCTGTGCACCGGCACCGACCCGACCGGTCAACTCGCCCGGGCGGTAGGTGTTTTGACGGAGCGGCACCGACTGCGCCGCTGGGCGCTGATCGGCAACGACTACATCTGGCCGCGCTCCGTCCACCGCGCCGCCGCCACCCTCGCCACCCGCGCCGGAGCCAGGATCGTGCTGGAGCGCCGCGTCCCGTTCGGGGCCGTCCAACCGGCCGTCGAACCACTGCTCGAGGCGCTGCGCACGGCCCGCGCCGACGCACTGCTGCTCAGCCTGATCGGCCGCGACCTGGTGCACTTCAACCGCGCGCTGCGCCGCAGCGGACTCGACCGCCGAATCGTCCGGCTGTCCGGGGCGCTGGAGGAGAACGGACTGCTCGCTCTCGGCGGCGACGACACCGGGACGCTGTACGCCGCCATGCCGTCCTTCGCCACCCTCGCCGAGGAGCCCCGGCAGCTGCTCGGCGAGCGGCACCGGGCGCTGTGCGGGCCGTGGGCGCCCGTGCTGGACGCGTACGCGGTCGGGCTCTACGACGGCCTGCAGCTGCTCGCGGCGCTCGCGCACCGTCACGCCCTGGAGCCGCACGGGCTGGCCCGGGCGGCCGGCCGGCTGCTGGGCGGGGCGCGGCGCGCCGTGCACCTGGCCCGGGCCGAGGGGCCCGGTTTCGCCGTCCTGTCGCCGCGTCAAGGCAGCTGACCTGCGAAGACCGCTGAGCGCCCGCTTTCTCAGTCGGTGGAACGTCCTCGCAAAACCCTTCCATATGGAAATACTTCGCTCTACAGTCTCCCCCACACACCCGCAGGGTCGTCACGGAGAGAGAGCACCATGGCCGACACACCCGCGCACCAAGGCATCGAGAGCTACGGCTACCAACAGGAGCTGCGCCGGTCCCTGACCTTCACCGACCTGCTCGTCTACGGGCTGGTCTTCATGGTGCCGATCGCCCCCTTCGGCATCTTCGGCGGCGTCTTCCAGGGCTCCGGCGGCATGGTCGCCCTGGCCTACGTCCTCGGCATGGTGGCGATGATGTTCACCGCCCTGTCGTACGCCCAGATGTCCCGGGCGTTCCCGATGGCCGGCTCGGTCTACACCTACGCCGGGCGCGGCATCGGCGCACCGGTCGGCTTCCTGTCCGGCTGGATGATCCTGCTGGACTACGTGCTGGTGCCGGGCCTGCTCTACCTGATCGCCGGCGTCGCGATGAACTCGCTGGTGCCGTCCGTCCCGGTCTGGCTGTGGCTGGTCGGCTTCGTGCTGCTCAACACCGTCGTCAACTACCTGGGCATCGAGACCACCGCCAAGGTCAACAAGGCGGTGCTGATCGGCGAACTCGTCGTGCTCGCGGTGTTCCTGGTGGTCGGCGTGATCGCGCTGGCGAACGGCAAGGGCCGCGGCTTCGATTTCACGCCGCTGTACAACTCGCACCACTTCTCGTGGCACCTGGCCTTCGGCGCGGTCTCGATCGCCGTGCTCAGCTTCCTCGGCTTCGACGGCATCTCCACCCTCTCGGAGGAGAACCGCGACTCCACCAAGGCGATCGGCCGGTCGATGGTGGCCGCGCTGCTGCTCGCGGGCACACTGTTCATCGTGCAGACCTGGGTGGCCTCGCTGCTGGTCGCCGACCCGGACGCGCTGATCGCCGACGGAGACCCGAACGGCACCGCCTTCTACGACGCCGCCCGCGCCGCCGGCGGCGGCTGGCTGGCCACCCTGACCGCCGCGTCCACCGCCGTGGCCTGGGGCTTCGCCAACTCCCTGGTCGCGCAGGCGGCCACCTCGCGGCTGCTGTTCGCGATGGCCCGCGACCGCCAACTGCCCCGATTCCTCGCCAAGATCCACCCCACCCGCCGGGTGCCCGTCAACGCGACCCTGCTGACCGCCGGCATCTCGCTGGTGCTCGGCCTGTACATGGCCTCGCGCGAGGACGGCATCACCCTGCTCAGCACCCTGGTCAACTTCGGTGCGCTGACCACCTTCCTGGTGCTGCACGTCGCCGTCGTCGTCCACTACCTGATCCGCAAGCGCAGCAAGGACTACTGGCGCCACCTGATCGCCCCGCTGCTCGGCTTCGCGATCCTCGCCTACGTCGTCGTCAACGCCAACATCGCGGCCCAACGGCTCGGCTTCGTCTGGCTGTTGATCGGCGGGATCGTGCTGGCCGGACTGATGCTGACCGGCCGCAAGCCCCGACTGGCCGTCGCCGACACCACCTCCGAGGAGACCGACAAGTGACCCTGCCCGAGATCGTCCAGCTGACCCCCGCGCCGGAGGACTGGGCCTACACCTTCGGCGGACGCGCCCCGCTGACCACCGTTCAGCCCGGCAGCATCGTCGAGTTGACCACCGAGGACTGCTTCGGCGGCAAGGTGCGCGGCACCGGCGACCTGCCCAGCCAGGTCTGCGTCTTCCCGTACCTCAACCCTGTCACCGGCCCGATCGCCGTCGCCGGGGCCGAACCCGGGGACGTCCTCGCGGTGCACTTCGTGGAGATCACCCCCGCCCGGGACTACGGCATCTCCAGCACCTTCCCGCACTTCGGGGCGCTCACCGCCACCCACCAGACCGCGATGCTGCACCCCGCGCTGGAGGAACGGGTCTGGATCTACGACCTGGACGTCGCCGCCGGTCTGTGCCACTTCCGGGCCCGGGGCAGCGACTTCACCGTCGCGCTGCCGCTCGACCCGATGCACGGCACCGTCGGCGTCGCCCCCGCCGCCGGCGAGGTGCTGGCCTCGATCACCCCCGGAGCGCACGGCGGCAACCTGGACACCCCCGAGATGCGGGCCGGCACCACCGCCTACTTCGGCGTCAACGTCGACGGCGGCCTGCTCGCCATCGGCGACGGCCACGCCCGCCAGGGCGAGGGCGAGGTGTGCGGCACCGCCATCGAGGCCGCGATGCGCACCACCGTGATCGTCGACCTGATCAAGGGCGGCGGACCGGCCTGGCCCCGCTTGGAGAGCGACGACTACCTGATCAGCACCGGCTCCGCCCGCCCGCTGGAGGACGCCTTCCGGATCAGCCAGCACGACCTGGTCGGCTGGACCGGCGAACTTTTCGGCCTGGACCAGCTCGACGCGTACCAGCTGGTCAGCCAGGCCGGACTGGCGCCGGCCGCGAACGTCTGCGACACCAACTACACGATGGTCGCCAAGCTGCCGAAGTCCGTCCTCGGCCGGGCCCGCGCGTACGACGGCCTGCACGAGCGGCTGCGCGCGACCGCGGCGGCGTACCTGCGGCATCGGTAGGTCTTTTCAACGCGGCCCCGGCGCCTGCGTGTTGAGGATTCTCGACGCTCAGGCGCCGGCCGCGTCCAGGTTCGCGGTCAGGCGGGTGAGCAATTCGCGCAGGGTGCGCAGGTCGGACAGGGGGAGTCCGGCCGCGGCGCCGATGTGGCGCGGGACGGCGCGGGCGGGCTCGCGAAGGTCGCGGCCGGCCTGGGTGAGCGAGACGATCACCGACCGCTCGTCCTGCGGGCTGCGCTCGCGGGCGATCAGCCCCGTCGCCTCCAGCCGCTTGAGCAGCGGGGAGAGCGTGCCGGAGTCCAGCCGCAGGCGCTCGCCGAGCTGCTTGACGGGGAGTTCGTGGTGCTGCCAGAGCACCAGCATCACGAGGTACTGCGGGTACGTCAGGCCCAGATCCTTCAGCGCCGTCCGGTAGACGCTGCCGAACGCGCGGGAGGCGGCGCTCAGCGAGAAGCAGATCTGCTGGTCGAGCAGGAGCAGGTCGGAGCCTGCGGCCGCGAGTTCCTCCAGCGTCGTGATCGTCGGGTCGGTGCCGGTCCCGGCCCTGGCTTCGTCCTCTTCGTCGTGGCTGGTCATGGCTCAAGGGTAGCAAGCGGCCGATTCAGTTGTGCGCAATTAAATTGTGTGCTGTAGTTATGGGGCAGGACAGGGCAGGCCGGAGACGGCGCCGGCGGAAACGCTGCCGGACACCGGTCTGAGATCAGGTATGGACGAGACAGGAGAGCTCGGAATGGAACCGCTCTACACCGCAGTTGCCACCTCGAACGGCCGCGAGGGCCGCTCCGTCAGCTCGGACGGCAAGCTCGACCTCAAGCTGTCGCTGCCGCCGGCGCTGGGCGGCGACGGCGTGGGCACCAACCCCGAGCAGCTGTTCGCGGCCGGCTACGCGGCCTGTTTCTCCGGAGCGCTCGGCCTGGTCGCCCGGCAGGCGAAGGTCGATGTCTCGAACGTCTCGGTGACCGCCGAGGTCACCATCGGCAAGGACGAGACCAGCTTCGCCCTCTCGGTCGTCCTGCGGGTGGAACTGCCCGAGGAGCTGGCCGGTGAGACCGGTGAGCAACTGGTCAAGCAGGCCCACCAGGTCTGCCCGTACTCCAAGGCGATCAGCGGGAACGTTCCGGTGGAGCTGGTCGTCGAGTAAGGCGAGGCAGGGGTCTCACCTGGGGACTGCGGGCCGCCGACCGCGTGGGGGCGGGGCGGCCCGCAGTGGTGTCCAGGCGCTATTGGGCATGGCTGTCTGGGCCAGGGCATGGCTGGGCCAGGGTATGGCCAGGCCTGGGCATGTTCGGACCTGGGCATGGCTGGGCCAGGGCATGGCTGGGTCCGGGCATGGCTGGGTCCGGGCATGGCCGGGTCGAAGTCGGGTCTGGCGGTGGTGAATTGGGGCTCGGGCCGGGTGGGTTGCGTCCGGGCCGGGTGGATCGGGTCTCGGGACGCGTGGATTGCGCCTCGGGCGGGCCGGGTCGGGTCAGAGCGGGAGCAGCTCCGGGCGCTTCGCCTCGATGTGGTCGCCGGACGACTCGCCGCGCAGGCGGCGGCCCACCCACGGCAGCAGGTAGGTGCGGGCCCACTGGAGGTTCTCCCGGCGCTGCTCGGCCGGGGTGGCGACCGGCGCCGGCGGCCAGGCGGCCTCCGGGTCGCCGACCTCGGTCAGGCCGAGGGCGCGCGCCGCCAGCAGCGCCACCCGCTGGTGGCCCTCCGGCGACAGGTGCAGCCGGTCGTCCGACCAGGCCCGGCGGTCGTGCACCGCCCGCAGCGACCACAGGTCCGCGACGGCGAGACCGTTGCGGTCGGCGATCGCCCACAGGTGCGAGTTGTAGGTTGCGACCTTGCCGCGCAGGTGGCGCAGCACCGGCACGTTGCGGGTGTCGAAGCCGGTGCAGATCAGCACCTTCCCGGCGTGCTCGCGCAGTTCCAGCACGGCCGACTCGAAGTGCTCGGCGATCAGGTCCGGGTCGCTGCCCGGACGCAGGATGTCATTGCCGCCGGCGCACAACGTCACCAGATCGGGCTGGAGTTCGCGAACCTTCGGGACCTGCTCGGTGACGATCTGGTCCAGCAGGCGGCCGCGCACGGCCAGGTTGGCGTACCGGAGATCGGACTCCGGGCGCCGCTCGGCCAGCATTCCGGCCAGCCGGTCGGCCCAGCCGGCGAACTTCCCGTCGGGGCCGGGGTCGTTCAGGCCCTCGGTGAAGCTGTCACCGAGTGCGGCGTAGGAACTGAGGTCGAGGGTCTCCTGGTAGTCGGCCATGGAGGAGATAGTTCACTGTGTGAAGTGACCTACGCCACCGTAGGTGGCCCTAAGTGGCCCGTGATCTCCGCCACGGGCCCCGTACGGCGTACCCTGCAAAGGCCGGAACGGCAGAACCGGGACGGGACAGGACGACAGGAGGACCGACGTGACCAGCTCCGCCGTGCGTGAGGAGAAGGCGCGGCGCAAGCAGATGCTGATCCGTGCGCTGATCTACATCGTGGGCACCCACGTGTTCGCCGGATTCGTGCTCCTGCTGTTCGCCGTCGGGCACCGCTGACGGGGCGTACCGCCTCAGTTCGGGGCGGCGTCGGACTCCGGCGTCGGCAGCGCGCGGGCAGCGACCTTCGCCAGGTGCGCGTCGAACGCGGCGGCCGGGTCCGGATGCACCCGGGTCAGCGCGACCATCGCGGTGATCACCACGTCGCACAGTTCGCCCGCCACGTCGTCCCAGGTGTGCGAGAAGCCCTTGCGCGGGTTCTGGCCGAGTGCGCCGATCACCGCCTCGGCCACCTCGCCGGCCTCCTCGCTGATCTTCAGACACTGCAACACCCGTTGCATCTCCGGGGGTTGAGTACTTCCCTCGGCCAGCCACGCCGCCAGCCGCCGCACCGTCTCCCACTGCTGCGCGTCCACGTTCCCGCCCCTTCGCCGTCGCTGTCGCCGTCGCCGCCGCTGCCGGTCCGTGCGGGTGGCCGCGCCGGCCCGCGTCGCACCACAAACCGACCGTACCCGGCACGGATGGTGGCGCGGGTACGGTCGGTTGTGGTGGGCGGGAGTCAGCGCAGGCGCTGCTGCCAGTCGATCGGGACGCGGCCGGCCGGGCCCGGGGTGGGCTGGGTGACCGGGTGCGCGGACGGGCCGGCGAGCGGCGGGCCCTCGTAGAACTGTTCGGTCTCGGTGTTCCAGAACCAGTCCTCGCCCGGTTCGAAACTGGTCAGGAACGGGTGGCCGGCCGACCGGGCGTGTGCGGTGGCGTGCTGGGACGGTGAGGAGTCGCAGCACCCGATGTGTCCGCACGCCGCGCACCTGCGCAGGTGGAACCACCAGCCCTGGCCGTCGCCGGCCAGACACTCCACGCAGCCGTCGCCGCTGGGCGGCACCTTCGGATCGATACCGGGGATCGTCGTGTCATCACTCATCTGGGGCACCTCCTCGGAAAGGGTATGCCCGGGGCGACGGCCGACGCCGGTAGGCGGCCCCGGCGCGGCGCGGCGGGTGACCTGGGCGGCGCGCGGCGGGTGACCTGCGGGGGGACGCCGTGGTCGGACCTCGCGAGAACCGATCCGACGATCAGGCCGGTGCCGCTCGGTGTGGTGCCGTCAGATCCGGTGCCGCGCGGTGACTTTTGGGACGCTGCTGGTGCGAAGGTGGATTCCGTCCTGTTCTACAGTGCTGTAGATTCAACTTCGGGGCCTGCGCCCGCATCACGCGGCGGCTGCCGGCCGCCGGGCCGAACTACCGGGCCCGGTACGGGGATACCACAGGAGGGCAACATGGGAGTCTCGCTCGCCAAGGGCGGAAACGTCTCGCTGACGAAGGAGGCCCCGGGGCTCACCTCCGTCATCGTCGGCCTCGGTTGGGACGTCCGGGCCACCACCGGCGCGGACTTCGACCTCGACGCCAGCGCGCTGCTGTGCAGCGAGGCCGGACGGGTCCTCAGCGACCAGCACTTCGTCTTCTACAACAACCTGCGCAGCCCGGAGGGTTCGGTCGAGCACAGCGGCGACAACCTCACCGGTGGCGGCGACGGCGACGACGAGCAGATCCGGGTCGACCTGACGGCCGTTCCGCCGCAGGTCGCGAAGGTCGTCTTCCCGGTGTCGATCTACGACGCCGAGCAGCGCCGCCAGAGCTTCGGCCAGGTCCGCAACGCCTTCATCCGGGTCGTCAACGACGCCGACGGTGCCGAGGTCGCGCGCTACGACCTGAGCGAGGACGCGTCCACCGAGACCGCGATGGTCTTCGGTGAGCTCTACCGCTACGGCGCCGAGTGGAAGTTCCGCGCCATCGGCCAGGGCTACGCCTCCGGCCTTCGGGGCATCGCGCTGGACTACGGCGTCAACGTCTGAGCGGGCGTCGGCCCTTGGCGGGTACGCACCGCTGATCGAGCCGGGCCGTCCCGGTGCCGTTGGGCGCCGGGGCGGCCTTCGGGTCTGCACGGCCGGTGGGGCCGGTGCCGTCCGGGGAGTGTCGGGGGTTGGGCCGCGTCGGGCATTGTGGCAGGCTCGGCGCATGGAACAGCGTGTACTTGGCCGGACCGGGCGTCCGGTGTCGGTGGTGGGTCTCGGGACGTGGCAGCTGGGCGCCGACTGGGGCGTGGTGCTGGAGGACGACGCGCTGGCGGTGCTGGACGCCGCCGCCGACGCCGGGGTGACGTTCTTCGACACCGCCGATGTCTACGGGGACGGCCGCAGCGAGCAGTTGGTCGGTCGCTTCCTGAAGTCCCGCCAGGACGACGGCCTGCTGGTCGCCACCAAGCTCGGCCGCCGGCTGCCGCAAGTGCCGGAGAACTACACCCTCGCCAACTTCCGTGAGTGGACCGATCGTTCGCGTCGCAACCTGGGCGTGGACCGACTCGACCTGGTGCAACTGCACTGCCCGCCCACGGCGGTGTACTCCAGCGACGAGGTGTTCGACGCGCTCGACACCCTGGTCGAGGAGGGCCGCACCGCCGCGTACGGCGTCAGCGTGGAGACCTGCGCGGAGGCGCTCACCGCGATCGCCCGGCCCGGCGTCGCCAGCGTGCAGATCATCCTCAACCCGTTCCGGCTGAAGCCGTTGGACGAGGTGCTGCCCGCCGCCGAGAAGGCCGGCGTCGGCATCATCGCCCGCGTCCCGCTGGCGTCCGGCCTGCTGTCCGGGAAGTACACCAAGGACACCCTGTTCGGTGCGGACGACCATCGCACCTACAACCGGGACGGTTCCGCGTTCGACCAGGGCGAGACCTTCTCCGGCGTCGACTTCGCGACCGGGGTGGAGGCCGCCGACGAGTTCGCCCGCCTCGCCCCGCCCGGCGCCACCTCCGCGCAGACCGCGCTGCGCTGGATCGTCCAGCAGCCCGGCGTCACCAGCGTCATCCCCGGCGCCCGCAGCCCCGAGCAGGCCCGGGCCAACGCTGAGACGGCCGCTCTGCCGCCGCTGTCGCCGCAGACCCTGGACGCCGTTCAGGACCTGTACGACCGCCGCCTGCGGGCGCAGGTGCACTCGCGTTGGTGAGCGGCTGAGAGCCGGTCGACCGGAACGGAAGGGCCGGTTGACCGGAACGGAGAGGTCGGTTGACCGGAACGAACGGGAAAGCGCTTACCGGAAGGTGTCCGGCAAGCGCTTTCCCGTTGGTGTCGGCGGCGGGGAGGCCGAGGCTCAGGGCAGTGGTTCGGCGTGCATCGGCGTTCGCGGGGCCTGGTGGCCGCCGGTGGCCATCATCCGGACCTCGCCGGCGTCGCTGATCTCGGCCTGCACGATGCCGGAAGGGTCCGTGTACACCGGGTGCCCGCCGGGGCCTCGGGTGCCGGTCGCCTCGACCACCACCACGTCCTGTTCGGCGTGGCCTCCGGTCTCCCCGGGGAAGGTGAGAGCGAATCGTCGAGCCATGGCCGGACCTCCTTGCCGTCGTTCGTTCCATCCTAGGCAGGGCCCCGCCGCCGGTCGCTCCCGGACGGCGGGGCCCGCTGCCCGTCCGGCCTGCGGCGACGTGCGGTCGGGGGACGCGGGGCGGGCTCAGGCGAGCAGGTGGAGGCGTTGCGCGGCCGGGCCGACGCGGACGGTCTGGCCCCAGGTGAGGTGCAGGGCGTCGGACTCGATGCCGTCACCGAACGCCACCAGCCGCTCGGACTCCACGGTGAGGGCCAGCCGCTGCTCCGAGGTCAGCAGGCCCTCGACGCGCGAGGTGCCGGTGACCGGGGACGGCCACGCCTCCCGGACGAACCAGGACAGCTGCGGCACCGTCGGCGCGGGCAGCGGCAGCCGGCTGGACCGCTCCAGCCACGCCGAGCGGCACCACCCCGTCGCGCCCGTGCCGGTGCCGACGAGCACGCCCGAGGATGCCTGCGACTCAGCGTCGCCACCCGGTGCGGAGAGCCGGTAGCGGGCGGTCTGGTGGCCGGGCTGCCCGAGGTAGATCTCGTTCAGCGCCAGCAGCCGCTGGGTGTCGTCCGCCACCGCCTCCACCATGGTGCGCAACTCCAAGCGCCGCTCCGCGCCCGGCCCGACGGCCGCCCGCAGCAGCGGCCCGGCCTGCCCCGGACGGTGTCGCACCAGGACGCCCGGGTTGCGGCCCGGCTCCGCGTCGATGCCGATCACCGGCTGCCCCGACAGGTACTTGGCGGTGTTGGCGACCAGGCCGTCCTGGCCGACCACCACCACCAGGTCCTCGGGCCCGAACAGGAACCGGTCCAGGTCCGCCCGCTCCACCCGGGTCTGCCGCCAGTCCAGCGGCACCGCCGCCGACACCTCGGCCAGCGCACTCCGGGCCAGGTCGTGCCGCTGCTCCGCCTCGGCGAGCGAGCGCCCGCGGCCGGCGAGGAAGAACTCCGCCTGGCCGTGCGTCCCGTGATGGGCGATCAACTCCTGGTACTCGGTGCGCCGGTGGACCAGCACCACGCGCGGAGCGAGGCTCATCGGACCGGTCGATCCGTGTCGCCGGCCGGACCCGTCGGGGTGTGGGGCGTCGTGGCGGGCGTCGGGGTGGAGAGCCGGGTGAGCAGGCCGGTCAGCACGTCCGGGGTGAGGGTGACACTGTCGATCCGCGGCAGGTGCTCGGCCAGCCGGATCAGGGCCAGCGCCTGCAGGATCTCCGGTCCGACCTGCTGGTGCGCCGTCAGCCACGCCGCCTCGGCGGCCGCCTTCGCCTCGCCCAACGCCCGTACCGCCTCGGCCTGTTGAGTGGCCAGCGTGCCGGCCGCCTCGGCCTCCGCCACTGCCAGCCGGGTGCGCCGGGCGGCCTCGGAGTCGGTGCGCACCGCGTCCGCCGCCGCCTTCTGCTCCGCCTCGCGGCGCGCGTTCGCGCCCTGCTGCGCCACCAACTCCTCTTCGCGGCGCGCCAGTTCGATCTGGCTGGCGAGTTCGTTCTCGGCGATGGCGCGTTCCCGCTCGACCGCGACCGCGCGACGCTCGTAGGTCGCCCGGTCCGCCTCCTGCTGGACCTGCTCCCGGGCCGGGGTGCGCAGCGCCCGCTCCAGCTCGGCCTCGGGCCGGACGGCGGTGACGCGCACCGCGAGCACCGTCAGCCCGATTTCGCCCAGCCGGGGCTCGGTGCCCAGGCCTTCGGCGATCCGCTCGCGGACTGCCGTCACACCGTCAACCAGAGTGGCCGCAAGGGGAGTTCGGGCGATCAGCTGGAGGGCGTGCTGCTGCGAGGTCTCGGTGAGCAGGGTGGCGAGCTGGGCGAGCGGCTCGGCGCGCCAGCTGCCGGTGTCGGGGTCGATGCCGAAGTCCAGGCGGGCGGCGGCGACCGTCGGATCGCTGATCCGGTAGGTGACGGTGGCCTGCACCGCGAGATCCTGGAAGTCGGCCGTGCGGGCGTGGAACATCATCGCCAACTCGCGGTCGTCGACCGGTACTTCGGATATGGCGGCGGTGAGCGGCCGGAACCAGAAGGCGAGTCCGGCGCCTTCGTGGGTGAGCTGTCCGCCCCGGAGGTGGCGGATGTGGCTGGTCGGTGCGGAGCGCAGGTGGCGGAAGCCGAAGCGGCGGGTGATGTCGGCCATGGGAGTCGCGGCGTCCTCTCTTTTCGTCTCTATGACGATAAGCGGGCGTGCCGGTTGTCGTCAATACGACGAAAAGAGGGGGTGGGCTACGTTCGAGGTGGGCTGTGGGTGGCTGTGGTCCTGGTTCTGGAGTGGTTCCGGTGGCCGTGGGCCTCAGATGGCGGCCCGGGTGCGGGAGGTGGTGGAGATCGCGGCGAGGTCGCTCTCGCCGTGGCCGTGGGCGACGGCCTGCAGCAGCGAGTCGCGCAGCAGGGAGGCGAGAGGGAGGGGCGCGTTGGCGCCGGCGGCGGTGTCCAGGGCGAGGTTGACGTCCTTCAGCCCGAGTGTGAGGCGGAACCCGGCCGGGTCGAAGGACCGCTCGGTGATCATCGCGCCGTAGCCGGCGTAAACCGGGCCCGGGAAAAGGGAGTTGGTGAGGACGTCGAGCAGCGCCGACGGTGCGAGGCCGTTCGCCTCGGCGAGTACGGCGGCCTCCGAGAACGCCTCGATCGCTGACACCAGAAGGAAGTTGGCGCTGATCTTCGCCACGTTCGCGGCCGCCGGGTCCTCGCCGAGATGCCAGGTGCGCCGGCCCATCGCGTCGAACAGCGGTGCCACCCAGTCGAGTTCGGCCGCCGGACCCGACGCCAGGATGTTCAGGTTCCCGACCGCCGCGGCCTCCGCCCGGCCCAGCACCGGAGCCGCGATGTAACCCAGCCCGTGCTGCGCGTGCAACTCGGCGGCCCGGCGTGCCAGCCCCGGAGAGACGGTCGCCATGTTGACGTGCACGGCGGCCCGCGCGGCGGACAGCAACTCCTCGTTCAGCAACAGGCGTTCGACCACCTTGTCGTCCGCCAGCATCGAGATCGCCACCTCGGCGCCGAACGCCTCCGCGAGCGTCCCCGCCGCCGACGCCCCGTCCGCGACCAGCTCAGCCACCGGCTCCGCCGACCGGTTCCACACCCGCACCGAGTGCCCCGCATCCAGCAACCGACGGGCCATCGCCCGACCCATCGCACCCAGACCGACGAAACCGACGTCCATGCTCACTGCCTCCGGCGGGGTGGGTGCGAACGGTGCACGGTGCTCCGAGGGCGATGCTACGACGCGAATCCGCGAGTCGGCCGGTGCGGCGCGGCCGGGTGGCTGGGGT
Organism: Kitasatospora sp. NPDC048407; assembly: GCF_043200475.1. NCBI lineage: Bacteria > Bacillati > Actinomycetota > Actinomycetes > Kitasatosporales > Streptomycetaceae > Kitasatospora > Kitasatospora sp. NPDC048407. The sequence goes on along the minus strand of NZ_JBICXW010000001.1, from coordinate 51,939 downwards.
ACGAGGGGTGTTGGCCGGGATGCGGTGGCTGTTCGCGGGGGATGCGCGAGGCCCTGTGCCGCGAGGCCCTGTGCGGAGGGCGGCCGGGCGGTGATACTGACCGAATGGGGTTCATCGTCTTCATGACGCTGCCGGGCCTGGTGCTGCTGCTCACCGCGCTCGCGGTGGTCGACCAGGTGCTGCTGCGGGCCGGTCGCGCCGGTCTCCTGCCGTGGCGGCCCGGCAGCCGGCAGGGGCAGGTCTCGGCGACCGGATTCGAGCAACTGCACGCCCAGTTCTCGGCGGGCAAGCAGAACGAGCTGAAGGAACGCCAGTCCGCGCTGATGCTTCGCGACGAGGACGAGGACGGCGCCCCGCCGAACCGCAGCCGGATCGACCTCGCGCGCGGCTCGGCCGTGATCCGCCTGCCGAAGCCCAACTGACCGGCGCTTACGGGGCGGTTCGCCGCAAGAGCCGGTCAGTTGGGCTTCGGCAGAGCGCGGATCAGTCCGTCGGCAGGGGCTGGACGAGGGTGAACGTCGCGCCCTGGTCGTCGGACGCCACGGACATCCGGCCGTACGGCGTGTCGAACGGGGCTTGAGTGACGCGACCGCCCAGGCCGGGCACCTTGGCCGCGGTCGAGTCGACGTTCTGCACGGCGAAGACGACCATCCAGTGCGCCGGCACTTCGCGCGGAGTGTCCGCCGGCAGTTCGCCGATCCCGCCGACCGTGCCGTGCGGCAGGTCGAGGGTGGAGTACTTCATCGAACCGTCGGACACCTCGCCGTACTTGTAGCCGAACACCTCGCGGTAGAACCTGCGGTTGCCCTCGTAGTCGCGGCTCATGTTCTCGTTCCAGGCGACCGTGCCGTCCTCGTTGGCGACGCCGAAACCGGTGTGGTCGCCGGACTGCCACACGCCGAACACCGCGCCGCCGGGGTCCGCCGCGATCGCCATCCTGCCGAGGGTCATCACGTCCATCGCGGGCGACAGGACCTTCCCTCCGGCCGCGGTGATCTTCGCGACGGTGTCGTCGACGTTGTCGGTGGCCAGGTAGGTGGTCCAGGCCGTGGGCATCTCGGGCTTCATCTTCGGGCCGATGCCGGCGATGTTCGCGCCGTTCTTCAGGGCCAGGCTGTAGCCGCCGACGTCCTTGCCGCCGCGCTGGACCTGCCAGCCGAGCAGACTGCTGTAGAACGTGACGGCCTTGTCGAGGTCGTCCGCGGACAGATCGACCCAACAGGGCGTTCCAGCAGGCCATGCGGTGTTTCGGGTGACCATGTGTGCCTCCGAGTGGTCCGGGTTGCCGGATTGAGCACTGCACCGTAACCGGGCCACCGAGACCGCGCCGGGGCCGAAGGGCGGCACTTAACCCGTTCCAGGGAGGGGATTCGACTGTTTGCCGCCGCCGAACGTCTCGACCGGACAGCGCTCGGGAGGGGGCCGCCCGCTGGCAGGATGAGCGGCATGAACGCCGAGGAAAGCCCAGTTCTCGAAGACCTCGTCAACTGGCGTGGTGAACTCGACGACCTGGTGCGAAATGCACGCCGCGCAGGTCAATCGGCCCACGCCGTCGTGGATCGCGCCGTCGTGGATCGCGCCGCCCTTGAGGCCGCCCTGGCCAAGGCCGCCGACGGCCTTGTGGCATCGGCCGAGCTCACCACGTGGGCCCAGGTGGTGCACCTCCACGATGGCCTGGACCTCGAGGACGGTCATGAGGACTTCGTGGCGCAGTTCCTCTTCGAGGCATCGACCCCAGAACTCTTCGAACCGATCACGCCTGAGTTCTGTCAACGCTGGCTGGACAAGATCCGCGCCTCACTCGCGAGTTCGAAAGGTGTCGAACGAGGCACGGAGCGCGACCAGCGGGACTGAACGACCAACCTTGCCGGTCGCGCGGTGACCGGGGTGCCCGCTCCGGGGGCGTGGCGCGCCGGTGGCCCCGGCAAGTGCGTTGCGCTAGCGGGGCGTTGAGGTCTTCGCGGTGCGCGGGGCCGGCTGGGGGCCGGGTGTGGTGAGGCGGGCGATGATGGCGGCGGTGGTTCGGGCCTCCGCGTGGTCGAGGCGACGGGACGAGCCGCGGAGGAGATGGCGGGCCTCGATCGCGGCGAGGGCGAGCAGGCCGGGGAGCAGGTCGGTGGAGCGGGCCGCCAGCCAACGGGTGCCACGGGTGGCCATCCACCACAGGTCGGCGCCGGGGACGGAGGCGGGGGTCGGCAGCTCGGCGGGCGGCGGGCCGACCGGATGGCCGGATTCGGCGAGCAGGGTGTGGAAGCCGCGGGCGATCAACTGGTGCCCGGCGGCGCTGGGGTGGAGCCGGTCCACGCTCAGCAGGCTGCGCCGTTCCGTCCAGGGCAGGTCCGCGAGGTGCAGGTGCACCGCGTGGTGGTGCTCGGACAGTGCGTGGATCACCGCGTTGACGCCGCGCATCCGGCGCGCCAGTGGGCGGGCGAGCGGTGCGGGAAGTCCCAGCAGTCGGCCCGGGTCGGGCAAGCAGGCGGTGAGCGGGACGGTGCCGGATGACGCCAACGAGGATAGAGCAGCGCCGAATTGACGGGCCGTCAGATCGAGGTCGAAGGAGGCTCGCAGGGTGTCGTTGCCGCCCACCAGCACTGCCGCGTACTGCGGGCGCAGGGCGAGTGCGGTGGGTAGTTGGGAGACCAGCAGGTCGCGGCTGAGGGCGCCGCTGTTGGCGAGGTTGCGGAAGTCCACGGGGCCTGGCGAGAGGCTGGGCGCGAGCAGTGCCGCCCAGCCTCGCCAGCCGCCGGGGACGGGGTCGCCGACGCCCTCGGTGAGGGAGTCGCCGAGCGCAGCGAACCGAACCGTCATCACGTCCCTCCAGTGGGGTTGGGTGGGTGTGGAATGCGGTGGGGGAGTGGGCAGTTGGGGTCTGCGCACTACGGTGCGAGGTGGTGGGCGGCGGGTGTGGGGACGGTGGCGTGGTGGGCGGCGGGTGTGGGGACGGTGGCGTGGTGGGCGGCGAGGAAGGCGGTGACGGCGGCGTCCCAGCTGAACCGTTCGGCCCGGGCGCGGGCGGCGGCCCGGCGTTCGGCCTCGGGGCGGTCCAGCAACTTCCTTATGGCGTCGGCGAATCCGGGGCCGGTGTCGGCGGCCGCGAGGCCGGCCCGGCCGACCACCCGGGGCAGTGCGGAGGAACGGCTCACCGCGACGGGGGTGCCGCAGGCCAGCGTCTCGAGTGCGGCCAGGCCGAAGGTCTCCACCGGGCCCGGCGCGATCGCGGCGTCGGCGGTCGCCAACAGGGCTGCCACGTCGGCGCGTTCGGCCAGGTGGCCGAGGAACGTCACGGGCAGCCGTAGTTCGGTGGCCTGCCGCTCCAGGCGGCGGCGCAGCGGGCCCGTCCCGGCGACGGCCAGCACCGCCGGGACGCGGTGGTGGCGGCGCAGCTCCGCCAGTGCCTGAAGCGCCCGTTCCGGACGCTTCTCGCCCGACAGCCGCGAACACATCACCAGCAGCACCTGGTGCGGATCGGCCAGTCGCGCCCGCAGCGCCGGGTCGTGGCGGGCGGGGTGCATGGTCGTCAGGTCGACACCCAGCGGTGCCTGGGCGAGGTTGTCGGCGCCGATCCGCTCGAACTCCTCGGCCGCCCACGCCGTCGTGCACAGCACCGTGTCGTAAGCCTGCGCGGTGCGGGAGTTGAGCCGGTCCGCGAGGCCGCGTGCCGCGGGCCGGGGCAGGCCCCAGGTGCCGAGGACGCCCGTGGCGCTCTCGTGCGAGACCATCATCGACCGCACTCCGTGCGCTCCGGCCCAGGCGCCCGTCCAGCGCAGCGTGGTGCGGTCCGAGACCTCCAGTCGGTCCGGCGCCAACTCCTCGAGGACGGCCGCGAGGTGACGACGGTCCCGGAGCACCCGGTAGCCGCCGCTGCCCGGCACCCGGGGCCCGGGCAGCGTGATCACCCGGCCCTGCTCGGTCCACTCCTCGCTGCGGCGCGGCCCCGGGACGACCAGCACCGGCTGGTGGCCCGCCGCCAGGTAGCCCGCACCGAGGTGCCGGAGCGCCGTACGCAGGCCGCCGGACACCGGCGTGACGAAGTTCGCCACCCGGACGATACGCAGTTCGCTGTTCACGCCGGCTGCTCCTCGACCAACTGACCGGCCGTGCGAGCGGTGAGGTCGGAGCCGGGCTGCACGTCGGCGGGGGTGGAAGGGGAGGGCTGCGGAGGTGTCGCTGGCGGCGGGACGGTGGCCGGTGTGTCGGCGTCGGCGTCGGCGGAGGTCGGGGAAAGCGCTTTCCCGTTGGTGCGGGCCTGAACGGGGACCGACGGCCCGTCGTTCGGGGTGGCAGTTGGCCCGGCCGTGCTGGAAAGCGTTTTCCCGTTGGTGTGGGGAGGTGTGCCCGCAGGGCGGGTGCGGTGCTCGGTGAGGACGTCCTCGTAGTGCTGGATGAGCTGGTCGCCGACGGCCTCCCAGGTGCGGTCGGTGACGTCGGTGCGGCCGGCCGCGCCGTAGCGGGTGCGGACGTCGGGGGCGGCGGCGAGGGTGGCGACGGCGCGGGCGACGGCCCCGGGGTCGCGCGGGGCGACCAGCAGGCCGGTGCGGTGGTGGCCGACCAGGTCGAGCGGGCCGCCGACGGCCGGTGCGACCGCGGGGACGCCACTGGCCATCGCCTCCTGGATGGTCTGGCAGAAGGTCTCCAGCGGGCCGGTGTGCACGAACACGTCCAAGGTGGCGAAGCAGCGGGCGAGTTCGGCGCCGGTGCGGCGGCCGAGGAACACCGCGCCGGGCATCGCGGCCTTCAATGCGGGGGCGCTCGGTCCGTCGCCGATCACCACGACCCGCACCCCGGGCAGCCGGGAGGCCTCGGCGAGCAGGTCGACCCGCTTCTCCGGGGCGAGCCGCCCGACGTAGCCGACCAGCACCTCGCCGCCGGGGGCGAGCGAGCGGTGCAGGGCCTCGTCCCGGTGGTCGGGGTGAAAGCGCGCGGAGTCGACGCCGCGCGCCCAGATCCGGACGTTGCGCACGCCGTGCGCGGTCAGGTCCTGGGCGGCGGGGGTGGACGGGGCGAGATTGCGCGCGGCGGACCGGTGCACGGATCGGATCCGTGCCCAGGCGAGCGCCGAGCCCAGCCCCCGTCCCATCCGGTACGCCTGCGCGTACCCGGCCAGGTCGGTCTGGTAGACGGCCACCGTCGGCAGGTCGAGGCGCTCGGTGATCCGGGCGGCCCGCGCACCGAGCACGAACGGACTGGCGAGGTGCACCACGTCCGGTCGGTGGGAGGTCAGCGCGGCGGCCAGGCGGCGGCTGGGCAGCGCGATGCGTACCTGCGGGTAGCGGGGCAGCGGAACGGACGGAATGCGCACCACCGGCAGCGGTTCCCGGTCCGGGCCGAAGGACTGCGGCGGGCAGTGTGCGCCGCGGGCCGGCGCGGGCGTGATCACCAGTGGCTGGTGACCCCGCCGGACGAGGTGTTCGGCGGCCCGCAGCACGCTGTGGGCCACGCCGTTGACCTCGGGCGGGAAGGACTCGGTGACGATGGCGACTCGCATGCCAACGTTGTGGCCAAACAGGGCGTGCGCCCGGACAAAGGGATCTTTCCCGCAGGCGAACGTCTGCCGCCATTTCCGCACACCCAGGTGGCGCGGCTGCCGGCCCGTCGTGCGTTTCGCGCAAATGCTCTGCGCACTGTGCGCGAAGCTGCGCAGAACGCGGCTTGAACGAACACTTGACGTCATGTCGGCTTGCTGCTGCGATATGTACCGCTCAACTCGCCGGATCGGCCCCACCCCTCAACCGAACGGCCCCACAAGCGACTTGGCGCACCCCCACCCCCTCATCCGGTTCGGCCCGGCGACGCACTTCCCACCCTCCGCCCCCGCCCGTACAGGAGGAACCAGCATGCGAACCCCACTGCCAAGGCCGGGTAGCCCGAGCCGTCGGTACACAGCGGCCACGCTCGTGCTGCTGATGCTGGCGACACTGTTCGCAGTCGTCGGCCCGGCCGCCGCCGCGCGCGCCACCACCGCCGGCAACGCCACCGGCGTCACCCGCTCAGGCGACACGTTCACCGTCACCACCTCCGGCAAAGCCGCCGCCCGGATCCAGCTGGCCCGCGCCGACATCTTCCGGATCTGGCTCTCGCCGAACGGCAAGTTCACCGACGACCCGGCCGGCAGCGACCTCGCCGTCACCACCTCCTTCGGCAGCGTCGGCGCCACCCTCGCCGACGCCGGAACCTACTGGCACATCGACACCAGCGCGATCACCCTGCGGATCAACAAGTCCCCGCTCACCTTCGCGCTCTACCGCGCCGACAACACCACACTGCTCTGGGCCGAATCCCAGCCCACCAGTTGGACCACCAGCCAGGCCACCCAGTACCTGAACCGCGGCGCGGACGAGCAGTTCTACGGCACCGGCCTGCACCTGGGGGAGTGGGCGTTGCGCGACAAGACCGTTCCGGTCGCCGTCTCCAACCAGTGGACCGAGAACAGCAACGCCAGCCCCGCCCCGTTCTACATGTCCACCAACGGCTACGGCGTGATGCGCAACACCTGGGCCCCCGGCAGCTACAACTTCGGCACACCCGCCCAACTCACCCACAACGAAAGCCGGTTCGATGCCTGGTACTTCGCCGGGAACTCACTGAAGGACGTGCTGAACGCCTACACCGACGTCACCGGCAAACCCTTCCTCGCCCCCATCTGGGGACTCGAACTCGGCAACGCCGACTGCTTCAACGCCTCCAACCCCGCCTACACGGGCGACCACAACCGGCTGCGCCACCAGACCACGCCCGACGTGGTCGGCTACGCCACCGACGCCCGCGCCGCCGACATGCCCTCCGGCTGGTTCCTGCCCAATGACGGCTACGGCTGCGGCTACACCGACCTGCCCGCGGCAACCGCCGGCCTGAACGACCGCGGCTTCCACGCCGGCCTGTGGACCTCCACCGGCCTGAGCAACATCAACTGGGAAGTGGGAACGGCCGGTTCGCGCGCCGTCAAGACCGACGTGGCATGGATCGGCGGCGGCTACAAGACCGCGTTCACCGGCGTCAACCAGGCCGTGGCCGGCATCGAGAACAACTCCGACGGCCGCCGCTTCGTCTGGACCGTGGACGGCTGGGCCGGCACCCAGCGCAACGCCGTCGTGTGGACCGGCGACACCCACGGCACCTGGGACGCCATGCGCTGGCACGTCCCGTCCATCGCGGGAGCGGGCCTGTCCGGCCTCAACTACGCCTCCGGGGACGTCGACGGCATCTACGACGGCAGCCCGAAGACCTACGTCCGCGACCTCCAGTGGAAAGCCTTCACCCCCGCCTTCATGACCATGTCCGGCTGGGGCGCGAGCAACCCGTCCACCGGCTACAACGACAAGCAGCCCTGGCGGTTCGCCGACCCGTACCTGTCGATCAACCGCAAGTACCTGCAGCTGAAGATGCGGCTGATGCCGTACATGTACACCATGAGCCGGATCGCCACCGACACCGGCGTGCCCGCCACCCGCGCCATGGTGCTCGAATACCCGGAAGATCCGGTCGCGCGAGGGAATTTGACGAGCGGTCAGTTCATGGCGGGTGATTCGTTCCTGGTCGCCCCCGTGGTCAGCGACACCTCCGTGCGCGACGGAATCTACCTGCCCGCAGGCAACTGGGCCGACTACTGGACCGGAAAGACCTACACCGGCCCGGGCTGGCTCAACGGCTACAGCGCACCGCTCGACACCCTGCCGCTGTTCGTCAAGTCCGGTGCCATCGTGCCGATGTGGCCGCAGATGAACTACACGGGCGAGAAGCCCGCCTCCACCCTGACCTACGACATCTACCCGCGCGGGAACTCCTCCTTCAGCCTCTACGAGGACGACGGCACCACCCGCGCCTACCGGAGCGGCGCCTACTCCCGCCAGCAGGTCAACGTCACTGCGCCCAGCGGGGGTTCGGGTGACGTCACGCTGGCCGTCGCCGCCGCGAACGGCAGCTACACCGGTCAACTCGCCGCCCGCGACTACGAGTTCACCGTGCACGCGGCAAGCGCACCGAACGGCGTCACGGCGGGGGCGTCCACGCTGGTCCGGCTGAGCAGCAAGGCCGCGTACGACGCCGCAAGCACCGGTTGGTACTTCGACGCCGCCGACCGTTCCGGCACGCTCTGGATCAAGGCCGGCAACCACGCCGTCACCAGCGCCTTCAGCGTCACCGCGACCGGCCTCACGCTGCCCACCGGTACCCCCGTCACCGCCAGCGGCCCCATCCCGCAGGCGAATTGGAAGGTCGTCTCCACCGACAGCCAGGAGACCGCCGCGGAGAACGGCGCCGCGACCAACGCCATCGACGGCAACAGCGGCACCCTCTGGCACACCCAGTGGTCCACCACCGCCACCCCGCTGCCGCACGAGATCCAAATCGACCTGGGCGCCCGCTACAGCGTCGACAGCCTGACCTACCTGCCCCGCCAGGACGGCGGCGTCAACGGCCGGATCGGCAACTACGAGATCTATGTCTCCGACAGCACCAGCAGTTGGGGCGCCCCCGTCGCGGCCGGGACGTTCGCCGACACCTCGGCCGCGAAACCCGTCAACTTCACTGCGAAGAGCGGGCGTTACGTACGTCTACGAGCCCTGAGCGAAGCCGGCAACCGAGGCCCGTGGACCAGCGCCGCAGAGATCACCGCCACTGGAACGCCCATGCCGTAGCCGAGAGTTCGCCGCGCGCCTCGTGCCTGCCCCGACCCGCCACGCGGGAAGGGGCGGGCACGAGGGCGTTCTGCGCGGGGTGCTCAGGGCGACGGCGCGCTCAGGGCGACGGCGCTCAGGGCGGCAGTGCTGAGGGCGACGACGCTCAGGGCGGCGGTGCTCAGGGCTTCGGATGCGGCAGCGGGCGCGCAAGCCGGCGGACCTCGTCCAGTCGGGCCGGGTCGGGCTCCTGGCGGGTGAAGAGATCGTGCCCGACCACCGTCGACTCCCACTCGTCCGGAGCCTCCGCGGAACGCGTCAGCAGCCAGGCCGCCGAGATCCACTCCGCCCCGTTCCGCTGGTACTGGCCGCTCCAGGCCGTCACCGAACCCGCGTCGCCCAGCTCGTTGTGCCACGCCACCGCCCAGCCCACTGCCGTCCCGTGCCCGGGCTGCGCCGGTGCCACCAGGCGTCCCACCAGCGGATACGCTCCGCTCGCCAGGCCCGTCGCCGAGACGTAGGTGCCGGTCAGTGAACCCTCCGGACCCTCCACCAACCGCATGTGCGAACCCAGTTCGCTGTACCAGTCGCCGGTGATGCCCACGCTGCTCCTCCCGTCGTCGCCCCCGGCCGCACCGTGTCCGGCCCGGACACGGCAGCCACCACTGTGCCGCCCCCGGCCGCCCGGGCAACGGCGACGCGCGGACGTCCCACGACGGATGACCCGAGCTGCGGACGCCCCGGGGCCGCTGAGAACCTGCCGCCCCGGGGCCCGGATGCCCCCGGGGGCGGGTGCACCCCCGCGACCGGGGAGAATGGTGTCCGGACGGAACGATCCGAGCCCGCCGCCCCGCCCCGCCCCGCCTCGCAGGAGACCCCGCACCGTGACCGATCAGCAGCACCCCACCCAGACCGGCCGTCGCCTCGACCTGCTCGCCGACTGCTCCTCCTGCTTCGGGCTGTGCTGCGTCGCCCTGCCCTTCGCCAAGTCCGCCGACTTCGCGGCCAACAAGAACGCCGGCACCCCCTGCCGCAACCTCGACGCCGACTACCGCTGCGGAATCCACGTCAAGCTGCGCGACCGCGGCTACCAGGGCTGCACCGTCTTCGACTGCCTCGGCGCCGGCCAGAAGATCTCCCAGCACACCTTCGAAGGCCGCAGCTGGCGCGAAGACCAGGACACCGCCCGACAGATGTTCGACGCCTTCCCGGTGATGCGGCAACTCCACGAACTGCTCTGGTACTTGACCGAGGCGCTGGAGCTCCCCAAGGCCCGTCCGGTGCACGCCGAACTGCGCCGCGCGAGTGATGCCATTGACGAGCTGACCCGCCGGGACGCCGCCGCCCTGATCGCCGCCGACGTCCCCGCGATCCGCGCCGAGACCAGCGAACTCCTGCTGCGGGCCAGCGAGTTGACTCGCAACGCGCTGCCCGGCAAGAAGCGCAACCACCGCGGCGCGGACCTGATCGGAGCCAGGCTCAAGGGTGCCGACCTGCGTGGCGCGAACCTGCGGGGTGCCTACCTGATCGCCGCCGACCTGTCCGGTGCGGACCTGCGCAGTGCCGACCTGATCGGGGCCGACCTGCGCGACGCCGACCTGCGCGGCGCGGACCTGACCGGGGCGCTGTTCCTGACGCAGTCCCAACTGGCCGCCGCCAAGGGCGACTCCACCACCAGCATCGGCCCCGGACTGGTCCGGCCTGCGCACTGGTGACGCGCCGGTTCGCCCGGTAGGTGGGTGGGCGTGGCGCGTCGGAGGGGGCGCGAGGGGCGCGCGGGGACCCCGGAAACGGGATTAATGGACTGCGGCCGGTGCGGCGCGCGCGTATGGTCATGAACTCCCCGACGCGAGAGGAGGATCATCCGCGATGGGACTGTTCAGAGACGCCCCGCCCACTGCACATCCGGAGTTCACCAACCTACGGTTCATGGCCGCCGGTTCGCCCTCGTGGTGGAAACGCAACCGCCACAAGGTCGTTGGCATCGTCGGCCTGCTGATCGGATTCTGGCTGGCCGGACACCACGACACCGCAGCACCCGCAACACCGGCGGCACCCGCGGCGCCCACCGCACCCGCTGGGTCCTGCACCCCGACCGGGCACTGACCGCCGGGCACGGACCGTTGGAAAGTGACACCGAACGCTGATTGACCGGCGCCGCCCGTGAGTTGGGGTTCGGCCGTCGACGACCGATGACACACGTAGGCCCTCGGTGCCACCCGTTCAGACAACGGGTGGCACCGAGGGCCGAGTTCACTCACCGCCGCTCGGCCTGGCGTCCGGATCGGACACGGGGCGCTTCGACGGAGGTGGCTTCAGGCGTCACTTGCCGCCGTGCAGGGCGCTGAGCGTCGCCTCGAACGCGGCACCGGAGTTGCGCGGACGGTTGTACGGCAGCTTGCTCAGCATCGAGCCCATCGCGCAGGTGTTGGTGGCCGCCGAGAACGCCAGACCGAAACCGACCGCGGCCGACACCCAGCGCGCGCCTGGTACGGCCAGGTCGACCACGACGCCGGCCAGCACCAGCGAGCCCGCCACCATCCGGACCTGGCGGTCCAGGCCCCATCGGACCTTCTCGCCCGGCACCTTGTTCAGCTGGTGGCCGCCGGCCGCCCAGGCGGCGGTCCCGCCGGAGACCAGCAGCGTCGTGATCCCGGCGGCGGACAGCTGCTCGCACGCGTTGACGGCCCGGGCGCCCGAGGCGCAGGTGATCGCCAGCTCGCCGCGGGCGGCGGCGGCGCGCAGGGCGGGCAGCGCCTGCGACAGCTGGTCCAGCGGCACGTTGTGGGCGCCGGGAATGTGGCCGCCGGCGAACTCGCCGGGCGACCGCACGTCGATGACGGTCAGCTGCTGAAGCCGGGGCTGGAGCTGGTCGACGGTCAGGGGCGTGGTCATAGGTAGTGGGGCCTTTCGGGCAGGAGTGACCCGGCATGCGGTTGCCGCCGGGCGGGGGAGTGGACCGAAAGCGCAGGTGGGGCTGCGCGGTGGAGGTGGCGCGGTGCCTGGCGCGGGGCTGTGGGCCCGGCGGTCAGAGCACGGCGTCCACCAGCATCAGGGCGGCGACCGCGAGCAGGGCGCCGGCGAAGATGCGCTGCAGGGTGCGGCCGGACAGCTTGGACGCCAGCCGCTTGCCGTCCCACGCGCCGAGGATCGCAGCGGCCGCGAACGGGCCGACCACGGCCCACGGGATGTCGGCGGCACCGCCGAGGCGGGGCAGCAGTGCGGACAGCGAGTTGAGCGTGATCACCAGCAGGCTGGTGCCGATCGCGTCGGCCATCGAGAACGCCAGGAACGACACCAGCGCGGGCACGGCGAGGAACCCGCCGCCGACTCCCAGCACGCCGGTCGCCGCACCCAGCCCCGCCCCCGCCAGCGCGGATCGCCGCGCGGACGCGGGAACGGGTGAGGTGGCGGACGTGTCCGGCTGATCGGTGTGGTCGTCGTGCTCGGAAGGCAACGGGAAAGCGTTTTCCGTGTGCGGGTCCGCGACGCGCAACGTCCCGGACGCGCCGTCGGCCGTCGCCTGCGACACGCCCGCTCCGCCGTCGAGCACCCGGGCCGGTTCCGGCGCCCGGGCCGGTTCCGGTGCCCGGGTCTGGGCCGGGATCGACGCGTGCCCCGCGACCCGGCGGCTGCGCGGCGCGCGTCCGGCGGACAGCATCCGCCAGGCGGCCAGTGCGGCGAGCAGGGCAAACGCGGCGGTCAGCGCCGAGCCGGGCAGATGACGGGAGAGGGCGCCGCCGAGTGCCGCGAACGGGAGTCCGGCGGCACCGAACAGCAGGCCGCTGCGCCAGCGGACGCGTCCGGCCTTGGCGTGCGCGACCAGTCCGGTGAGGGAGGTCACGGCGACGATCAGCAGGCTGGCGGTGGTCGCGGTGCCGGGAGTCAGGCCGAGCAGGTAGATCAGCGCGGGGACGGCCAGCATGCTGCCGCCGCCACCGAGTCCACCGAGGGCCAGCCCGACCACCGCGCCGGCGATCAGAGCGAGGATGACGGCGGTCATATCGCGGTGCCGCAGGAACACTCGCCCTGGTGCGACGGAAGCCCCGCCTGCAGCCAGGCGCGCATTCCGCCCACCACATTGACCGTCCGTACGCCGCGCGCGTTCAGCAGGTCGGTGGCCACCTGCGAACGGTTCCCGGAGCGGCACAGCGCCAGCACAAGCGGTCCGTCGGCGCCCGGTACGAGGTGCCCGTCGAGGGCGCCGGGGCTGTCCAGGCTGCCGAGCGGGACGAGGACCGAACCCGGGGCGTGCACCTCGGCGTACTCCGCGGGCTCGCGGACGTCGAGCAGCAGTGCCTCGCCGGCGGCGGCCAGGCGGTGCGCCTCGGCGGCGTCGATCTGCGCGGGAGCGGGCGGCTGGTGGAACAGGGCCACGGGGTCCTCCTGGGCGGTGATGAGGGTGGGACGTGCGGGAGTGGTGCGGGGTCCTCCGGCGGTACTTCGCGGCGCTCGGCCGTCCCGAGGAAGATACCGGAGGGGGTATATCGTTGGGATCGAGCATATACCCCCACCCGTATCGCTCGGGATCCGCTACAGTCGAGAACTGCCTGCAATAATACCCATGGGGGTATCGGCGGGCTCGGGTGTCGGGCATATCGGCCCCGCACCCGTACCCGCCCGCGGCTCCGCACCCGTATCGCGCCCGCACCTCCACCCTCCAGCCGTGACCGGCCGACGCAGAGATGAGGACATCCGTGTTCTTCGCCCAGTACTACCTCGAGTGCCTCTCCCAGGCCTCGTACCTGATCGCGGACGAGACCACCGGCCGCGCCGTGGTGATCGATCCGCGCCGGGACGTGGACGAGTACCTGGCGGAGGCCGAAGCGCGCGGCTTCACGGTCGAGGGCGTCATCAACACCCACTTCCACGCCGACTTCCTCTCCGGCCACCTCGAACTCGCCGACCGCACCGGCGCCTGGATCGGCTACGGGCAGCGTGCCGAGACCGAGTACCCGATCCGCAAGCTCGCCGACGGCGAGCGGATCAGCCTCGGCACCGTGGAACTGGAGATCCTCGAGACGCCCGGCCACACCCCCGAGTCGATCAGCGTCCTGGTCCGCGAGAACGCCGACGACACCGTCCCGTACGGCGTGCTCACCGGTGACGCCCTGTTCATCGGCGACGTCGGCCGCCCCGACCTGCTGGCCTCCGCCGGCGTCACCGCCGACGAGCTCGGACGGATGCTGTACGACAGCGTCCAGCGCAAGCTGATGGCGCTGCCCGACGACGTCCGGGTCTACCCCGCGCACGGCGCCGGCTCCGCCTGCGGCAAGAACCTGTCCACCGAGCTCCAGTCCACCATCGGACAGCAGCGCGCCACCAACTATGCGTGCGCGCCGATGACCGAGGACGAGTTCGTGGCCATCGTCACCGCCGGCCAGCCCGCCGCCCCCGGCTACTTCGGCTACGACGCCGACCTCAACCGGCGCGAGCGCGACCTGCTCGACGCCGCCGCGCTCGACACCCCGCTGGACGCCGAGACCTTCCTCGCCCGTCGCGCCGAGGGCGCCGTCGTCGTCGACGCCCGCGACCCGCTCGACTTCGCCGCCGGACACCTGGCCGGCGCCATCAACGTCCCCGCCGACGGGCGCTTCGCCGAACAGTCCGGCACCGTCCTCGACCCCGCCTGGACGCTGCTGGTGGTCGCCCCCGAAGGCCGCGAACAGGAGACCGTCACCCGCCTCGCCCGGATCGGCTTCGACCGCGTCGCAGGCCACCTCGCCGACCCCGAGACCACATTCCGCTCCGTGCCCGAGCAGATGCGCCAGGCCGCCCGCCGCACCGTCGCCGACCTGCGCACCGAACTCGCGGGCAGCGAGCCGCCGCTGGTCCTCGACGTGCGAGGCGGCGCGGAGCGCGACGGCGGACTGATCCCCGGCTCGATGCACCTCCCGCTGGCCGAACTCCCCAAGCGCCTGGCTGAGATCCCGCAGGATCGCGCCGTCGTCGTGCACTGCGCCGGCGGCCACCGCTCGTCCATCGCGGCCAGCCTGCTGCGCCACCACGGCCACCCGCAGACCTCCGACCTGCTCGGCGGCTACGGCGCGTGGGAGTCCGCAGTCTGACCGCCAACCACCGCACCACCCCGACCGGTGGGCGGGAATGCCCCGCCCACCGTCCTGGTTGATACCGGCGGGGGTATTACCGGCCCCACCCGGCACCCGCCGGGGAAGGCCCAGCACGAGGAGGAGACCCGATGCAGGTGGACGAGGCGGCCGTCGGCGCCGTACTGAACCGGCTGCGCCGCGCCCAGGGCCAACTGGCCGGCGTCATCGCCATGATCGAAGCCGGCCGCGACTGCAAGGACGTCGTCACCCAGCTCGCCGCCGTCTCCCGCGCCCTCGACCGGGCCGGCTTCAAGATCGTCGCCAGTGGCATGCGTCAGTGCATGGCCGAGGCCGAGGAAGGCGGCGCCCCCATGAGTGAGGCGGAACTCGAGAAGCTCTTCCTCACCCTCGCCTGAGCGGCGTCCTGCGCTTCTGGTGCCGGTGCTTTCGGTGCTTTTGGCTGGGCACGCCGCTTGTGAACGAACCCCGGGTGCGCTGTGGTCGCGCCTGGGGTTCGTGCGTGTGCGGGGCGGGGCTGCCCGGATTCGATCGGATCGGTTCGGTCTGGTTCGAATCGGTTTGGATCGGTCTGAGCTGGTTCGGATCTCGACCGGTTTTGCGGTGTCGGCTATGCCAGGGTGAGGAAGAGCTTCTCCAGCTCGGCCTCGGTCATCGGGGGCGTGTTCTCGTCGGCGGAGGCGAGGCATTGACGCATGCCGCTGGCGAGAATTTTGAAGCCGGCCCGGTCGAGGGCGCGCGAGACTGCGGCGAGTTGGGTCACCACGTCCTTGCAGTCGCGGCCGGCCTCGATCATCGCGATCACGCCGGTCAGTTGGCCCTGGGCTCGGCGCAGCCGGTTCAGCACCGCGCCGACGGCCTCCTCGTCCACCTGCATCGAGCACTCCTCGCCTTCTCTGAACTCGCCCGATCATACGGGAGCCGTACGGTCGTACCTGCCGCCGTGGTCGTGGGCGGGCTGGTCGGTCAGTGTGCGGCGCCCGCTCGGGGCCGCAGAACGTCCTCGCGGTCGGGTACGAGGACCGGCTGCTCGGACGGGTGGGCGGACGGGTCGGCCGGCCGCTCTGAGGGGTCGGCCGGCCGCTCTGATGGGTGGGCTGCGGTGGTCGGGACGGTGCAGGCCGCGCAGTCGGGGATGTCGAGGTGGCGCCGCTGGTCCACCACCCGCTGGGCGGCGGCGGCCAGTTGGCGCCGGCCGGGGAACAGCGCGGGCGGCAGCTGCGGCAGGAACTCGACCTCGGCGGCCAGGCCACGAACCGAGACGACGCGCCACAGCGAAGGCAGCAGCCCGTCCTCACCGACGAAGGCCGGCGCGGTACTCGGACCCGCCGCCGTGCGGTAACGCAGCACCAGCGGTTGGACGGGGACGTCGGCGCGCACCGCCGCCTCGAACAGGGCCGGGCGGAACCGTCCGCCGACGCGCCCGCACCAGGTACTTCCCTCCGGGAAGACCACCACCCGCTCGCCGCAGCGCAGCGCCGTCGCGATCTCGTCGACCGTGCCGGGCAGTGCGCGCAGCCGCTCCCGGTCGATGAAGATGGTGCCGCCCCAGGAAGTCAGCGGGCCGAGCACCGGCCAGCGGCCGACCTCGGTCTTGGCCAGCATCCGGCCCGGACGGACGGCAGCGACCAGCGGAATGTCCAGCCACGAGATGTGGTTCGACACCACCAGCGAACCACCAACCTGCTTGCCCGGAACGCCGATTGGCCGCACTCGCACCCCCAGCGAGGCCAGCAGCAGCCGCGCCCAGCAGCGCACCAGGCGCTCGGTCGGCAGCCACCGCAGTGCCCGCACCGCGGGCGTTGCAACGACACCCGCGAGCAGGACCGTCGCGCAGCCGGCCAGTCGCAGCATTCGGTGCGCGACCCCTGCGCGCGGTTCGGGGACCGTCACGCAGGCGCCGGGCGTGCATGGCGCGGTCGGCAGCCAGGCGCTCATGCCGCGGTCGCCGTTCTGGCCGAAGTGGCGTTCGTGCTGCGGGAGTTGTCGGTTTTGCTGGTGCCGCTGGTGATGGTTGAGATCGGCAGGTCCGCCGCTGCGGACAGGAAGTGCCGGAGGTAGCGCGGGTCGGTGCGCTCCAGCGACAGCAGGACGTACAGGTCCGCCACGTTGAAGTCGGGGTCGAACGCGGGCTCGCCGCACACCCACGCGCCGAGGCGCAGGTAGCCGCGTAGCAGTGCCGGGATCGGGGTCCGCCCCTGCCGGGCCACCCCGTCCGCCGACCACGGACGCAGGGGGGTGACTCGATACTCCTGCGGCGCAAGGTACTTGGCGGACACCGCGTCCCACACTCCGGCGGCGGCGGTGCCACCGTCGGACAGCGGGACCGAGCAGCAGCCAGCCAGCCACGCGTTGCCGGTGGCCGTCATGTAGCGGGCGATGCCGCCCCACATCAGGTTGATGACCGCGCCGTTGCCGCGGTGCGCCTCGGCGATGCAGGACCGGCCGACCTCCACCAGGCCGTCCCGCAGACCGCCGAGCCGGCCCAGGTCGAACTCGGTGTCCGAGTACAACCTGCCCGCGCGGCGCGCCTGTTCGGGACGCAGCAGTCGGTACGTGCCGACCACCTCGCCGCTCGACTGCTCGCGCACCAGCAGGTGGTCGCAGAACTCGTCGAACGGGTCCGCGTCCAGGCCCGGCAGCGGCGACTCCAGCACCGCCCCCATCTCCTGCGCGAACACCTGGTGCCGCAGCCGCTGCGCGGCGCGCACGTCCTCCGCGGTCCGGGCGAACACCAGTTGGTACGACGGCTGTTGGCCCGCCACGGCGTGGGTGTTGGTCGAGGGTGACTGGGCAGGGCGGGCGGAGGTGGTGGCCATGGCTGACTCTCCGGGGTCTCGGGGCGCGATACGGTGGCGGCGAACAGCACGGGACGACACGCGACGACACGACGCCCGCTGCCGGTCCGCCGGTTCGCCGGTCGGGCGGCGCCGGTCAGAAGCGGCATGGGTATGTCTCCCCGACCCGACTGGCCCTCAGGTGGACGTCCGACGGAGATCAGATGTGCACATGCTGAATGGCCGGTTCGGCGAACGGAGTTCACCGATTTGGGGTGTGGCGGGGCGGTGGCGGAGCAGGCCGGGGGTGGGGTGGGTCGGTGGGTGGCCGGCTCTCTCCGGACGCCCTGTGGTCATCCGCCGGACGCGAGCCGGTCGTCCGGTCGCCACACCGTTCTGTCAGCCTTCCCGGCATGCCGAACACGGGCGTGAACGCCTACCCGAGCCGGTACCGGTGGCTCGGGCTCCTGGGTTCGCTCGCTCTGGCCGTCGGGGCCCTCAGCGCAGGCGCTCGGTCCGCCGCTGACACCGGCCCTGCGCTGCGTGCTTCTGGCGGTGCGGGTACCGTGCTGGTGTTCGCGGGGCTCGCCGTTCTTGTCGCCGCCTGGCTGTTGATGGGGCGACCCGTTGACGGTCAACCGCCGCCCAGTGAGCGCTGGTTGAACGTCACGCTGATCTGGTGGGTCGCCCCGCTGCTGCTCGTGCCTCCGCTGTTCAGCCGTGATGTCTACAGTTACCTTGCCCAAGGTGCCATGCTCGCCCACGGTTTGGACGTCTACACGCACGGGCCGGCCGACCTCGGCGGGCCAACAGCCGTACAGATACCGCAGGTTTGGCAGCACACTCCCGCTCCCTACGGTCCTGCCTTCCTGCTGGTGGCCCGGGCCGTCGCTCCGCTCGCCGAACACCCGTGGGTCGGAACGGTGGTGCTGCGGCTGGCTGCTGTTCTCGCCGTTGCCGCGATTGCCGCCCTGCTGCCCGCGCTCGCCCGCGCGCTCGGCGTCGATCCGGCCGCCGCGTTGCGTCTGGGGGTGCTCAATCCGCTGGTGTTGGTCCACCTGATCGCCGGTGCGCACAACGATGCGCCGGCGCTCGCCCTGCTGCTCGGCGGCCTGCTTGCCGCCACTCGGCGGCGTGCTGTGCTCGCCGCCGCCCTGGTCGCCCTGGCTGCCCTGGTGAAGGCCCCGGCCGCGCTCGCTCTGCCCGTGGCGTGCCTGGTCGCTGCTGCGGATCGTACTTGGCGGGCCCAACTGTGGACGGGCGCACGGGCTTTGGGGGCGGCCGCCGGCACGGTGATTGCCTTCACCGCCGTTGCGGGCACCGGTTGCGGATGGATCTCAGCCCTCACCACCACGGCCACCAACTCCAGTTGGTCACTCACCAGCAGTCTGGGCCGACTGGCCGCCGATATCGCAGGCACCGCTCCGGAGGGTGCGGTCAATGTCGCCCGGTTGCTCGGGATCGTCCTCGCGGCAGCTGCTATTGCCGTGTTGGGGTGGAGAGTTGTCGGGCGGGGGAGCGAGCCGGTGGCTGCCCTGGCGTTCGCGTTTGCCGTCCTGGTTGCCCTCGGGCCGGCCTTCCGGCCGTGGTACGCGTTGTGGGCAGTGCTTCCCGCGGCGTTCGCCGTTCGTGCAGCGGGTGTCCGGAGGGTCGTCGAACTTGCCTGCGTGGTCCTGGTGTTCGTGGTGATGCCGGACGGGTTCAGCCCGGACGGTGCGGAACTGGTGCTCGCGGGCGGCGGATTGGGGATCGGGGTCGGAGTCGTGGCGGCTGCGGAGCGCGGGATCTCGGTCCGTGAAGGGCAGTTGGCGTGCTGACGCGGGGAACGACCGTCGCCAGGGTCGTGGTCCTGGGGGTCGCCGTGGTCGTTACCGCCCTGGTCCTGGCGGTCATTCCTGGGCATCGCGGCTGGTTCGACATCGGGGTGTACTACGGCACGGTGCGGCACTGGTTCGAGACCGGGCAGCTCTATGACTACGTCCGCCCCGGCGCGGCCTACGGGTTCACCTACCCGCCGTTCGCCGCGGTCTGCATGCTGCCGATGCGCCTGTTCGGCTGGCATCCGGCGATCGCGGTCGGTGTCGTTCTGTCCGCCGTCGCGACCGCCCTCCTGCTGTACTGGCTGGTCGATCCGATCGCGCGGCGGCGCGGCTGGTGCCGGTGGTACGCGTTCGGGCTGGCGGCCTGTCTGTGCGGTCTCAGCAACCCGGTGCGCGACACTTTCAGTTTCGGTCAGGTCAACCTGCTGCTGGTCGCCCTGGTCTTCGCGGATCGGCAACTTGCCGACAGCCGTTGGAAGTTCATTAGCGGGGTCGGCATCGGACTGGCCGCCGCGATCAAGCTCACCCCCGCACTGTTCATCGTCCACCTGCTGATCACCCGCCAGTGGCGTGCCGCCGGGACCGCCACCGTGACCGCGCTGGGCGCCACCGGGCTGGGGTTTCTGATCGGTCCCGAGGTCTCCCGGCAGTTCTGGACCGCCACCCTCTGGGACACCGACCGCGTCGGCGGCTTCGCCAACATGTCCAACCAGTCGCTGCAGGGCCTCATCGCCCGCCTCGGACCTCAACTCCCGGGCCGGGCACTGTGGGTGGCCGCCTCGCTCGCCGTCCTCGCCATCTGGGCGCACCGCCTGCACCGGGCCACCCGGGCCGGTGACACCCTCGCCGCCTACAGCCTCACCGGCCTCGCCTGCTGCCTGGTCAGCCCGATCACCTGGGTGCACCACCTGGTGTGGGTGCTGCCCGCGCTGGTGGTCCTTGCCGAGGTTGCGCTGCGCGAACGCCGCCGCGGCCTGCTCACCGTCAGCTGGCTGCTCCAACTGGTCATCTCCAGCGGCATGGTGTGGCTCTGGCACCCCGACGGGCGCACCCCCGGCACACTGTTCGGCGGCAGCGCCTACGTCCTGCTGACCTTCACGCTCCTGGTCGCCATGCCAATTCGCGACCGCCCCGACGAGCCGTTCAAGGGGCTTGCGGCCGAGGCGCACGTCGCCGATCCGGCCACCGCTTCCGAACCTCGCCCGGGGCGGCCCGACAAACGCCCCGCCGCCGTCGGCTGAACTGCTCGGTCGCGTTGATGTCCTGACCTCGCCCAGGGCGGCCCGACAAACGCCCCGCCGCCGTCGGCTGAACCACTCGGTCGCGTTGACGTCCTGACCTCGCCCAGGGCGGCCCGACAAACGCCCCGCCGCCGTCGGCTGAACTGCTCGGTCGCGTTGATGTCCTGCCGGCAGGGCGATATGCGATGGACCACGGCGCTGCTCGCTGCCAAGGTGGGCGGCATGATCACGCCGGAGCCGCCGTTCGTGCCGAGACTCGAACTTGCCGCAGCACTGTACGAGGACGCAGTCCGACCCCTGCTGGAAAGCGCTTACCCGCGGCTGCGTTTCGCCGCTGCGCGAATCGGACCGGGCTCCGAAGTGCTCGGCTTCGACACCGCCCGCTCCGCCGACCACGACTGGGGGCCGCGCCTTCAACTCTTCCTCACCCCCGAGGACGCCGAGCGGCACGGCCCGGCCATCACCGCACTGCTCGCCGAACGCCTGCCCCCGCAGATCCGCGGCTGGTCCACCCACTTCCGTGCCACCGGCGACCCGCGCAACCCCGTCAGCCACCTCGAACCCGCCACCGCCGGCGCCGTGGACCACCGCGTCACGGTCCACCACCTGCCCGGCTGGCTCACCACCCAGCTCGGCCCCCGGGCCGCCGCCTGGGCCGACACCGATCCCACCACCACCGACTGGCTCGCGCTTCCGCAGCAGAAACTCGCCGAACTCACCGCCGGCATCGTCCTGCGCGACGACCACGGCACCGTCACCGCCGTCCGCCGACGCTTCCGGTGGTACCCCGACCAGCTGTGGCGATACCTGATGGCCTGCCAGTGGCAGCGCATCGCGCAGGAGGAAGCGTTCGTCGGCCGCTGCGCCGAGACCGGCGACGAACTCGGCGCCGCCGTCGTCGCCGCCCGCCTGGTCCGCGACCTGATGCGGCTCACCCTGCTGCAACATCGTTCCTTCGCGCCGTACAGCAAGTGGTTGGGGCAGGCGTTCGCGCGCCTGCCCGCCGACCCCGTCCTCGGGCCGGCTCTGCGCGCCGTCCTCGCCGCCACCGATCTGTGCGACGCGTACGAGTCCGCCGCCCGCGCCCACAACGCGCTGGCGCTCACCGAACCGTTGGACCCGACGCGGCGCCCGTACCACAGCCGCCCGTACCTGGTCCTGCACGCCGACCGCTTCGCCCGCGCCCTCCAACGTACCGTCACCGAACCGGAGTTGCGCGAACTCCCGCTGACCGGCGCCGTCGATCAGTGGGCCGACAGTACCGACCTTCTCGCCCACCCGGCGGCCGTTTATGCGGCTGTTGATGCCCTGGCCGGAGAGGTGCGCTGACCGTTCGGGCGACGGCCTCCGTCCGAGTGACCGCAGCGTCGGGACGGCCCAGCGGATTCGGTGGGCCGTTCGGGTTTCTTCCGGCGCTGGAGTCAGGTTCGCCGCCCGGCGGTGTTCGGCGGTGGGGCTTCAGGACGGGCGGGAGGCGCGCAGTGAGTAGACCAGCGGGAGGCGGGGGCCGGGCGGCAGGAAGAAGTGGCCGTGCGCGTGTTCGTGCAGGAACTCCAGGTGCAGGCCGGCCGCTGCCAGGGCGCTGACCACGTCGCCGATTCCGTGCCGCCACTGCACCGTGCGGGTCGCGGTCATCGTCGCGTCCCGGTCGGCGTAGCTGCCGGGCTCGTCCACGACGGCCGGCGCGCGGTCGAAGTAGTCCTCCACCACAGTGCGGCCGTCCTCCGCGACGAGTTCGGCGACCGGGTGGAACTCGGACAGGTACACGAAGCCGCCCGGGCTGGTCAGTGCCGCCACCGTGCGTGCCCAACGTGCAAGGTCCGGAAGCCAGTTCAGCGCTCCCATGCCCGTGTACACGATGTCGAAGGTTTCGCCGCCGAGGGCCTCCACCGCCCCGTACACATCGGAGGTGACGAAGCGCGCTGAGTCCGTCCCGATCCGCTTCGCGAGCTGCGCGGCCTCCACGAGCGCCGGCTCGGAGAAGTCCAGCCCCGTCACCAGCGCGCCGCGACGCGCCCACGAAAGGGTGTCCAGGCCGATGTGGCACTGCAGGTGCAGCAAGCGCTTTCCAGTGACGTCCCCGAGCTCCGCGAGCTCGAAGTCCCGCAGCACTTCGGCGCCGGCCACGAACGCCGGGACGTCGTAGAACGCACCGCCGACATGGACCGGCACCCGCTCGTCCCAGTTCGCGCGGTTGGCCGTTGCCCAGTCCGTCCAGTCCGCGGCGGGCGTGGTCGGGGCGGGCGTGGTCGGCGCGGGCGTGGCAGGGGTGGCCGGTGCGGACTGTGGGTCGTCATGGAAAGTAGACATGACGACTTATCCTTCCGGGCCGCCGACAGCAGGTCAACGGGATATCGGGCAGGTGGGAGGAGGGTTCACTCGGCCGGTCGGCCGGTCGGCCGGTCGGCCGGTCGGCGGGGCGGCCGGTCGGCGGGGCGACGGGTCGGCGGGTCGGCGGGTCGGAACGGGTGGTCGGGGACGGCGGATCAGGACTGCGAGGCTGTCCACCGGTCCGCGAGCGTCGCCCCGGCGCGGTGCAGCCAGTGGGCCGGCTCGGCCCGGGCGGCGGATGCGGAACCGGCCAGCGAGGAGAGGGTGAGCACCTCGGCGGCAGTCGACTCGCCCGCCACCACGTTGGACGGAACGCCCGCCGCCTCGGCCAGGCGCACCACCTCGCCGACGGCCTTGCCCTGAAGACTTGTCGCGTCGTACCGGCCCTCGCCGGTGATCAGCAGATCTGCTGACGCCAACATGTCGGGCAGCCCGAGGAGTTGGGCAACCGCTGGTGCGCCCGGTTCGACCACCGCGCCCCAGCCTGCAAGCAGCCCGTAGCCCGTTCCGCCTGCCGCACCTGCACCGGGGTGCGAGGGGTCGGCGCCCATCAGCTCCGCCAGTCTCGTCAACCTGCGCTCCAGCAGCGGGAGTTCGTCCTTGCCGGCGCCCTTCTGCGGCCCGTACACCGCCGCCGCGCCGCGTTCGCCGAGCAGCGGATTGGTCACATCCGTGAGCAGCACCACCCCGCCGGGCGGGGCGAAGCGGATCCGTGAACGGTCGAAGGTGGCGGCAACCTCGAGTGCGGCATCGAGCTTTGACGCAGCGTCAGCAAGCTCTCCGCCTTCGTCGTCCAGCAGGCGGGCGCCGAGAGCGGACAGCAGTCCGAAGCCGCCGTCGGTGGACGCCGAACCGCCGAGGCCGATCAGCAGCCGGGTCGCACCGGCGTCCAGAGCGGCGGCAATCGTCTCGCCGGTGCCCCGCGTGGTCGCCGTCAGCGGGCGCAACTCGTCTCCCAGCAACGGGAGTCCACTTGCCACCGCCAGCTCGACCACCGCCGTGCCGTTCGGCAGCAGTGCGAACTGCCCGCACACCGGCCGACCGTCCGGGCCGGTCACGTCCGGGACGTCGATCAGCCGCGCGCCGGGGCTGGCGGAGACGATGGCCGCGAGCGTCCCCTCCCCGCCGTCGGCCATTGGCGCGCACCGTACTTCGTCCGCCGGCCGGACCGAACGCCAACCTGCGGCCAGTGCCTCGGCGGCATCCGCCGCGTCGATCGTCCCCTTGAACGAATCCGGCGCCACGACGATTCGCATCCGCCCACCTCCGCCTCTCTCGATCACGATCTCGACCCACTTGCCCGTTTCCGGCTCCCGCGCCCGGTTTCCAGCCCCGGCGCGGCACCACTCAACCGGACCGGGCCGCGCGCCCACCACTGCGACACGACAGGGGCGGCGGACCGGCCGGTGACCCTCCGGCCCGCTCGCGCCTGCCTTGGTCAGTGGCGCACGATGTGCGTGCGGTGGCGCTCCTTCACGGTGGCGAGGGTCTGTTCGCCCGGGGTGTGCCAGACCGCCTCGTTGAACAACTCGACCTCGATCCAGCCGTCGTAGCCGGCGGCGGCCACCCGGTCGGTCAGCCAGCCGAAGTCGATGTGCCCGTCGCCGACGTGCCCGCGGCCCAGCAACGCGTCCGCGGGCAGCGGCAGCGTCCAGTCGCACACCTGGTAGGAGGCGATCCGGCCACCGGCGCCGGCCCGTGCGATCTGCTGCTCCAACTCCGGGTCCCACCAGACGTGGTAGCTGTCCACCACGACACCGACCTGCTCGGCCGGATGGGCCTCAGCCAGGTCGAGCGCCTGGCCCAGGGTGGAGACCACCGCCCGGTCCGCGCAGAACATCGGGTGCAGCGGCTCGATCGCCAGCCGGACTCCGAAGTCATCGGCGTGCGGCGCGAGTTCGGCGATCATGTCGGCCACCTGGCGGCGGGCCCCGATCAGATCCCGGCTGCCGGCCGGGAGGCCGCCCACCACCAACACCAGGGTGTCGGTGCCGAGTTCGGCCGCCTCCTCGATCGCCGCCAGGTTGTCCGCGAACGCCGCCCGACGCGCCGCCTCGTCGCCGGCCGTCAGGAACCCGCCCCGGCACAGGCTGCTCACCGCGACACCCGCGTCCCGGCACAGCCGCGCCGCCCGGGCCAGACCCGCCTCGGCGACCTTGTCCCGCCACAGACCGATCGCCGGAACTCCGGCGTCCACGCAGCCCCTTACCGCCTCCTCCAGACTCCAGCCCTTGGTGGTGATCTGGTTCAGCGACAGCCGCTCGCACCCCTCGGCCACCTTCAGCCCTGCCGAGCTCATGCCCGCACCCCCGCCAGCGCCAGGAACTGCCGCATCCGACCGGCCGCCAACTCCGGATCGCCCAACACCCCGGCCACGTCCGCCAGTCGGAACAGCTCCACCAGGTGGTTCACCGAACGGCCGCTCTGCGCACCGGCCACCATGGTGAAGTGGTCCTGGTGCCCGCACAGCCACGCCAGGAACACGATGCCGGTCTTGTAGTGGAACGTCGGCGCCGCGAACAGGTGTCGCGCCAGCGGCACCGTCGGGCCGAACAGCGCGTCGTAGCGCGCCAGATCACCGGCGTCGAGCGCCTGCAGAGCAGCCGCCGCGACCTCCGCGATCGGGTCGAACACGCCCAGCAGCGCGTCACTGTGCCCGACCTCGTCACCCCGTACCAGCTCCGGGTAGTTGAAGTCGTCGCCCGTGTACATCCGCACCCCGGACGGCAGTTCACGCCGCAGCGCGATCTCCCGGCCCGCATCCAGCAGCGACACCTTGATGCCGTCGATCCGCCCCGGGTGGCTGCGGATCAGTTCGAGCACCGTCTGCGCGGCCGCATCCAGATCCGCCGAGCCCCAGTAGCCGGCCAGCGCCGGATCGAACATCTCGCCCAACCAGTGCAGAATCACCGGCCGTTCGGCCTGCTCGACCAGCTTCCCGTACACCGACAGGTAGTCCTCCGGACCGCGCGCCGACGCCGCCAGCGCCCGGCTCGCCATCAGGATCGGCTGCGCACCCGCCGCCTCGACCACCGCCAGCTGCTCCTCGTACGCCGCCGACACCTCGGCCAGCGAGACGTCGACGGACGTCAGTTGGTCGGTGCCCGCGCCGCATGCCAGCCGACCGCCGACGGACTTCGCCTCCGCACCCGATCGGGCGATCAGCTCCTGGGTCGCGGCCCAGTCCAGGCCCATCCCGCGCTGTGCGGTGTCCATCGCATCGGCGACACCGAGGCCCAGCTCCCAGAGCCGGTGCCGGAACTTGAGTGTTCCCTCCCAGTCCACGGCGGCCGGCGCGCCGGGCGCGTTCCCGCCCAGCGGATCGGCAACCACGTGGGCGGCCGCGAACGCCACCCGGGACGAGGCCGGCCCCGACGGGGCGGCGAGCGCCACGGGCTCGCGCAACTGGTACCGGCCGATGCCGGGCAGATCGAGATGAGTCATGGTGTCAGGCCTTGAGGTCGGGCGATCGCGGGGATCGAGGGAGGGGTGGGGTGGGGTGGGGTGGGGTGGGGTGGGGTGGGCGGAGAGGGGGGTGTCGGTGGGTGGGTGCGGAGAGCGGCCGGCCGGGTGGAGGAGATCATCTACGCGGAGATGATCCCTGCATAGATCAACTCAACCGCGTGACAGAAAATGACCGCTTGCGGCGCGCGGGCGCCAGGCGCCGGCCCGGGGGGCGCGAGGGATGGGCGAGGGATGGGCGAGGGAGGGGCGGGGGAAGTTGGGCGGGGCGGCGAGGGCGCGCCGGACCGTGCAGCCCCGTCCGGCCGCATGGTCGCGCCCGCCGCCCGCCGCCCGCCGCCCGGTACCGGGGGCCCCATGCCCAGCACCCAGCGCCCGCCACGCGGCGCCCGCCACGGGGCGCGAGGCGCGAGGCGCAGGGTGTCAGTGCGTCAGAGGCTGAGCTCCGGCACGTCCAGCCGCCGGCCCTCGCGGGCCGAGCACAGGCCCAGTTCGGCCAGCTGCACGCCCTTGGCGCCCTCGAGCAGGTCCCACTGGTACGGCGCGCCGGTCACGACGTGCTTGAGGAACAGTTCCCACTGGATCTTGAAGCCGTTGTCGAACTCGGCGTTGTCCGGCACCTGCTGCCACTGCTCGCGGAACTGCTCGGTGGCCGGCAGGTCCGGGTTCCACACCGGCTTCGGGGTCGAACCGCGGTGCTGGATCCGGCAGTTGCGCAGCCCGGCGACCGCGCTGCCCTCGGTGCCGTCGACCTGGAACTCCACCAGTTCGTCCCGGTCCACCCGGACCGCCCACGAGGAGTTGACCTGGGCGACGATCCCGCCCTCCAGCTCGAAGACGCCGTACGCCGCGTCGTCGGCCGTCGCCGGGTACGGGCGGCCCTGCTCGTCGACCCGCTGCGGGATGTGCGTCGCGGCGTGCGCGTACACCGAGCGGACCGGGGCGATGATGCCGTCCAGCACGTAGCGCCAGTGCGGGAACATGTCGAGGATCATGCCGCCGCCGTCCTCGGCGCGGTAGTTCCAGGAGGGACGCTGGGCGTCCTGCCAGTCGCCCTCGAACACCCAGTAGCCGAACTCGCCGCGCACCGACAGGATGCGGCCGAAGAAGCCGCCGTCCACCAGGCGCTTGAGCTTCAGCAGGCCCGGCAGGAACAGCTTGTCCTGGACCGCGCCGTTGCAGACGCCGGCGGCCCGGGCCAGCCGCGCCAGTTCCAGCGCCGCGTCGAGCGATTCGGCGGTCGGCTTCTCGGTGTAGATGTGCTTTCCGGCCGCGATCGCCGTCTTGATCGCGGACTCGCGGGCCTGGGTGACCTGCGCGTCGAAGTAGATCTCCGCCAGCGGGTGGGCCAGTGCTTCGTCCAGCGAGGTGGTCCAGTGCGACAGGCCGTGTCGCTTCGCCAGTTCCTCCAGCTTGGCGGCGCTGCGCCCGACCAGGATCGGCTCCGGCCACAGCACCTGGCCGTCGCCCAGCGGCAGGCCGCCCTGTTCGCGGATGGCCAGGATCGAGCGCACTAGGTGCTGGCGGTAACCCATCCGGCCGGTGACGCCGTTCATGACGATGCCGATGACCCTGCGGGACATGGGTGGGGTCCTTTCCGTGGGCGGAGGTGGTGGAGGCTCCGTCGATCGGACGGCGGGAGGGTCGGAAAGCGCTTACCGCGATGGCCACGGGGGGACCGCGAGCGGTCGCGGGAAAGCGCTTTCCAACTCCCTGCGGTCGCTCGGCAGGTCGCCTGGTCGAGAGTCGGAGCGGGGTGGTGCAGAAGCTTTGTGCGGGCAACTGGAAAGCGCTTTCCACGCCGGCCGTCGAAGGCCCTTGGAAAGCGCTTTCCATGCGCCGAGGCTAAGCGGCCCGCCCGCCCCGGTCAAGGCGTTGTGGTCGGCTCGGTCAACCGAGCGGGGCTGGGCGGTAACCTGTCCCTCGATCATCGGCGAGCAGGGCGCGGGGAAAGCGGGGAGTATCGGGTGGCTGTCACTCTCGGGGATGTGGCGCGGCACGCTGGTGTCTCGCTGGCCACCGCCTCCCGGGCCCTGAACGGCTCGGCGCGGTCGGTGACGGAGGAGTTGTCGGCGAAGGTCCGGGCGAGTGCCGAGGCGCTCGGCTACCTCCCCAACGCGCCGGCGCAGGCATTGGCCAGGTCGTCCGGCGCGACGATCGGGGTGCTGCTGCACGACGTGGCCGACCCGTACTTCGGCGGGATCGCGCGCGGGGTCGGCGACGCCGCCGCCCGGGCGGGCCTGCTGTCGCTGGTGACCAGCACGGACGGCGACCCCCGGCGCGAGCTGGAGGCGATCCGGATGCTGCACGCGCACCGGGTCCGGGCGATCATTCTGGCCGGGTCGGCGTACAACGACACCGCGGTGATCCAGCAGCTGGACGAGGC
Source organism: Kitasatospora sp. NPDC048407 (assembly GCF_043200475.1). Classification (NCBI taxonomy): domain Bacteria; kingdom Bacillati; phylum Actinomycetota; class Actinomycetes; order Kitasatosporales; family Streptomycetaceae; genus Kitasatospora; species Kitasatospora sp. NPDC048407. Next base: position 23,242 of record NZ_JBICXW010000001.1, on the reverse strand, counting down.
GCTGGCCGCGTACCAGGAGCAGGGCGGCCGGGTGGCGGCGATCACCGACCACGGTCCGCTGTACGACACCGTCGAGGTGGACAACAAGGCGGGCGCCGCCGCGCTCACCCGCGCACTGGCCCAACTCGGCCACCGCCGCTTCGCGGTGATCACCGGCCCCGAGCGGATGCGGGTCGCCGAGGACCGCCTCGACGGGGTCCTGGACGCGCTGCGCGAGCTCGGGCTGGAGGCGGGCGAAGGGATGGTCCGGCGCGCGGAGTTCACCCGGGAGGGCGGTCGGGCCGCGATGGCGCGGATCCTGGACGTCGCCCAGGAGAGTGGAACTCCGCTGCCCACCGCCGTGATCGCCCTCTCCGACATCTGCGCCGCGGGCGTCCTCGCCGAACTGCGCGACCGCGGCATCTCCGTCCCCGGCGACGTTTCCGTGGCCGGCTTCGACGACATCCCGTTGGCGACCGACCTGGCTCCGGCCCTGAGCACCGTTCGCCTGCCGCTCGCCACGATGGGCGAGTTCGCGGTCCGGCTGGCCCTTCGCGAGGGTCGCGAGACCGACACCAGCACGGCCTCCGCGGAGGTGGTGCTGCGGGACAGCACGGCCGCGCCGAGGGCCGACTGACGGTGGATCTGGTGGCCGGCTGACGTCCGGGTCAACAAGGTGTCCCGGGCGCTGGTTCGTAACCCAGCGTTCGGGTCAACAAGGTCTCCCGGGCGCTGGGTTACGAACCGAACGGCACCACGTGGGACACCCGCCGCGGTGAGGCCGCGCCGATCCGGCGCTGGCGGCTGACGCGCGAGATGTGGGAGCGAACCCGCCGCGAGGACATCGAACTGGTCGGCGTGAAGGAGTGCCTCCCGGCGCTGGGGCTCGGCTGACAGTCTCCGGGCGATCCTGATGAATTCGCCTGTGAGGCTGGATGGTTGGGGGTGGTTGGGGGCGGCGGGCGGTCAGGCGAGGAGGTCGGCCGCTGCCCGGTGGATCTTGGTGAGGGCGCTCAGCAGGTGTTCGCGTTCGGCGGGGGTGAGGTCGGCCATGACCTGTTCCTCCATGGCGCGGCGTTCGGCCTCGATCGGTTCCTGAAGGGCGCGGCCCGCGTCCGTGAGTCGGAGGCGGACCAGGCGGTTGTCGTGGTCGTCGCGGTGGCGGGTGAGGAGTCCGGCGGTGGCCATCCGGGTGGCCATCTTGACCACGGTGGGCGTGGTGACGTTGAGCGCGGCGGCGATCTCGCCGGGGGTGCGGCCGTCGCGTTCCCACAGGGCGGCGAGCAGGTGGTTCTGTCCGAGGTGGAGGCCGTGGCGTCGCATGGCGCCGTCGGCGAGGGCCCGGAGTGCCTTCGAGGTCTTGCCGTGCAGGTCCAGGAACTCGGGCATCGCGGCCTCCGGTGGGGTGTCGGTACGCGCAACAGGGCGATGCGACAGGTCGATTGACGGCTAATCAGTTCCTGGCTAACGTTCTCGCCGGATCGCTAGACGGCTAACGTCCCCAGGGGGATTGATGATACTGATCACCGGCGCGACCGGAAACATCGGACGGGAACTGGTCCACGCCCTCGACGCGGCGGGCGCCGAGCTGCGCCTGCTGGTCCGCGACCCGGACCGGGCCGCCGCACTGCCCGCGCGCGCCGAGCGTTTCGTCGGGGACCTGGGCGAACCGTCCACGCTGGCGGCCGCGTTGAGAGGTGTTGAGGGGATGTTCCTGCTCACGCCGGGCATCGGTACCGCGCACACCGCGTACGCCGTTGCCGCTGCCGAGGCGGCGGGGGTGCGTCGCCTGGTGCACCTCTCGTCCGCGAACGTGCTGGGTGATCCGATGCCCGCCATGGGCCGCTGGCACCACGAGCGGGAGGAGATCGTGCGCGGCAGCGGCATACCGGCGACGATCCTGCGGCCCGGCGGATTCATGACCAATGCCCTGGAGTGGGTGGAGACGATCCGCGCGGAGGGTTACGTGCTGGACCCGGTCGGCCCGGGCCGCTTCGCGCCGGTCGATCCCGCTGACATCGCCGCCGTCGCCGCCCTGGTCCTCACCGAGGACGGCCACGAAGGCGCGGAGTACGTGCTGACCGGTGGTGAGTGCCTGACGGTGGCCGAGCAGGTCCGGATTCTTGCCGGGGTGACCGGACGTCGGATCGAGGTCCGGGCGGCGAGGACGCCCGCCGAGGCGGTCCGGGCCCGCTTCCCCGGCGGGGTGCCGCAGGCGCTGGCCGATGCCATCGTCGAGGGGTTCACGCTGATGCGCGCCGACACCGTCGGGCTGCGAACCGACACGGTGGAGCGGCTGCTGGGCCGTGGGCCGGGGAGCTTCGCGGCCTGGTGTGCGCGCAACGCGGACGCGTTCCGCTGAGCTGCTCCGGTCGGCGTCGAAGTGCCGTGGCTCCGGTCGGCGTCGAAGTGCCGCGGCGCCGACCGGAGTTGGTTGACGACGGAGTCAGGAATGCCCGGCGGCGAGGTACTGCTCCAGGTGCTGCTGGTTGACGACCAGACGCAGGCACAGGTGCCGGAACTGGGCGAGTTCCTCGGGGGCGAAGCCGCGGAAGACGGCGGACATGGCGCGCTGGGTGGGCAGGCGGAAGGCGTCGAGCCAGTCGCGGCCGGCGGGGGTGATGGTGACGCGGACGGAGCGCCGGTCCTCGGGGTGCTGGACGCGGCGGGCGAGGATTTCGCGTTCCAGGGTGTCGACCAGGCCGGTGACGTTGCGGGAGCTGACGCCTGCCGCGCGGGCGAGTTCGCCGATGGTGAGGCCGTCCGGGTCGGCGTTGCCGAGCCGGGTGAGCAGGTCGAGGGCCCCGGAGCTGAGGCCGCGGCCGCCGGCGCCGTGGGCGCGCAGGCGGTCGATGGACTGGGAGGCGGAGCGGACGGCGGCGGCGGCCTCCAGCGCGAGGGTGTCGTCGTCCAGGGCGAACGCGCGCATCGAGCTGCGTACGCCGGGGTCGTAGAGGTGGCCGTCGGAGTCCTCGGTGAGGGCGGGCTCGGGGGCGGGTGAGTTATGTACGTCCTTCAACATGAAGCAGTACCTTAATTGCTGCCGCCGGTTCGGTCCAGGCCTGGTCGGGCCTGATGTCCGTTCAATCCGGCGGCAGCGAGCGCGCGTTGCCCGCTCGACCGTTCGGCGCAGCGACGCGCCGCCGACGGCGCAGTTGGGCGCGCGGGGTGGTGGAGGCGCTCGTTAGCGTCCGAGGGCAGGAGGGTGTCAGGGGCTGGATGCCGGACGCCCGATCGACCATCGGATCGAGTCGAGCGCTAGGAGAGTGCGCGTGGCCGCGACACCGCCGCCCCCCGAGGGACCGGTCGGGGGAACGGGGGGCAGTTCGGCCGGGGGGACAGGGGGCGCGGGGGGAGCCGGCGGTGCAGGCCGTACCGGGGGCGAGCCGCCGCCGTACCGAGGGGGCTCCGCGCGGGCGGACGACGTGCAGCCGGTCGGGCTCGAGCCGGCCGGCCGGGCGTCGATGGTGGCGGGGGCGGCGAGCGTGCTGCTGATCGCGGCGATCCTGCTGGGCAGCCGGGAGTTGCGGGACTTCGACTCGGCGCTGGTGCCGTACGCGGTGGCGTCGGTGTTCCTGACCTTCGGCGTGGTGTACCGGTACATGATGTGGATCTCCGCCCCGGCCGCCCGCCGGCTGTTCCGGGAGGGCTGGAGCGTCGCCCTGTCCTGGGAGAACCTGAAGCGCTCGCCGACCGCGCTGCCGAAGATGGCGGCCACCTACCTGGGCTTCCAGAAGTTCCTCGGCGCCCGCTCGCACGCCCGTTGGGTGGCGCACCAACTCATTTTCTGGGGCTGCCTGTTGGCGGCATTCATCACCTTCCCGCTGACCTGGGGTTGGTTCACCTTCACCTCCTCCAGCGCGGCCGGGCCGGGCTACGAGATGCGGCTGTGGGGGGTGAAGCTGTTCGGCTTCGACTCGGGCGGCTTCTTCGGCTGGGTGCTGTACCACGGGCTGGACCTGGCGGCGGTGATGGTGATCAGCGGTGTCGGCTACTTCCTGTGGCGGCGGGTGCGGGACCGGGCGGCGACCACCGGCCAGCGGTTCGGCTACGACTTCGTCCCGCTGCTGGCGCTGCTCACCATCTCGGTGACCGGCCTGCTGCTGACCTTCTCCGAGATGTTCCTGCACGGCGGCGGCTACGAGTTCCTGGCGATCCTGCACATGGCATCGGTGGTGCTCACCCTGGTGTACCTGCCGTTCGGGAAGTTCTTCCACATCGTGCAGCGGCCCGCCGCGGTCGGCATGCAGCTGTTCAAGTACACGGCGCGGCGCAAGGGTTCGGACGCCGAGGAGCTGCGGGCGTGCCGCCGCTGCGGGCAGCCGATCGACACCGTCGCCGCCGTCGACAACCTGCGCGCCACGATGCGCGACCTGCGGCTCGGCTTCGACGAGTGGGCCGAGTACTGCCCGCGCTGCAAGCGGGTGCTGCGCGGCACCGCCTACCTGTCGACCGTCAAGCGAGGGTTCAAGTGAGCGCCGGCATCGAGCGAGGGTTCAAGTGAGCGCCGGCATCGAGCGAGGCTTCAAGTGAGCGCCGGCATCGAGCGAGGCTTCGAGTGAGCGCCGGCATCGAGCGAGGGTTCAAGTGAGCGCCGCCGTCATGGGAGGGTTCAAGTGACCGCCGAGCACGTCCCGTTGGACCCGAGTGTCGCCCCGCTCGGGACGCGCAACTTCCGTGACGCGGGCGGCCTGCCCGCCGCCGCGTGGCGGGCCGACCAGGGCGAGCAGACCCTCGTTCCCACGCACTGCTGCTTCTGCGGCGTGCAGTGCGGGATGTACCTGCGGGTGGACGGGCACGGCAAGGTGTTCGGGGTGGAGCCGCGCAACCACGACATCAACCGAATGCGCCTGTGCCCCAAGGGAATCAACGCCTACCAGCAGGTCAACCACCCGGACCGGCTGACCGCCCCGCTGCTCCGCCGGGACCGCAACCAGCCGCTGCGGGAGGTGAGTTGGGACGAGGCGCTGGACTTCACGGTGGAGCAGATCAACCGGATCCAGCGCGAGCACGGCCGGGACGCCTTCGGGATGCTCGGCGGGGCCAGCCTGTTCTCCGAAAAGACCTACCTGGTGGGCAAGTTCGCGCGGGTCGCGCTGAAGACCCGGCACGTGGACTACAACGGCCGGCTGTGCATGGTGAGCGCCGCGGGCGCAAACAAGCTGGCGTTCGGCATCGACCGGGCGGCCAACCCGTTCGCCGACATCCTGCAGACCGAGTGCCTGCTGCTGGTCGGGGCGAATGTCGGCGAGTGTTTCCCGGTGCTGACCCAGTACGTGTGGGGCGCCCGCGACCGCGGCGCGACGCTGATCGTGGTCGACCCGCGGGAGACCGCCGTCGCCCGCACCGCCGACATCCACGTGGCGCTCAAGTCCGGTACGGACGCGGCCTTTTTCAACGCGGTGCTGCACGTGATCGTCGAGGAGGGGCTGACCGACGAGGCGTTCCTGGCGGCGAACACCACCGGCTGGGAGGAGGTCAAGGCCACCGTCAAGGAGTACCCGCCGAGCCGGGCCGCCGAGATCTGCGGCGTCCCTGCCGAGCAAGTCGTCCAGGTGGCAAGGGCGTTCGGCCGGGCGCGGCGGGCGATGGGCTGGCACGCGCGCGGCATCGAGCACCACACCCAGGGCGTGGAGAACTGCCTGACCGTCATTAACCTGTGCACCGCGACCGGCAATCTGGGCCGCCCGGGCGCCGGTTACGGCACACTGACCGGTCAGGGCAACGGGCAGGGCGGCCGCGAGCACGGCCAGAAGTCCGACCTGCTGCCCGGCGGCCGTTCCATCAACGACCCGGCGCACCGCCGGCAGATCGCCGCGATCTGGGGCATCGAGGAGTCCGAACTCCCGCCCGCCGGAACGTCGATGACGGAAATGGTCTGGCAGATGCAGCGCCAGGAGATCCGCGGCCTGATCGGCGTCTGCAACAACCCGTTCGTCTCGCTGCCCAACTACGCGGTGGTGAAGGACGGTTACGACAAGCTGGAGTTCCACGCCCAGTTCGACTTCTTCCTGTCCGAGACCGCCGCCAACGCGCACGTGGTCTTCCCCGTCACCAGTTGGGCCGAGGACGAGGGCGTGATGGCGAACGCCGAGGCCCGCGTCGTCAAGCACAACAAGGCCCAGGAGCCCCCCGAGGGCGTGCGCACCGACACCTGGGTGATGTGCGAACTCGCCCGACGCCTGGGCGTGGGAAGCAAGTTCGCCTTCGAGGACTCGCGCGAGGTCTTCGACGAGCTGCGCCGCGCCTCGGCCGGCACGGTGATCGACTACTACGGCATCACCTACGACCGGCTGGAGCGGACCGGCGGCCTGGTGTGGCCCTGCCCGGGCATCGAACACCCGGGAACGCCAAGGCTGTTCGAGGACGGCAAGAGCTACCACCCGGACGGGAGGATCCACCTCCAGGTGGTCGAGTGGCACCCGCCCGCCGACCCGTACGACGACGACTTCCCGATGACGCTGACCACCGGCCGCACCGTCGCGCACTACCTGTCGGGCAACCAGACCCGGCGGCTGGGCGCGCTGGTCGAGCAGACGCCGAGGCCGTGGGTGGAGGTGCACCCGTCGCAGGGATTCCGCAACGGCGAGCCGGTGCGGGTGATCACCCGGCGCGGCAGCGCGGTGCTCCCGGCCCTGGTCACCGAGGCGATCCGGCCCGATCACGTGTTCGTGCCGTACCACTGGCCGTACCCGGTGGCCGCCAACCAGCTGACCATCGACGCCCTCGACCCGCGGTCGAAGATCCCCGAGTACAAGGTGTGCGCGGTACGGATCGAACGCGCCCGCACCGTCGAGCCGGTGCCCGCGCCGCCCGCCCCGCCGGGCCGCGAGGCGTACCCGGAGGCCCAGGTGTCGCGCACCGACCCGCTCCCGCCGACCTCGCCGCAGGGCCGCGGCACCGGAGAGAGGGGCTGAACCACCATGCTGGGACGCACCATCTTCATCGACCCCGGCCGCTGCATCGGCTGCCAGGCCTGCGTGTCGGCCTGCCGCGAATGCGACTCGCACCGCGGCAAGACGATGATCCACCTCGACTACACCGACGAGGGCCACACCGTCGCCTCGCTGCCCACCGTCTGCATGCACTGCGAGGACCCGGTCGCCCCCTGCGCCGAGGTCTGCCCCGCCGAGGCGATCCTGATCACCGCGGACGGAGTCGTCCACGAAGCCGACCCGACCCGGTGCATCGGCTGCGCGAACTGCGTCAACGCCTGCCCGTTCGGTGTGCCCAAGATCGACCTGGCGGCGAAGCTCCAGATGAAGTGCAACCTGTGCTACGACCGCACCTCGTACGGCCTGGCCCCGATGTGCGCCACCGTCTGCCCGACCGGCGCGCTGTTCTACGGCACCGCCGAGGAGTTGCAGGCGGAACGGCCCGGCGTGGAGGTCTCCACCGAGTTCGTGTTCGGCGCCACCACCGTCTCCACCGGCGTCGCCATGGTCGTCCCGCCGGAGCGCCGGGCACCCGTCCCCGGCGGGACGCTGAACCTGATCGAGGTCAACGGGCGGCCCACGCCCGGGAACGGAGCGATGGCGTGATCAGCCCCGTCGGCCCGTCCGGGCCGGGCGGACCCGAGGACGCCCACCAGGCCGAGCAGGACGCGCTGCGCGAGCGGATCAGCGCCGACTCGCTCACCACCCGCCGCGACTACCTGCGGATCGTCGCCACCGTCTCCGGCGGCCTGGTGGTCGGCTCCGCCGCCGTCTCGGCCGGCGCGCTGCACCGGCACGGCGACGGCATCGCCGCCCCGCTGAAGGTCGCCGACCGGCTCGAACGCGGGCAGGCGGTCAGCTTCGAGTACCCCGGCGAGGACGACCGGGCGATGGCGATCCGACTGCCCGACGGCACCGTCGTCGGCTACTCCACCATCTGCACCCACCTCGCCTGCGGCGTCCTCTGGCGACGCGACCAGGGCACCGACGGAGACCTCTACTGCCCGTGCCACGAAGGGAAGTTCGACGCCCGCACCGGCGCGGTGACGGCCGGCCCGCCACCCCGGCCGCTGCCCAAGGTGGTCATGGTCGAGGACGCCCAGGGCGCGGTGTGGGCGATCGGCACCGCCCGCTCCGGCGAGGACGAGCAGGCGGGCCTGTGCCGGGGCCTGCGCGACCGCAACCCGGCACTGGCCGACGCCGCCGGGTGCCTGGGCAGGGCGAGCGGCAAATGACCATGAACGAGAGAGAGTTGACGATGTATCAGGTCGAAGCACGGGGCGAGTGGTGAGCGAGGGCCACTTCCCGGAGGGCTACCACCCCGGCAGTGACGAGCCGCGCCTCAACCGGCCCGTCCATGAACGCTATCCGCAGCTCCGGCCGACCTCCGGCTACGCCGATGCCCGGGTCACCGCCACCGGACCCGGCCCCGGCGCGGGCACCGACCAGCAACCGGAACGCTCCGCGATCCTCTCCGCCCGCGTCGCCCTCGGCATCACCGTCGTCATCGGCCAACTGTGGGCACTCACCGTCGCCACCAACGCCTGGATGCGCGGTGAGGTCGCCACCGCATGGTGGTCCACCGGCTTCAGCGCCGCGTCCTTCCTGGTGGTCCTGCTCGCCTGGCGGATCTCGCCGGGCGACCGCTGAGCGCACCCGGCGGCGGAGCGCTGACATGCGGCGCCCGGAATGTGGTGATACCTCTCGAAAGGACCTGTGGAAGGGAGCCCACGATGGACAATTACCCGGCGCTCAACCTGTTCTGGACGATGTTGTGGCTGTTCCTCTGGATCCTCTGGTTCTTCCTGCTGTTCAAGGTGATCACCGACATCTTCCGCAGCCACGACCTGAGCGGCTGGGGCAAGGCCGGCTGGACCGCCCTCGTCATCCTGCTGCCCTACATCGGCGTACTGGCCTACCTGATCGCCCGCGGCAACTCCATGGGCAGTCGCGACCGGGCGCTCGCCGCACAGGCGGAGGGCGAGTTCCAGGACTACATCCGCAAAGCCGCCGGCACCGAGCAGCAGAACGCCGGGCCCCGGCACGTGGACGAACTCGCCCGGCTCGCCGACCTGAAGAACAGCGGCGCCATCTCCGAGGACGAATTCCGCGCGGCGAAAGCCAAGTTGCTCGCCTGAGTGCCGCAGACCCCGCAAGCCAGAGACCCCGCCGGCAGGCGGGCGGGAGGAGGCCGGCGCGGTGCCGGACACGCCACTGACACCCGAGGTGTTCGACCGCGCCATCGTGGCGATCGCGCTGACCGCGGGGACCGACCACCGACTGGTGTACGTCAACGACGCGTTCCGCGACCTGTTCGGCGACCGGCAGCTCGGCGACCCGGCCCGCGAGGTGTTCACGGAGCCGGGCGCCGAACGCTTCGTCGCCACCCTCGACGCCGTCCTCAGCGACGGCACCGCCCGGCAGGTCACCGCGCCGCGCACCCTCGCCTGCCCGGACGGCGGGACCGTCCACCGGCACTTCGTCTACTCCTGCTCACCCGCCGGTACCCCGTCCGGCCCCGGCATCCTCACCGCCGCCATCGACACCACCGCCGAACTGCACTCCGCCCTGGAGACCGAACGCCTCTCCGTCGAACGGCTGCAGGCACTGCGGCGCTACGAGGCACTGATGGCCGCCACCTCCCAGATGGTGTGGCTGGTGCACGCCGACGGCACCGCCGACGAACTCGTCCCCGGCTGGGAGGCCCTCACCGGCCGGCCCTTCCCCGAAACGGCCGGCAACCGCTGGCTGGACGTCGTCCACCCCCAGGACCGCGACCGGCTCGCCACCCACTGGGCCGCCGCCGCCCGCGAACTGCCCACCGCCTTCGAGCACGTCTTCCGGGTACGCGGCGCCGACGGCGGCTACCGGCACGTCCGGGCCCGCGCCGTCCCCATCGTCCGCGACGACGGACCCGCCGAATGGATCGGCACCACCAGCGACATCGAGGACCAGTGGCGCAACCGGCTGCGCGAACGGCTGCTCGCCCGGGCCGGCGCCGTCACCGAGGCCGAACGCGCCGACGACGCCTTCGCCGCGCTCGCCGCCACCCTCGTCCCCGAACTCACCGACGTGTGCGCCGTCTACCTGCTGCGCGAACCCGACGCCGCCGGCGGAGACGTCGTCGCCACCCGGATCGCCTCCGTCGCCCGCCCCGGACTGCCCCCGCTGCCACCCATCAACCGGCAGACCTACACCCTCGGCGCACGCGCCCGGAAAGCGGTTTCCGACCGCACCCCCATCGTGCTCGAATTCGCCGACGGCAACGTCCCCCGCGGCAGCATCCCCGAAATCTCCGCCCGCTGGCTGGAACGCGCCCACGCCACCAGCCTCACCCTGCTGCCCATCGTCGTCGACGGCGCCGTCGTCGCCCTCGCCGCCACCGCCGACTGCGAAGGCGCACCCCCGCCCGGACCCGCCGACATCGACCTCCAGCGGGAAGTCCTGCAACGCGCCCAGGCCCCGCTGCGCCAGGCCCTCGCCCTGCAACGCGCCCGGCACACCGCCGTCGTCCTGCAACGCGCCATGCTCACCACCCCGCCCACCGTCGGCGGCGCCGCCCTCGCCGGCCGCTACCGCCCCGGCAGCCGCAACGCCGAAGTCGGCGGCGACTGGTACGACGCGTTCACCCTCCCCGACGGCGCACTCGCCATGACCATCGGCGACGTCGCCGGCCACGACCTCGCCGCCGCCACCGTCATGGGCCAACTGCGCGCCATGCTGCGCTCCATCGCCTTCACCCGCCCGCACGGCCACACCCCCGCCGACACGCTGCGCGAACTCGACACCGCCGCCGAAGGGCTGGGCGTCGGCAGCTTCGTCACCGCCGTGCACGCCCGCCTCACCCGGCACGGCGCCGACGGCGCCTGGGAGGTCGAGTGGACCAACGCCGGGCACCCGCCGCCCGTCCTGATCCCCGTCACCGGCCCGCCCCGGCTGCTGACCGGCGAGGACGCCGACCTCCCGCTGTGCGTCGACCCGCGCCGCCCCCGGGTCACCCACCACGACCCGCTGGGCCCCGGCGAGACCCTGCTGTTCTACACCGACGGCCTGGTCGAAGTCCCCGGCGAAGACCTCGGTGACGGCATCGCCCGCCTCTGCCGGGCCGCCGCCGACGCCCGCCACCGCCCGCTCGACGACCTGTGCGAGTACCTGGCCGGACGGGTCGCCGACGTCCGCGACGACATCGCCCTGATCGCCTTCCGGCCCACCACGCTCGCCGGCACCGCGGACCGGCCACGATGAGCGCGGCGGGCCGGGGCGGCAGGGACAGCCGCGACCCGGAGAGGAGGGACGGCATGGACAGCACCGGCGACGGCGGCGAGAGCGAGGACGCGGCACTGCTCGACGCCCTGTTCAGCCAGGCCCCGGTCGGGCTCTACCTGCTCGACCAGGACCTGCGGCTGGTACGCCACAACGCCGCCGCCCACTACACCGCCCACGGCGCAGCCACCCGCCCCGACCCCGGCAACGGCGGCCGCTGGGTCGGCGACCTCGGGCCCGGCTTCGACGACGCCGAACTCGAAACACTCGCCCGCCAGGCCCTCCAGGACGGCGACTGGATCCGCGAACACCTGGTCCGCGGCCGCACCCCCGACGAACCCCGCCGCGACATCGTCGGCGCCGTCTCGTTCTTCCCGATCGAGTCCGACACCGGCCGCCGCTACCTGGTCGCCGCCATCCAGGACGTCACCGAACGCCAGGCCGCCCTCGACCGCCTCGACATCCTGCACACCGCACACCGCCAACTCGGCGCCTCCCTGGACGCCATCGGCTCCGCCGAGGAACTCGCCGACGTCGCCGTGCCCCGCCTCGCCGACATCGCCACCGTCGACCTGCTCGACGAACCCCTGCGCGGCCTGCCCACCCGCGCCGGACCCGCCGACCCCGCCGCCCCGCTGCGCCGCGCCGCCTACCGGGCCGTCCACACGCCCGGCGAGCTGGGCCCGATCCCGCACGGCGAACTGTCCACCTACGGCGCGCCCACCCCCTACAGCCAGGCGCTGGACGACGGGCGGGCGCGACTGGTGCGCGGACTGGGCGGCGACGAGGACTGGCTGTCCGCCGACCCCGCGCGCGGACGCCGGCTGACCGGCCTCGGCGTGCACTCGATGATCGTCGCGCCGCTGATGGCGCACGACACCGTGCTCGGCCTGCTCGCCCTGTACCGGAACCGGCGGCCCGCCCCCTTCGAACAGGCCGACCTGGACCTCGCCGTCGAACTCGCCTCCCGCGGCGCCCTGTCCATCGACAAGGCCCGCAGCTACGCCCGCGAACGCACCATCGCCACCACCCTGCAACGCCAACTCCTGCCCAGGGAACCGGCCGAACTGAGCGCCGTGGAGACCGCGCAGGTCTACCTCCCGGGAGTGGTCGGCCCCGGCGGCGACTGGTACGACATCATCCCGCTGTCCGCCGCCCGGGTCGGGCTGGCGATCGGCAGCATCACCGGAACCGGCATCGAGGCAGCCGCCCTGATGGGCCAACTCCGCACCGCACTAGGCACCTTGGCCGTGCAGGACCTGGCGCCGGACGAGCTGCTGGTGCGCCTGGACGAAGCCGCGCGGGTGCTGACCGACGAGCAGCGCGGCAGCCTCCCGCCCGGCGCGGACCGGCTGCCCGACGGCCTCGCGTCCTGCCTGTACCTGGTGTACGACCCGATCGCCCGGACCTGCACCGCTGCCTCCGCCGGCCACCCCGCGCCGGTGCTGGTCGGCCCCGACGGCGCCCCGCTGCCGTTCGAGGTCGAACCCGGGCCGCCGCTGGGCTGGGGCGACTGCTGCTACGAGACGACCACCACCGAGCTGGACGAGGGCTGCGTACTGGCCCTCTACACCGAGGGGTTGATGTCCGGCCGGGCCCGGAGCGCGGACGAGGACGGCACACCGGGGGGCGAACCGGGCACGCGGCGGGCGGTGCTGGAGCGGGTGCTGGCGCGGCCCGGCGAGGAACAACTGCACGACCTGTGCGACCGGGTGGTGTACGCGCTGCTGCCCGAACGGCAGCGCGAGGACGCCGTGCTGCTGCTGGCCCGCACCCGGGCGCTGCCGGACGAGCGGGTCGCGGTGTGGACGCTGCCGGGCGACCCGGCGGTGGTGCGCACCGCCCGGCGGCTGGCCGAACACCAGCTCGCCGCCTGGGAGTTGGGGGAGCTGGAGTTCGCCACCGACCTGATCGTCAGCGAACTGGTGACCAACGCGATCCGCTACGGGGAGCCGCCGATCCGGCTGCGGCTGATCCACGACCGGGGCCTGATCTGCGAGGTGTCGGACAGCGCGGCCAGCACCCCGCACATGCGGCGGGCGAAGAGCACCGACGAGGGCGGTCGCGGACTGTTCATCATCGGTCATCTGGCGCAGCGTTGGGGCACCAGGATCGGCCGGCGCGGCAAGACCATCTGGGCGCAGCAGGAACTTACGTCAACAGGCGGGTCACCTAAGGAGGTTGACGTGGGCGATTCGCTCGAGCCTTAGTGGGTGGGGGAGTTGTCGGGCCCGGGCCGGTGCCGCGGATCGGTGGTGCGGGCGCCGGCCCGGGCGTGGCGTCAGGGGCGGGCCTTGGGGGCGTTCTCGGCGGTCTTCGCGGGGTCGAACTGGGCGACGGGGGCGAGGATTTCGTCCATCCGGGCGAGCAGTTCCGGCTCCAGCTTCACGCCGGCGGCCTTGACGTTCTCGGTGACCTGCTCGGGCCGGGAGGCGCCGATGATCGCCGCGGACACGTTGGGGTTCTGCAGCACCCAGGCGACGGCCAGCTGGGCGAGCGACAGCCCCGCCTGGTCGGCGAGCGGGCGCAGCAGCTGGACGCGCTCGAGGACGTCGTCGCGCAGCCAGCGGGCGACGAAGTTCGCGCCGCCCTTCTCGTCGGTGGCGCGGGAGCCGGCCGGCGGGGCGGCGCCCGGCTGGTACTTGCCGGTGAGGACGCCCTGCGCGATCGGCGACCAGACCACCTGGCCGAGGCCCAACTCCTCGGACACCGGGACGACTTCACCCTCGATGACCCGCCACAGCGCGCTGTACTGGGGCTGGTTGGAGACGAACGGGATGCGCAGCTCGCGGGCCAGCGCGTGCCCGGCCCGGATCTGGTCGGCCGTCCACTCGGAGACGCCGATGTACAGGGCCTTGCCGGAGCGGACCACGTCGGCGAACGCCTCCATGGTCTCCTCGAGCGGCGTGGACGGGTCGAAGCGGTGCGCCTGGTACACGTCCACGTAGTCGGTCTGCAGGCGGCGCAGCGAGCCGTTGATCGACTCCATGATGTGCTTGCGGCCGAGCCCGCTGTCGTTGCGGCCGGGCCCGGTCGGCCAGAACACCTTGGTGAGGATCTCCAGCCCTTCGCGGCGCTCGCCCTTGAGGGCGCGGCCCATGACCGCCTCGGCGCGGGTCTCCGCGTACACGTCGGCGGTGTCGAAGGTGGTGATGCCCGCGTCGAGGGCGGCGCGGATGCACGCGGCCGCGGTGTCCTCCTCGACCTGCGAGCCGTGGGTGAGCCAGTTGCCGTAGGCGATTTCACTGACGATCAGGCCGCTGCGGCCCAGGTGACGGAATTCCATGATCTGTACGGTACGTCAGCTGACGGTTCCGGTGGGTACCATCGCGGTGCCGCAGGAACCGGGAGCGGGCCGGGGCGGGCGGGGCGTGTCGGTGCCGATTTCCGGGGCCGGCGCGGGTGTGACGACCTGGACGTGGACGAGAGTGTGTCTGAGGCGGTGTTGCCGGCGGGGGCGGGCGGACTGTCCCGACCGGAGAAGAGGAACCGTGACCCACCCGCAAGCGAGACCCGTCGTGCGGCCGCGGTCCGCAGGCCCGGCGCCGGAGCCGGCCCCGTGGAACCGGCAGCGGCTGCGCAGCAACAACGAGTGGCTGCTGCTGGAGCTGCTGCGCACCGGCGGCCCGTCCTCGCGGGCGCAACTCGCCCGCGACACCGGCCTGTCGAAGCCGACCGTGTCGGCCGCGCTGGGTTCGCTGGAGACGGCCGGGCTGGTCCGGGAGGCGGGCACCTTGGCGCCCGACCGGGGCCGCACCGCCGTCCTGTACCGGGCCGACGCCGGCGCCGGGTACGTGCTCGGGATGGACGTCGGCCGAGCCCGCCTCCGGGTGGCCGTCGCCGACCTGTCGGGCCGGGTGGTGGCCCGCCGGGACGTCCCCAACCGCGGCCGTTCCGGCCCCGCCGTCGCGGACGCGCTGGTCGCCACCGCTCAGGAGACGCTCTCCGATGCGGGGCTGGCGGACGGTGCCGGCGGCGCTGTGGGCTGTCCGGCGGACGGGGTGGTGCGCGCGGTGATCGGTAGTCCCGGTGTGTGGGACGAGCGGCTGCGGATGATGCGGCACGCCCCGCACCTGCCCGGCTGGGCGCGGCCGGGACTGGTCGACCGGATCGCGGACGGCCTCGGCATGCAGGTGCACGTCGCCAACGACGCCAACCTCGCCGCGCTCGGCGAGTACACCTACGGTGCGGGGGCGGGCAGTTCCGTCTTCGCCTACCTGCTGGTCGGGACGGGCGTCGGCGTCGGCCTGGTGCGCGACGGCGAACTGTGGACCGGGGCGCACGGCGCGGCCGGTGAGATCGGCATGCTGCAAATGCCGTGCGTGTCAGATGAATTGACGGGACGTCAGGATGTCCGGCTGGAGGAGGTGGTGGCGGCGGACGCCGTGGTCGGCGAGGCGTGGCGGCTCGGGCTGACCAGTGCGACCACCGCCGAAGAGGTGTGCGAGGCGGCCCGGTCCGGCGATCCGGCCGCGCGGGCGGCGATCGACCGGCAGGCGCAGCAACTCGCCTTCGCGGTCGCCGTGGTGGCCGCCGTCGCCGATCCGGAACTGGTCGTGCTGGGCGGCGGTGTCGGCCGCAGCGCGGACCTGCTGCTGCCGCCACTGGAGGAGGCGCTGCACCGCAGCTGCGCGCTGAGACCCCGGGTGGTGGCGAGCACGCTCGGCGAGGACGCGGTGCTGATGGGCGCGGTGGCGACGGCGCTGGAGTCGGCGCGGCTGGAGGTGTTCGTGCGGCGTACCGCGTCCGCGTGAGTGCCGGTTCGGGGGGCTCGGCCGTTTCGGTCGTCTCGGTCGTCTCGGTCGTCTCGGTCGTGTCGGTCGTCTCGGCTGGGGAGAAGGGACGGACGTCGTCCGGAGGGGGCCTTTGGGCCCTACCGGCGCGGCCGATCCGAGGCGCACGCTCAAGATAAAGAGGCACGTGGAACGCGACGAGGATGCGGCGAGGAGTGATCCGCGATGGTCGAGTCGACGATTGGCACGAGGGGCGGTCCCGGGGCGGCACTGAGCGTGCAGGAACTCCGGGTGCTGGTGGCGGCGGCCGGAGCCGCGCCCTCGTTGCACAACTCCCAGCCCTGGCAGTTCCGGCCCGCCGACGACGGCCACGGAGTCCTGGTCTTCGCCGACCCGGACCGGGCCGTCCCGGTGGCGGACCCCGACGGCCGCGGCATGTTGCTGTCCGTCGGCGCGGCCCTGTTCAACCTGCGGGTCGCGGCCGCCCGGCAGGGCCTGCCCGTGGACGAGCTGGAACTGATGCCCGGCCCGTTCGGGGCCGACTCCCCGGTCGCGGTGGTGCACTTCGGCCCGCGCGGAGTCCCCGACGAGACGGCCGAGTTGGCGGAGGCGATCGCGCTGCGGCACTCCAGCCGTGAACCGTTCAACAATCGCGACGTCCCCGAGACGGTGATCGGTGAACTGATCGCGGCCGCCGCCGCCGAGGACACCGTCCTCGAGGCGCTGGAGGAGTCCGAGGCGCGCCGGGTCCTGGCACTCACCGCCGAGGCCGAGGCCCGGATCGTCGCCGACGCCGCCCGCCTTGCCGAGACCGGGAGCTGGCTGCGCGACGAACCTTCGGCGGACGGCATCCCGGTCTCCGCGCTCGGCCCGCAGGACCACGAAGCGCACGTCCCCGTGCGGGACTTCACCGGACGCCCCACCCGCTCGCAACGCTTCGAGGCGCTCCCGCAGTTGGTCACCATCGCCACCCGCGGCGACACGGCAGCCGACTGGCTGCGGGCCGGCCAGGCCATGGAACGCGTCTGGCTGGTGGCCACCGCGCACGGCGTCCGGGTCTCCGTCCTCCACCAGGCCGTCGAACTCCCCGAGACCCGCTGGCGGCTGCGCAACCCCGAAGCGGGCATCGGCACCGTCCAGGTACTCCTCCGCATCGGCTACGGCCCCCGGGGCGCGGCCACCCCGCGCCGCGAGATCGACGAACTCCTCGGTGGGGCCGTCCCCGCGAGCTGAGCGGTCTGTCAGTGCTCGGCGGGATGATCCTGCGCAGCATCCCCCGAGCGGACGGAGCGGCCGAATGGTGATTCGAAACGAGCAGGTGGCGGGCCACGAGTTCCTGCGCGACATGGCCGGGGACCCGTACTACCCCGCCCACCTGGTCGAACGCGGCCGCGCGGTGCTGCGCGCGCTGTGCGAACGGATCGAGTTCGAACGCCCGTCCGTACTACCGGAGTTGTACGCTCTGACGCACGCCGCGACGGAGGAGTTCAACCGCCTCGGCGAGGCGATGGAGGACGCCGGCAGCGAGATCGAGACGGTCGCCCGGGAGGCGATCGGCGCGGATCTCGCGTTCGTGGCGGCGGCGTACGGCTTCGCCGGTGCGGACCGGGAGGAACTGGTCGCGCCGCGCGATTGGTGAGCGGCGCGGGCTCAGCGGCCGCCGGGCAGTGCTGGTTCGGCGTGGCGGCGCAGCAGGACGCGGTCGTGTTCGTCGAGGACGATCGCTCGGGCTGAGTGGCGTAGTTGTGCTGGGGCGTCGGTGGGTGTTCCGTGGCGGCGTCAGCGGGTGGCCGTGGCGAGGAGTGCCGCGTGGGGGAGGGCGAGGGTGCCGTCCGGGGTGCGGAAGGCGTCGGCGAGGCGGTGGTAGTGGCGGTGGGCCTCGGACTGGGTTTCGGGGGTTTGGGCGAGCAGGGTGAGGCCGATGGTGGCGACGCCGGAGGCCGGGCCGGCCCACCAGTCGTCGGCGGTGGTGCGGTGGTCCCACGTGAGGGTGCGGCAGGTGGCGTGCTGGAGGCCGGCGGTGGTGAGGAGCGCGGCCAGGCCGTCCGGGGGAAGTCGTCGGCCGGGTCGAGCGGGCCCAGGTGCGGCGGCCGGACGGCGCCGGCGGCCTGGAGGGCCTGCGGGATCAGCGTCTGGCCCGAGCCCGGTGACCCGGACCAGATGGTCAGGGCCAGGCGGCCGCCGGGTCGCAGGACGCGACGGAGTTCGGCCAGGGCGAGCAGCGGCCGGCCGACGTGGTTGAGCACGAAGTTGGCCACCACCGCGTCGAATTCGGCGTCCAGGTAGGGGAGTTCGGGCAGCGTGGCAAGCTCGAGGCGCGCGGACGGCGCGTTGCGGCGGGCGAGTTCGAGCATGCTCGGCTCGGCGTCCACGGCGGTCACCTCCGCACCCCGGGCGCAGTCGGCTGCGGCGACGGTCCCTGGCCCGGCGCCCACGTCCAACAGCCGGGTGCCGGTGGACACTTCGGCGGCGTCCAGGAGCTTCGGCGCGGTGTGCGCGCAGAGCCGGCCGAAGGTCGCGGCGTAGGCGTCGGCCCGTCCGGCCCAGGCGGTGCGCTCGTTGGCGTCGAAGCTCGTGGTCGCTGCGGTTGGCGGCGGCATGGTTTCCCCCTGGGCGGTCGGGCGGTTGACGGGCGATCATAGCTCGGCGTGGGGGGTGCGGTTGGGGGGCGGAGCTGATGCGGACTCACCGCCCCGGGCCCAGTCGACGAGGCAAGCCAGGCATTGACGTGAGTTCTGGCCTCGGAACAGCCCTTGGTGTTCGTTGTGGGCGCGAAGCCCCCGATGAGCGGCGGATCGACGTGCGGTGATCGGTTGGGTAGGACCGACAGGTGGTCGCCGACGCCGATGTCGAGCGGCTTGCTACTGCCTCGGGCGGCGTCGAGCGCGCGCCAGAACGCTTCGATGTCCGTGACGGGCAGCCCCCAAGGGGTAAACGACAGATCGGAATCAGGATTAGGACAGGCTGGCCTATCTGAGGTTAGGCTAACCTAATGATGAATTTGCTGCTGGCCGCCAAGACGGCCGAATACGCCACGCCTGAAATCTGGCGGGTCCTCACCAAAACCGGCTACTTCGTCGGCCTGAGCGGCGCGATCGGCAGCGTTGTCACCTACGTCGCCGCCGTTCGCCCGGCGCTCAGGGCCGAGAGCACCGCGCCCGCGGACGCTGCCGCGCTGCGCAGGCGGTCGGCCGGGTACCTGGGGTGGGCGGGCGTTGTTCTGTTGGTTGCCGGGTACTTCCAGTTGGTGGCGCGCGTTGCCCGGGCCGGGAAGGGGATGCCCTTTGGTGACGCCATGGCTCCCGGCCGGATCGCGGACTTCCTCAATGCCCCTGCTGCCAAGGGGGCTTGGATCGCGCAGGGCACGATCTACGTGCTGCAGAACGTCGTGCTCGTCGCCACCGCCGTCGCGCTGATCGCGCTGTTCGTCCCGGCGGTGCGCCGCCACCTCGACCGTCTTGCCCTCGCTGCTCTGCCGGCCGCTCTCGCGGTCACTCTGATCGCGGGCATACCGGCGACCGTGCCCGCGGAACTCGACCGCTGGCTCGACCCGGTGTTCTCGCAGCTCCATATCGTTTCCGGGGTCGTGTGGCTCGGCGGCCTGGCGCTGCTGGTGGCCCTCGCGGGCGTTCGCGGTCGGCTCGGTGAGGGTGCGGGCCTGTTGTGGGCCGACATTTGGCGGCGGTTCAGTCTGGTGGCGATGGTGTGTGTCGGGGTGGTCACCATTTCCGGGCTGTGGATCACCTGGAAGCACGTCGGCGCCGTCCCCCAGCTGTGGACCACCGGCTACGGCATCGCCCTGTTGGTCAAGATCTTCCTGGTGCTGGGGCTGGTCACGGCCGGCGCGTTCAACCAGTTCTGGCTGATGCCGCGGATCGAGCGGGCCCGGCGTGCGGACGACTCCACCTCGCTGTTCCACCTGACGCTGCGGCACTTCCCGAAGGTGGTCTGGGGCGAGGTCGTTCTCGGTGTCGCGGTGCTGGTGGTGCTGCCGTTCATCGCCGGGTCCGCCCGCAGTGAGGCCGGCGGTGCGAAGGCGGTCTCCGACGGCAGCATCTTCGCTGCCGGCGCCGCGCTGGTGGTGGCCCTCGGGGTCTCGCTGTACGCCACCGCGAAGGTGTCGGACGCCCTGGCGCGCCGTCCTGCTGCGGTTGGTGAGCCCGCGGCGACCTGACCGCGGTACCTCGCGCAGCTTGGGCTCCCGGCATGACGCCGGGGGCCCTTTCTGCTGTGCGGGGCGCACCGACAAATTTTTTTGTCTTGACAGGTTTCCTGTTCGGCGGGAACCTGGAGTCACTCCCGGGGGACACCGGGAGCCCGGTAACGGAGGGTGGAGAGGTGCTGGACGTTGCTGTGATCGAAGAGCCCGGCGCGGCCGAGTCGTCCTTGGACCCGATACGGTCCCGGATTCTCGCCGCTCTGGCGGAGCCCGGTTCGGCGGCCATGCTGGCGGGGCGGTTGGAGTTGCCCAGGCAGAAGGTCAACTACCACCTGAAGGAGCTGGAGCGGCACGGGCTGGTCGAGCTGGCGGAGGAGCGGCGCAAGGGCAATGTCACCGAGCGGGTGTTCCGCGCGACGGCCGCTTCGTACGTGATCTCGCCCAGTGCGCTGGCGGCGGTCAGCCCGGATCCCTCGCGGTCGCCCGACCAGCTTTCCGCCCGGTGGCTGCTGGCGCTGGGGGCCCGGCTGGTGCAGGAGGTCGGGTCGTTGCTGACGGGTGCGGCGCGGGCCAAGCAGCGGGTGGCGAGCTTCGGGATCGATGCCGAGGTGCGGTTCGCGTCCGCGGCCGATCGGGCGGCGTTCGCCGAGGAGCTGGCCCAGAGCGTGGCCGGGCTGGTCAGCCGCTACCACGACGAATCGGCGCCGCAGGGGCGGAGGCACCGGGTGGTCGTCGGCCTGCACCAGATTCCCGCCCCGACCCCAGTCGACAGCCCGACGCACCGCAGGAGGACCCCCGATGACGCACCCCTTTGAGATCGGGCGGGAGATCGTCCTGCCCGCAGACCCGGAACAGGTCTGGGAAGCGATCGCCACCGGTCCCGGCATCGAGTCGTGGTTCATGGGCCGGAACGAGGTCGAAGCGTGCGAAGGCGGCGCCGCCGTCATGGACGTGGGCGGCCACCGGGAGGAGGCCGTGGTCACCGCGTACGAGCCCGGCAAGCGGTTCGCGACCCGGACGGCCACCAACGACGACGGCCGGTTCATGGCCTTCGAGTACCTCATCGAGGGCCGCGAGGGTGGCAGCACCGTGCTGCGCGTCGTCCACAGCGGCATGCTCGGCGACGACTGGCAGGACGAGTACGACGTGCTGTGTCGCGGCTGGCCGTTCCACCTGCACACGCTCCGCGAGTACCTGGCGCACTTCCCCGGCCGCACGGGCCGTCCCGTCTTCGCCATGGCGCAGACCGGCGAACGGCCGGTGCGGGAGGTCCGGGCCGCGCTCGCCGGTGGGCTTTCGCTGCCGGACGGCGTTGCCCTCGGGGCGCCGGTGCAGGCCGAGCCGGCCGGGTTGCCCGCGCTGGCCGGGGAGGTGACGTGGTCCGACGAGGAGCGTTTCGAGGTCCGCACCGCCGACGGGCTCTACACCTTCCACCACAGCCCCGGAGTGGTGCTGATGTTCCACCACCTCTTCGGAGCGGACACCGACACGGCCGAGGCCGGGTGGCAGCAGTGGCTGGCCGGCGTCCTGGCCGAGCGACCCTGAGCACGCGAACAACACAGTGAGCACCACGTACGGAAGACAGTCACACCTGAGGAGAGCACCATCATGCGCACCCTGATCAGCACGGCCTTTGTCTCGCTCGACGGCGTCGTGGAGGGCCCGGGCGGTGAGCCCGGTTACCGGAACTCCGGGTGGACGTTCAAGGACATCGAGTTCATCCCCGAGGCGTTCGAGATCAAGTCGCGGGAGCAGGAGGAGTCCACCGCGATGCTGATGGGCCGGGTCAGCTACGAGGCGTTCAGCCCGGTCTGGCCGGACATGGCGGAGTTCGCCCGCTACCGGACGCTGCCGAAGTACGTCGTCTCCCGCACCCTCGGCGAGGACCAACTGGTCGACAACTGGGGCGAGATCAGCATCCTGCGTTCGCTGGACGAGGTCGCCGCTCTCAAGGAGACCGAGGGCGGTCCGATCATCGTCCACGGCAGCGCCACGCTGGGCCAGGCCCTGTCCGACGCCGGGCTGATCGACCGGTACCACCTGCTGGTCTTCCCGCTGCTGCTCGGCGCGGGCAAGCGGCTGTTCAGCGCCACCGACAAGGACGCGCAGAAGCTGGCGCTGGTCGAGCACGAGGTGTACCGCAACGGCGTGCAGAAGCAGGTCTTCGACGTCGTCCGCTGAGGAGCGGGCCAGCACGCACGCCGCCCGCCGTTGACGAAGTCCGTCAGCGGCGGGCGGTGTGCGTGCGGCGGAACGAGTCCGTCAGCGGCGGGCGGCGCGCGTGCGGCGGAACTCGAGGGCGAGCGGGAGGAGGGAGAGGGCGATGATCACCGCGATGGCGGGGAGCAGGTAGCGGTCGACGTTCGGGATGGTGGAGCCGAGCGCGTAGCCGCCGAGGACCAGGCCGACGGTCCAGACCAGGCCGCCGACGGCCTGCCAGAGGGCGAAGGTGCGGGTGGGGACGCCGAGGGCGCCGGCCAGCGGGTTGAGGACGGTGCGGACCACGGGGACGAAGCGGGCCAGCGTGATGGCCTTGGCGTGGCCGTAGCGGGCGAGGAGTTCCTCGGCCCGCTCGGCGCCCTCGTGCAGGCGGCGGTTGCGGGAACGTTCCAGCAGGGCGCGGCCGCCCTTGCGGCCGAGCAGGTGGCCGACCTGGGCGCCGGCCAGGGCGCCGACGACGGCGGCGACGAGGACCTGCGCGAGGTTCAGGTGCGGGCCGGAGTGCAGGCCGGGGGTGCAGAGCAGGCCGGCCGTGAACAGCAGGGAGTCGCCGGGCAGGAAGAAGCCGATCAGCAGCCCGGTCTCGGCGAACAGGACGGCGGCGATGCCGAGCGCGCCGAATGCCGCGAGCAGGGAGGAAGCGTCGAGCGGGTTGACCGCCAGCAGGGCGGAGTGGGCGTACACGGCGTGGCCTCCGGGGCGCTCTGCGTCTACAGGGAAGTAGACCGTCTACGCGACTGTAGACGATAGGGGTGGGGGAGGCGCAACCGCGGGCCGGGAACGGCGGAAGGGCACGACCGTGGTGGTCGCGCCCTTCCGGGTGGTGCTGGGCGGCTGTCAGCCGGCCTTGACCTGGGTGGTGAGCTGGGGCAGGACGGCGAACAGGTCGCCGACGACGCCGTAGTCGACGAGTTCGAAGATCGGCGCCTCGGGGTCCTTGTTGACCGCGACGA